>JBEBXD010000116.1:0-10565 GCA_040391845.1 Tsukamurella paurometabola | reverse complement strand
TGGCCCCCGCCCGCCGCCCGCCGCCACCCCGGGGGCCGGGGGGGGGGGGGGGCGGCCCGCGCCGCGGTGCCCCGGTTGCCAACGCTTCTCCGGGTTCGCGAACGGCCGGGCGACCGCCGGCCGCGGGTCCAGCGGCCAGTCGTAGTCGCCCGCCGCGCGGGCGGGCGGGGCGGGCCCGCACAGCAGGGCGACCACGAACAGGAGGACCGGGATCACGGTGCGCATGGCCCCACCGTGCCGTACGGCACCGTCGGAAACAGGACGGAACGGACCCGCCTGTGGAGGAGGAGCGTTCCTCCACAGGGACTGCCCGCGAGCCGCTTTCGGACCGCGGTCCGGGGCGCCGCGGGAGTACGATGCGAGCCATGACCGCGGCTCCACAGCATCAGGCGACGATGTCGCTGGATCAGTGGTGCGCCTTGGGGGAGGACGCATCGGCCCGGTTCGAGCTCGTACGGGGGGTCGTGGAAGTGTCGCCGAGGCCGAGATTCGAGCACGCGGAAGCAATGTACGCGCTGTGCAGGCAGATTCGCGAGCAGATTCCTCGATCGCTCCGGTGCCTCTTCGAGGTGGAGGTCGTACTCGCCCGCGGCGATCGGCCCACGGTGCGGGTGCCGGACGTGGTGGTGTTCGACCGCGAGGCCGCCGAGCCGCTCCGGGCCGAGAGAGTGCGTCTCGCGGTGGAGATTCTCTCCCCGCGGAATCGGCACACGGATCAGGTCACCAAGCGTGCCGAGTACGAGAGAGCCGGCGTCGACGCCTACTGGATCATCGATCTCGACGCCGGCCCGTCGGCGAAGGTGCTCACGCTGGTCGGCGGGGCCTACCGGGGCGACGCCGTACGCGGCGTGTTCACCACGACGGTCCCCTGCGACCTGCGGATCGACCTGGGAGCGCTCACTGCGCCCGGCTGAACCGGAGGTCCGCGGTCACTCGTCCTCGTCGTACTTGCGGGCGGAGTTGCGGCGCCACTCGTCGATCTTGCGCCCGACGCCGGTCGCGACGTCGGTGACGCCCTGGCCCACGGTGTTCACCGCGGAGGAGCCGAAGTCGCGGAGCGTGGTGATGAGCGGATCGGCGGAGGCGTCGAAGCCGTCCTTGTACACGCGCGCCGCGGACTTGAACTCGTCTGCGGCACTGGCCTTGTCGTCGTCGGCGCGCTGCGGGTACTCGCCGCCCAGGATCCGGCCGTAGTCGCCGCGCTCCACCCAGCGGTTCAGGTCGGCTGCGCGCAGCACCGAGAAGGGGTGCGACCGCAGCTCGAGGTTGAGGAGCTTCAGCACGCCGTCGCGGAGGTCGCCCGTGCGCTCGTACTCCGCCGCCTGGGCGAGGAAGCGCTGGGTGTCCATCTCCGACAGGCGGGTGCCGCCGGCCGTCTTCATGTGCACGCGCAGGGCCACATCCGGGTCCTGGACGCACAGCAGGCCGGCCCGGTCGCCCGACAGTTCCGACTTGCGCTGCCATTCCATGAGGGCCGCGACCAGCGCCCGCAACGCCCAACCGCCGACGGGGATGAGCCCGAAGGTGCCCGCGAGCCGCACCAGGTGCATCAGCATGGTGCGGTACACCGCGTGGCCCGAGAGTGCGTGCCCCAGTTCGTGACCCACCACGAACCGCTGCTCCTCGTCGTCGAGGAGATCGAGCAGGCCGGTGTTGATCACGATGAACGGGCGGTCCATGCCGATCGTCATCGCGTTCACCGTCGGGTCCTGCAGGACGAACAGTTCGGGGGTCGACGGGGCGTCGAGCACCCGGACGCAGTCCTCCAGCAGGTCGTGCAGGTGTGGGAACTGCCGTTCGTCCACCCGCACCGCCGAGGCGAGGAACAGCAGGCGGTGCTGGCGCTCGCGCAGTAGCGCGGAGATCGCCTTGAGCACCGTGTCGAAGCCCTTGAGGTTCCGCAGCGCGACGAGGGCGGCGCGGTCGGCGGGGTGCTCCCACGCGCGACTGCTGATTCCGGGCAGCGAACGATAACTTCGGGACAATGAATCGGTCATGCGGGTCACGTTACCGGCTCACGCTTGGGCCCCGCTTGGCGATCGCGAACGACACGGCGGCACCCGCCGCGCACAGCACCATCACCGAGCCCAGCACCACCGGATCGCCGCCGATGCCCGCGAGCGCCGCGGCGATCCCGCCCAGCAGCATGCGGGCGGAGCCCAGCGCCGCCGATGCGGTTCCGGCCAGGTCCCCGTGGTCCTCGAGCGCGAGGGCCGCCACCGTCGGCATCACCAGACCGAGGCTCGACACCGTGACGAACAGCGCCACGATCACCAGCGGCGGCCGCGCCGCCGCGAGCGCGGCCAGCGCACCCACCGACCCGACCACCATGCCGCTCAGGCCGATGATCACCAGCGTCGCGACCCGCACCCGGCCCACCAAGCGGCCGGCGAGCAGGTTGGTGGTCAGTAGACCCGTCGCGTTGACCGCGAACACCACGCTGAACTGCGCTTCGGAGTAGCCGTAGTGGCTCTGGAAGACGAACGCGGAGGTCGAGATGTACGCGAACATCGCGGCGAAGCCCAGGGCGCTCGCCAGCGTGAGCGCGACGAACCGGCGGTCCCGCGCCAGCGCGGCGAAGCCGCCCGCCACCGCGCCCCACCGCGCCGGGCGCCGCCGGTCCTCGGGCAGGGTCTCCCGCACCTCGGCCGCGGCGATCGCGAGCAGCACGAGGCCGAGGACGGCGAGGACCACGAACAGGCCCCGCCAGTCCATGAACCGCAGCAGCTGCGCCCCCGCGAGGGGCGCGACGATGGGCGCCACCCCGCCGACCGCCATGAGCGCGGCGATCATCCGCGCCGCGGCCACCCCCTCGTACAGGTCCCGGACGATGGCCAGGCTGAGCACGATCCCCGCCGCGCCCGCCAGGCCCTGCAGCAGCCGGGCGACGTCCAACAGGTACACCGAGGGGGCGATCGCGCACAGCAGCGAGCCCGCCACGAACAGCGCCATCCCGGCGATCATCGGGCGGCGGCGGCCGATCGTGTCCGAGAGCGGGCCCACGAACACCTGCCCGAGCGCAAGCCCGATCAGGCACGCCGTGAGCGTCACCTGGATCGCCGGCTGCGAGGCGCCGAGATCCTCGGCCGCCGCCGGGAGCGCGGGAAGGTACAGGTCGGTCGTGATCGGGCCGAACGCCGAGAGCGAGCCCAGGATCAGGGCCAGCCGCAGGCTTCCTCGGGAGTCGGCACGGGGGTTCGTCACCGGTCAATCCAACCGCAGGTGCGCGCCGGGGGCGAAATCCGGTGCGCGCAGCAGCCCGCAGCCCTGCGGGTGGCGGCGCGGGCATTCCGCTCAGTGTGAGCGAAAGGGAACATCCCCCGCGCGCCGGGCGTTGCACGACGACATGGCCTCTGTGGAAACCTCCTCGCGCGTGCCCGCGCTGCTGAAGAACTTCGGCTTCCAGATCATCGTCGGTCTCGTCGCCGGCGTGCTGCTCGGACTGCTCGCGCGGAGCATGGCCCCGGCGGCGGACGGCAACGTCAACTGGCTGGTGGGAACCCTCAAGACGATCGGCTCCAGCTACGTCAAGCTGCTCACCGTGGCGGTGGTCCCGCTGGTGGTGACCGCGGTCATCGCCTCGATCGCCAACCTGCGCAACGTGACCAACGCCGCGCGGCTGGCCGCCAAGACGCTGCTGTGGTTCGCGATCACCGCGTTCATCGCGGTGGTCATCGGCATCGTGCTCGGCCTCGTCCTGCAGCCCGGGGCGCACACCACCGTGACGGGCGAGGGCAAGGCACCGTCGAGCACCGGGTCCTGGTGGGCCTTCCTGACCGGCCTCGTCCCGTCGAACTTCCTGGGCCTGCAGGCCAAGGCGTCCGACGGTTCCGTCTCGCTCAGCTTCAACGTGCTGCAGGTCCTGGTGGTGGCCGCCGCCATCGGCATCGCCGCGCTCAAGGTGGGGGAGAAGGCCGAGCCGTTCATCTCCTTCAACGCCTCGCTGCTGGCGATCATCCAGAAGGTGCTGTGGTGGATCATCCGGCTGGCCCCGATCGGCACCGCGGCGCTGATCGGCACCGCCGTCGCGACCTACGGTTGGAACGCGATCGGCTCGCTGGGCGTGTTCACGGGCGCGGTCTACCTCGGCATCCTCATCGTCGGGCTCATCGTGTACCCGGTGATCATCAAGGCGCACGGCCTCTCCGTGAAGCAGTTCTTCAGCGGCGTGTGGCCGGCCACGCAGCTCGGCTTCGTCTCCCGCAGCTCGATCGGCACCCTGCCCGTCACCGAGCGCGTGACCGAGCGGAACCTCGGCGTGCCCCGCGAGTACGCGTCCTTCGCGGTGCCGCTCGGCGCGACCACCAAGATGGACGGCTGCGCCGCGATCTACCCGGCCATCGCCGCGATCTTCGTCGCGCAGTTCTTCGGCATCGAGCTGAACTTCGTGCAGTACCTGCTGATCGTGATCGTCTCGGTCGTCGGCTCCGCCGCCACCGCGGGCACCACCGGCGCCACGGTGATGCTCACGCTCACCCTCTCGACCCTGGGGCTGCCGCTCGCCGGCGTGGGCCTGCTGCTGGCCGTCGAGCCGATCGTGGACATGGGCCGCACCGCACTCAACGTGACCGGCCAGGCCCTGATCCCCACCATCGTGGCCAAGCAGGAGGGCATCCTCGACGAGGCCGCCTACAACGCACCCCGCAAGGACGTGTACGCCGACGAGTCGGCGCAGGACCGGGCCCCGGAGCTCGCCGCTACAGCGTGAGCACCACCCGCTTGCCCGCGGTGTCCTCGCGCCAGGCCTCGGCGACGGACGCCGCGGGTACGGCGCGCAGGTCCATCTCGATCCCCAGCTCGAGCACGGCGTCGAGGATCCCCGGCCGCGCGGCGAGGGCCTCGGCGGCGGTGAAGGAACCGAAACCGCTGCCGAGCAGCCGGATGTCCGTCGAGCGCAGCAGCGCGCCGGGCAGGGAGATGTCCGGTCCCGCCATCGTGCCGATCTGCACGAACTGCGACGGTCCGCGTTTCGCCAGCGCCGCCAGCGTGAGCTCGGCGGGGCGGCCCCACAGGTAGTCGATCACCACGTCGATCTTCTCGGCGCGCAGCGCGGCGCCGATCTCCTCCTCGGGCGCCGTGAGGTCGATCGTCGCGTCCGCGCCCAGTGCGGCGAGCACCGCGGCGTTGCGGCCGGCGGCGATCACCCGTGCGCCCAGGTGCCGCGCCACGGCGACGGCGGGGCGCCCGGAGCCGCCCGTTGCGCCGAGCACCAGCACCGTCTGCCCGGGGTGCACCCGGGTGCGGACCGTCATCGCCATCCAGGACGACATCACCGCGTTCACGGCCGCGGCGGCCTGCAGGTCGTCCAGCCCGTCGGGGATCTCGACGAGGGTCGACTCGGGTACGGCGATGGTCGCGGCGGCGGTTCCGGGCGCCGAGACGTACACGCGGCGGCCGTCCTCGGTGACGCCGACCCCGTCGACCCCGATGACGAATCCCGGTGCGGCGGGCGCGGAGTAGTGCCGTCCGTCCGCGACGCCGCGCGCGAGGTTGTGCAGCGCGACGGCGCGCATCGAGACGGTGGCGAGGCCGGGTCCGGCCTCCGGTTCGGGTGCGTCGGCCCAGACGGGGGTGTCGGCGTAGGTGGCGAGGGCGGCTTTCATCGAAATCTCCTTAACGACGTTAAATCGTGCTTCGAGCTTAACACCGTTAAGGTGAAGGGGTGGGACTCAATCGTGCGGACGTGGTGACGGCGGCCCTGGCCGTGCTCGACGAGGTGGGCGCCGAGAGCCTGACGCTGCGGCGGATCGCGGACCGACTCGACGTCAAGCCACCGGCGCTGTACTGGCACTTCGCCTCGAAGCGCGACCTGCTCGACGAGGTGGCGACCGAACTCATGCGCCGAGCGCTCCCCGTCGGCCCGCCCGCCGACGACTGGCGCACGGAGATCCGGGACGGGGCCCGCCGGCTGCGCGCGGTCCTGCGCTCCCACACCGACGGCGCCCGCGTGTTCAGTGGCTCGAAGTTCACGGACGTCGAGGTGGTGCGGGCCGGCGAGCGGCCGCTGCGGATGCTGGTGGACGCGGGCTTCGGCCTGCGGGACGCCGCGCTCGCGATGTCGTCCCTGCGGGACCTCGTGGTCGGGTTCGTGATCGAGGAGCAGGAGGTGTTCGGGCCCGACGGTACGCCCGCCGAGGGCTACGACGGTGCCGCGCGCGCGGCGGCGATCGGGGCGGCGGAGTACCCGCTCACCGCGCAGGCCGGCCCCACCGCCTGGGGCTCGCCCGATGAGCGGTTCGACGACGCCGTCCGGTTCCTGCTCGACGGCCTCGCCGCGCGGCTGCCCGCTTGAATCCGCGTCCGCTCAGGCGGGGGCGAACGGGGCGGGCGGGCGGCCCTGCCAGAGGCGGCGCGATCGTTCCTCCGGGTACGGCGCCGTGGTCGACGGGTCGTCGAGGAGCCTGGTGCTGCGGTCCTCCGCCTCGAACCGGGGCCAGCCCGGATCGCCGGTGCGGCAGAACCGCACCCACGCGTGGAGCAGCTCGTCCGACAGCGCGCGGACCGCGGGCGCGGGATCGTCGCCGAAGAACATGCGTCCCGTCGGGCAGTCAAGGGTTCCGAAGGCGAGTGGGACGTCGATGCTGTGGCAGGCGCCGTAGGCGTCGGACTCCCACCGCATCTCGAACAGGAACGACGTGCCGCCGGCCGCGGCGTTCGCCTCGGCGAGCAGCACGGACGGCATTCGGAACGTGGCGTCGGAGTACACGATCTCCACCATCTCGTCCGCCGTCGCCCGCGGGTACGCGGCGCGGTACCGGGCGGGATCACAGGGCGCGAACACCCGCATCGCCGTGGCCGCGTCCTCGTCGGTGAATGTGCCGCGCACGCCCATCATGACGCTGAACAGTCGGAACTCGTCGCGCATGTGCCCTGCGAGCAGTTCGACGCCCGCGGCGCGGCCGGAGGCGAACGCGTCCCACGGGGTCTGCGGCAGGAGGTCCCCGTCGATGATCGGGCAGACGACGATCCCGAGAGTCGCGAGCCGGCCCCACCGTTCCCTGTGGGCGGGGGAGTCCGCGCACAGCGCGGTGACCTCGTCCGCGAGCCGCTGCGGCGGTACATCGGCGAACCCCACGGCGGTGGGCGCGACGCCGAGGCGATCCGCGAGCTGCTGCGTGACCTCCGCCGCCAGTGCCGGGGTGATGTTCAGGCCGGGCACCGAATGGGTGATGGCCCGCCGGAACAGGGGGCGTGCCCGCGGGATCGTGAGCAGCGCGGCGACCGATCCCGCGCCGCCCGACGTGCCCGCGATGGTGACGGCGCCGGGGTCTCCGCCGAACGCGGCGATGTTCCGCCGAATCCATTCGAGCGCCGCGATCTGGTCGAGCAGGCCCCGGTTCGACGGTGCGCCGTCCAGCAGCGCGAAGCCCTCGGCGCCCATCCGGCACTGCACGCTCACGACCACCAGCCCCTCGCTCGCGAGCGCGGTGGGATCGAACATCGGGTCGGCAGCGGTCCCCGCCATGTAGCCGCCGCAGGAGATCCACACCAGTACCGGCCATCCCGACCGGCCCGGGTCCGGGGTGCAGACGGTGACGGTGAGCCAGCCCGGGTCGTCCGACGCGTCCGCTTTGGGGCCGGGCCCGGACTGCGGCGGCGGAGGCCCGAAGTCGACCGCGGGGCGGACCCCGTCCCAGCGGGGTGCCGGTGCCGGCCCGGCGAAGCGCAGCGCCCCGACGGGTGGCTGCGCGTAGGGGATGCCGCGGAAGACGGCGTTGCCGCCGAGGCGCAGGCCCTCGACGACGCCCTCCGCGGTGCGGACTCGGGGATGCTCGCTCACATCGACTCCTCTCGGGTGGCGTGTCGGACCACCGACGTTATCAGCCAGTTGTATTATTTCAAGTGTATGACAACGATCGGAGGTTCTGACAGTGCCGAAACAGGTAGATCACCGGGAGCGGCGCGAGGAGATCGCCCGCGCACTGTGGCGCGTGGTGGACGCCTCGGGCGTCCTTCGGCTGAGCCTGCGCGAGGTCGCGAAGGAGGCGGGGATGTCGCACGGCCAGGTGCAGCACTACTTCACGTCCCGGCAGGAACTGCTCGGCTTCGCGATGGACTTCGCGGCGGAACAGAGCGCGGCCCGCGTCGCACAGGGACTGGAGGAGCTCGGCGCGGAGCCGCACCCGCGCGACGTACTGCGCCTCGTGCTCACCGAGATGCTTCCGCTGCACCCGGATTCGCGCGCGACCAGCCGCATGAACGCCGCCTACGTCCTCGAGGCGCTGCACGACGACGCGATCCGTTCCCGCACCCGCGAGGGGATGATCCAAGGGCGCGCGCGGGTCGAGGAGCTCGTCCGCGGCGCGATCGCCGACGGTCGGATCGCGGGGGACCGCGCACCGTCGACCGAAGCGGACCGGCTGCTCGCGCTCACCGGCCTGACGCCCCTCCTGGAACTGGGGGTGATCGGGTCGGGCGACGCGCTCGCCGCGATCGACCGGCACCTCGACGACCTCTTCACCACCTGACCGGGCTCGGCGGCTTTGCGATTCGATTACGACCCCGTAACCGATGATTGCCGTTGCACCCCACGCTGTTGGGACTGCCTTTAAGGTTGCTCCCATGTCAGACATGTTGGCCACCCTGAACGAGTACGTTTGGAGCCCTGCGCTCATCTACCTCTGCCTCGGGGTCGGCGTCTACTTCTCCATCCGATCGCGCCTGGTTCAGGTGCGCCAGATCCCGGCGATGCTCGGGCAGCTCATCCACGGCGAGAAATCGGTCTCCGGGGTGAGTTCGTTCCAGGCCCTGGCCATGTCGCTGGCCGGGCGCGTCGGCACCGGCAACATCGCCGGCGTCGCCACCGCCATCGCGTTCGGCGGCCCCGGCGCGGTGCTGTGGATGTGGGTCATGGCGTTCCTCGGCGCGTCGACGTCCTACGTCGAGTGCACGCTGGGCCAGATCTACAAGGAGCGCGACAAGCTCACGGGCGAGTACCGCGGCGGGCCGGCCTACTACTTCCGCCGCGCCCTCGCGCACGGCCGGTTCGCGGTGATCGGAAACGTGTACGGGCTGCTGTTCGCCGCGGTGACCGTGCTCGCGTGCGGCCTGCTGATGCCGATGGTGCAGGCGAACTCGATGGCGGTGGCGATGGAGAGCGCCTGGTCGATCGCGCCGTGGGTCGCCGCCGTGGGCACCGTGATCGTGCTCGCGTTCGTGATCATCGGCGGCGTCAAGCGCATCGCCACGTTCGCGTCGTTCGTCGTGCCGTTCATGGCCGTCCTCTACATCGCGGCCGCGCTGATCATCATGGCGTTCAACGCCGATGCCGTCCCCGGCGTCTTCCAGCTCATCGTGCGCGAGGCCTTCGACTTCTCGGCCGGCTTCGGCGCCCTCGTCGGCACCGCCGTCATGTGGGGCGTCAAGCGCGGCGTCTACTCGAACGAGGCCGGGCAGGGCACCGGACCGCACGCCGCGGCCGCCGCCGAGGTCAGTCACCCCGCCAAGCAGGGGCTCGCGCAGGCCTTCGCCGTGTACGTGGACACCCTGTTCGTGTGCTCCGCCACCGCGTTCATCATCCTCAGCACCGGCGCGTACCGCGTGTTCGAGGGGGATTCGGCGGACGGCCGCGTGCTCGCCGACGGCGGCGCGCTCACCGGCGACCCGGAAGTCGGCCCGGCGTACGCGCAGCAGGGCTTCGACACCGTGTTCAACGGCGCGGGCGCCAGCTTCATCGCGATCTCGCTGGCGTTCTTCTGCTTCACCACCATCGTGGCCTACTACTACATGGCCGAGACCAACCTGCGGTTCATCATGGGGCGCGCGACCACGGTGATCGTTCCGGTGCTGGGCGCGCCGCTGGGCCGGATCATGACGATGCTGCTCCAGGTTCTGATCCTCGTGTCGGTGGCGATCGGCGCGGTGGCCACCGCCAAGGATGCGTGGGCGATGGGCGACCTCGGCGTCGGACTCATGGCGTGGCTCAACATCATCGGCATCCTGGTGCTGCAGAACGCCGCCTTCAAGGCGCTGCGGGACTACGAGCGGCAGCAGAAGCTGGGCGTCGACCCGCAGTTCGATCCCACGCCGCTGGGCATCGCCAACGCGACGTTCTGGGAGAAGCGCACCGTCGAGCGCGCCGCCGCGCCCGTCGACGCGTAACCGAACGCGCGTCGTCGACCTGTGAGATCCCCGCGATTTCGCAGGTCGACGGCTGCGGGCGTATGCTTGCTCTGCGCTCCGTCCCGATGGCGGAGTGACTTCGCGTGTTCCCCCGGCGCCGCCCAGCGGCGTGCCGTGCAGCGCGGTCCCCTCCCCGGAGGGGTGCAGTGCGGCGGAACACCAGGACACCGCGCATCGTCCGGCCCGCTGACCTGCGGGAACCGGTCGTCGCGGCGTGTGAACCACAACTGAGAAAGAGGCATCATGGCTGTCGTAACCATGAAGCAGCTGCTGGACAGCGGCGCGCACTTCGGTCACCAGACCCGCCGGTGGAACCCGAAGATGAAGCGATTCATCTTCACCGACCGCAACGGCATCTACATCATCGATCTGCAGCAGACGCTGACCTACATCGACAAGGCCTACGAGTTCGTCAAGGAGACCGTCGCCCACGGTGGCACCGT
>JBEBXD010000115.1:0-10815 GCA_040391845.1 Tsukamurella paurometabola | reverse complement strand
CCCCACGCCGTGGCCCCGCAGCCGCCCCGCGGCCGCCCGCACGGCGGCCGCGTAGTCGGTGTTGGTGAGTGCTGTCCGGTCGTCCGCGACGGCGGGGGCCGAGGGTGCCGCCGCCGCCCGGAGCTCGGGCAGCGCGGGCACCGGCGGGAGCGGTCCGACCGTCATCGGTGCACCGTGACGATGGGCTCGGAGATCAGTCCGAACGTGCGTAGCACGCCCTCGAGCTCCCGGTGACCGAACGCCTGGCACCCGGAGGCGAGGCCCACCCGCTTCGGCGGCTGCTGCAGCAGGGAGTACGCGGCGTACGCCTGCAGCAGGCCGGTCTGCTTGTAGTTGCTGTTGCCGTGGATCACCACGTGCGAGCGGCCCAGCGGGCCGGACGCGTGCACCGAGTCCAGCGACTTGTTCACGCGCGGATTCTCGCGCGGCGGCATCGAATTCATCACCTGCGCGGCGACCTCGTCGAGCGCCGACGCGCGATCCTCGGGCGTCATGTCCTTGGTGGCCTCGAGCGCGTCGGCCACGATCACGGGCACGTTGTTCATCAGGGCCGTATTGAACACACCGCCCTGCGCCTTGCAGTTCGCCACACGCGGATCGCGTTTGAACCACACGGGATGCGAGGTGCCGCCCCACGGCAGCGACTGCGCCAGCTCGTGCTGCCCCGGCACGACGAGGGGCACCAGGCCCTGCATCGGATCGAACGGCACGTACTGGTTCTGCTCCAGGTAGAAGGCGTCGCCGCCCGCCGCGTTCACCAGGATGGTGCGAGTGGAGGCGATGGTCGGGCTGCCGCCCCAGAACACCGCGATGTCCAGAGTGTCCAGCCCCGGCGTCTCCAGCGCTATCTGGGCGGCGATCTCACCCGTGGTGTACATCTGGGCGATGCCGGGCGCGAGCAGCAGCCCGGCCTCGGCGTAACGGTCGTGGAAGGTCTTCTCCGCGTGGATCAGCCAGTCCTGCTCGCCCGTGGTGTCGCTGTAGTGGGCGCCGGCCGCCAGCGCGGCCTCCACCACCGCGTCGCCGAGCTTCATGAACGGCCCCACGGTGTTGAGCACCACCGTGCTGCCGCGGAACAGTTCGGTGAGCGATGCCACGTCGTGATCGACGGCCACCACCTCGTAGTCGGCGGTCTCGATACCCGCGACGTTCGAGTTCATCGAATCGGTGAGCCTGCCCTCGTCGCGGCCCGCCGCGGTGAACGGCACGTTGTACTCGCGCAGGTATTCGCAGATGAGGCGGCCCGTGTATCCCGAGGCCCCGTACACCACTACCGGCTTGTTACTCATGTTCTGTTCTCCTTCGTCTCACGATGTCACTTGCTCCAGGGGTTGGTGCTTCACATGCCCATGCCGCCGTCGACGGGCAGCCCGGCGCCGTTGACGAAGCGGGAGGCGTCCGAGGCGAGGAACACGACCGCATCGGCCATGTCCTGCACCTCGCCGAGCCGGCCGCTCGGGGTGAGGCCGACCACGGCCTCCACGGCCTCGTCCGGCGATCCGAACAGGCCGAGCTCCGCCATGTCCACGGCCAGGCCGGTGCCCATCTCGGTGGGAACGAGGCCGGGGTAGATGCAGTTCACGCGCACGCCGTAGCCGAGCTTCCCTGCCTCCATGGCGGCGACGCGGGTCATCCGGTCGATGGCGGACTTGGTGGCGGAGTAGATCGCGATGCCCGGGAAGGCGATCGTGGCCGCGACCGACGCCACGTTGATGATCGCGCCGCCGCTGCCGGCGGCCCCGCCCGGCCGCATCGCCCGGAGCCCGTGCTTGAGGCCCAGGGCAGTGCCGAGCACGTTCACGTCGAGCTGGCGCCGCACGTCGTCGACGGCGATGTCGGTGAGCAGGCCGGAGATCTCCACCCCCGCGTTGTTGACGAGGACGTCGAGCCCGCCGAGCTGCGCGACGACCGCGTCGATCGCCGCCGCCCAGCTTTCCTCGTCCGTGACGTCGAGGGGGACGGCGCCCGCCCCGCCGCCGATCTCCCCGGCCACGGACGCGGCGCGCTCGGATTGCAGGTCGCCCAGCATGACCCGGGCGCCGGCGGCGGCCAGCGCGCGCGCCATGCCCTCCCCGAGTCCCTGGGCTCCGCCGGTGACGAGGACCCGGCGTCCGGTCAGATCGAATGCACTCACGACTACTCCCTTGATCGAGTGGAACGGATCTTCCGTGCTGGACGCGAATGTGGCGCCCGTCACATTCCAGAATCTAGACGACTGTCAAGAAAAAAGTTGGACAATCGTCAAGACGATTCCGACGGGGCGCCGCTACCGGCCGCCGCAGGGGGTTATCCTGGGGCGATACCGGCGCATCCGTCGGACGGAGGAGTAGGCCGGAGGAAAGGGAGTGCGCGTGACCGAGACCATCACGCAGGCGAGCGCACCCGCCGCCGTGGGTGCCACCAAGCACGCGACCAAGGTCGCCGCCAAGCGGGACGAGCTGGCCCGCGCGGCGCTCAAGACCCTCTCCGAACTCGGCTACGCGCGCACCAGCCTGCGCGAGATCGCCGCGAACTCGGAGTACAGCCACGGCGTGCTGCACTACTACTTCGCCGACCGGCTGGACCTGATCGCGCACTGCGTGCACCTGTACAAGGCCGAGTGCATCGCCTCCTACGACGACGTGCTCCGCGCCGACGACGACGCGGGCGCCCTGCGCACCCGGTTCGCGCAACGGCTCGCCGCCACGATGGAGCACGATCTGGCCACCCACAAGCTCTGGTACGACCTGCGGTCGCAGGCGATGTTCGAGGCCGCGCTCACCGACGACGTTCGGGAGATCGACGGCTCCCTCGAGGCCATGATCTGGCGGGTCGTGAGCCGGTACGCGGAGCTGGCCGGCGGTGTGCCCCTGCTGGATTCGGCCGGGACCTACGCCGCGCTCGACGGCCCCTTCGAGCGCGCCGTGCGGCGCCGCGTGCACGGCGACGAAGCGGCGGCCGCCGTCCTCACCCGCCAGGTGTTCGCGCTGCTCGACTCCCTGGTCGTCCGCCCGGCGGGCTGACGCTCACTCGGATCCGGGCAGGGCGCCGAGCGCACCGTCGGTGAAGGTGCGGAAGGCGAACGCGAGGGTCTCCAGCGACTGCAGCGTCCCGCTCTCGTAACCCACCAGCAGGTACAGCGCGGTGGTCGCGTACTTCCGCGCCAGATCCCGGTCGCCGAGGACCTCCGCGTACGTCTCCGCGATCACGTCCCGCCGCTCCAGATCGACCTCCGCCTGGTGCCGCGCCACCTCCGGGTCGTGCGCCGCCCACACGCGGATCGCGGCCTCCGTCGCGTGCGGCAGCGTCATGCCCGTGTCGATGAGGGACATGAGCCGGTCGTACGCGTCCGGCACCTGGCGGGCGGCCTCGATGATCCGGTCGCTCTTGGTCTCCCGCCAGTACCCGATGAGCGCCGAGGTGAACTCCGGCCAGCTCGGGAAGGCGTGGTAGAAGCTGCCGGTCGAGGCGCCCGCCTGCGCGCACACCGCGGCCAGCTTGAGGCCGGCGTGCCCGCGCTCGGTCAGCACCGCCATCCCGGCCTCGAGGAACCGCAGCTGCACGTAGCGCGACGGGCTCGAGCGGGCGGGCGGCATGACCCGATGGTATCCGCGCGGATCCGGCGCCGTGGAAAGCTGACCGCACGCGACGGTCGGTCCTGGTCCCCCTGCTCGAGACCGCACTCACCCTGCTCGGCCTGGCCTGGCTTGCCGCGGTCCGGCGCTCCAGCCCGCCGCCGCGGCCACGGTCCTCCTCTCGTGGCTGCTCCTGCACACCGCGTTCGCGCAGATCTACGCCCGCGACTATTTCTCCACCCGCCGCCTCGTGATCGTGCACAGCGTGCTCAGCTTCTTCTTCAACGCGGCCGTCGTGGCGATCGCGCTGGACTGGATCAAGGGCGGGGGCTGAGCACGCCGAGCACGGCGTCAGCGAGCGGGGACGGGGCTCTCGAGCCCGGCCAGGCACGCCGGCAGCGGCGCGCGGTGCAGCACGCCGAGCCGCTGCGTGGCGCGGGTCAAGGCCACGTACAGCTCCGCGGCGCCGCGCTCGCCGTCCGCCAGGATCACCTCGGGATCGACCACGAGCACCGCGTCGAACTCGAGCCCCTTCGCCTGCGCCGGGGTGAGCGCCCCCGGCGTACCGTCCGGCCCGATGACGGCGGACGTGCCCTCCCGCGCGGACTCCGCGCGCACGAAGTCCTCGATGGTGCCGGGCAGTTCCGCATCGGTCACCCGCCGCGCCCAGGGGCGAACGCCGTTGGAGCGCACGGACTCCGGGGCTTCGGCGTCGGGCGCGAACACGGCCAGCAGGTCGGCCGCCACCGCAATGATCTCCGACGGGGTGCGGTAGTTCACCGTGAGCGCGGTGTACGCCCACCGGCCCGCGACGTGGGGATCGAGCACCTCCGCCCAGGAGCGCGCCCCGGCGGGGGCGCTGCGCTGCGTCAGGTCGCCGACCACGGTGAACGAGCGGGACGGGCAGCGCCGCATCAGGACCCGCCAGTCCATCGCCGAGAGCTCCTGCGCCTCGTCGACCACCACGTGCCGGTACACCCAGGTGCGGTCCGCCGCCGCGCGCTCCGACAACTCCCGCGTGTCCCGCTCCTCGAACCGGTCCGCCAGGTCGTCCGCGTACAGCAGGTCGGTGGCGAACAGGTGGTCGTCGTCGTCCATCGAATCCGCCCGCGATACCAGCGAATCCAGCACGCCCTCCGCGAACTCCCTGCGCTCCCTCTCGGTTTCGGCGGCGGCCTCGTCGGGCGCCTCGTCGATCGGCCCGAGCAGCTCCGCGAGCTCGTCGAGCAGCGGCACGTCGGACACGGTCCAGGCGGCACCGTCGCGCCGCAGCAGCGACGGGTCCGCGCCCACCGCGGCGAGGCGTTCGGGCGAGGTCAGCAGGTCCGCGAGCAGCGTCTCCGGCGTGAGCCGCGGCCACAGCGCATCGACGGTCCGCCGGAACGTCCCGTCCACCGCGAGGTCGGCGAGCATGGTGGCGCGCATCTCCTCCCAGGCGCGGGTATCCTCGCGGCGCAACCACTGCTTCCCGATCCGGCCCAGCGCGCGCTCGGTGATCGCCCACGTGAGCACGTCGAGGAACACGGCGCGCGCCTCGTTGTGCGGGCGGCCGCTCATCCGGGCCTCGTCGCGCGCCCACCCCACCACGTCCGCCGAGATCCGCACGTCGCCGGCGCCCAGCCCGATCGTGACCGGGGTCGCCGGCAGCGTCGCGGCGTCCGCCACCGCGGCGGCGAGCACCCCCGGCATCGCCGCGGACCCCTTGACCCGCGCCACGGAGGGCTCGTCCTCCGCGCGCGCCGTGACGCCCGGGTAGAGCGTCCCCGGGGTCGCGAACACCACGTCGGACTCGCCGAGCGAGGGCAGGACGCGGCCGATGTGGTTCAGGAACGTCGAGTTCGGGCCCACCACCAGCACGCCGTGCCGCTCGAACCGTGCCCGCTGCGTGTACAGCAGGTACGCCACCCGGTGCAGCGCCACCACCGTCTTGCCGGTGCCGGGGCCGCCCTCGATCACCGTGACTCCCGGATCGTCCGAGCGGATGATCCGATCCTGATCGGCCTGGATCGTCGCGACGATGTCGCGCATCCCCTCCCCGCGGGGCGCGTTCACCGCGGCGAGCAGCGCGGCATCGCCGCGGGCGTCCGCGCCCGGCCGGCCCAGCATCTCGTCCGTGAACGAGGCCAGCGCGCGGCCCTCGCTGAGGAACTGCCGCCGCCGGTGCACCCCTTCGGGATGCGCCCCCGTCGCCGTGTAGAACGGGCGGGACGTGGGGGCCCGCCAGTCCAACAGCAGTTCCCGCTCGTCGTCGTCCGGGTCGGTCAGGCCGAGCCGGCCCACGTACCGCGTCCCGACGGTGCCGTCCGCCTCGCCGTCGAGCCGGCCGAAGGCCAGCCCGGCCTCGGCGACTCCGAGCCGCCGCACCTCCCGCGCCGAGGTCATCACATCTCCTTCCCGGTCCACCGCGCGGCCCTCGTGATCGCGCAGGGCGTGGTCGTAGCGCCGGCGCGCACGCTCCCGCTCGGCGTCCAGCCGTGCGTACAACCCCGCCACGTACTCCCGCTCCGCCGCCAGTTCGTTCTCGTACTCGGACATGCACCCACCTCGTCGAATATCGGATCCGGCCAGCGAGTATGCGCCCGCACCGGGGCCTTGCGGCAAGCCCCGGGGTGCGTTATACGTTGAAGTGGGAAAGAGTTCGGGGCGTCCGGTCGGCACGCGCTCATCGTCCGGTGCAGCATTTCGCGCAGTCTGACGCGAATCGCGCGCGAACTCCGCAACATCTGTACCGTCACCCGAGTGGACCTCCGAAGATTCCTCGACGGTCGTGGGGGTCAACTCGCCTTCCTGACCTACCAGCACGCGTCGCTGGTGATCCAGTGCGTGGTGGTCGGGGCGGTGATCGCGCTCCTGATCGCGGCCCTGGTCTACCGCTCCCGCGCCGGGGCGGCCTTCGCCACCGCCGTCGCCTCCGTCGGTATGACGGTGCCCTCGCTCGCGCTCCTCGCGCTGCTGCTCATCGTGTTCGGGCTGGGCGTCACGCCGTCCGTCACGATGCTCGCCTTCTACGCCACGCTGCCGATCCTGACGAGCGCGATCGTCGGCCTGCAGGCGGTGCCACCCGCGCTGGTGGAGGCCGCCCGCGGGCTCGGGATGCCGCGATGGAGGGTCCTGGCCACCGTGGAACTGCCCAACGCCTGGCCGGTGATCCTCACCGGGATCCGGGTGAGCACGCAGCTCGTGGTGGGGGTGGCGACCGTCGTGGCCTACGTTCTGGGCCCGGGCCTCGGCTCTCTGATCTTCTCCGGCCTCGCCCGCCTCGGCGGGGCCGGCGCGCTCGAATCCGCGCTGGTGGGCACCGTTCTCGTGGTGGCCGTGGCGCTCGTGCTCGACGGCCTGCTGGTGCTGCTGGGCCGCTTCACCGTCTCGAAGGGACTGCGATGAGTCGTACGACAGGCGTATCCATCGGGCTGGAGAAGGTGATCAAGCGCTACCGCGGGCAGGAGAAGCCGGCGGTGAAGGAGCTGTCCATCACCATCGACGCGGGGGAGACGGTCGCCATCGTGGGCCCCTCCGGCTGCGGTAAGACCACCACGCTCAAGATGATCAACCGGCTGATCGAGCCCAGTTCCGGCCGGGTCCTGATCGACGGGAAGGACGTCACCAAGGCGGACGCCGACGCGCTGCGCCAGGGGATCGGGTACGTGGTCCAGGCCGGCGGACTGTTCCCGCACTGGACCGTGGAGCGCAATGTGGCGGCCGTCCCGGGCCTCCTCGGCTGGAACAAGAGTCGCACCCGCGACCGCGTCGCCGAGCTGCTGGATCTCGTCGGGCTCGATCCGGCCGTGTTCCGCGGCCGGTTCCCCAAGGAGATGTCCGGCGGCCAGCAGCAGCGCGTGGGGGTCGCCCGCGCCCTGGCCGCGGACCCGCCCGTCCTGCTCATGGACGAGCCCTTCGGCGCCGTCGACCCCATCACCCGGGTGCGGCTGCAGGACCAGCTGCTCGCCATCCAGGAGGAACTGCACAAGACCGTCGTGATCGTGACGCACGACGTGGATGAGGCGATCAAGCTCGGCGATCGCGTGCTGATCCTCTCCGAGGGCGGGCAGATCGAACAGTTCGGCACCCCCGAGGAGATCCTCACCGCGCCGGCCAACGGATTCGTCGAGGAGTTCGTCGGATCGGGGGCCACGCTCAAGCATCTCTCGCTCAGCTCCGTCAGCGAGATCCCCAGCGCCCCCGTTGTTCTCGCCCGCCCGGGCGAACCCTCGGAGGAGGTGGCGCAGCGGGCTCGGGACGCCGGCCTCAGCTGGGTCGTCGTGGTCGACGAGGCGGAGCGTCCCCGCGCCTGGCCGTCGGTGTCCGAGCTGCTGAGCAAACCGGTGGTCTCGAACTACGTCGACGAGCGGCTCCCGGTGGCGGAGCGCACCGCGACCCTCGCCGATGCGCTCGACATCATGCTGGCCGCGAGCCAGGGCGGCGTGCTGGTCACGCAGCGCGGCAAGGTGGTGGGCGCCCTCACCATCGAGCAGGTGGCGCAGCGCATCCGGGAGCGCCAGGCGCTCGCGAACCCGGAGCAGGCCGCCGATACGTACCGGGCGGCGCCGTCGTGACCGCCACCTCCAAGGCCGAACGGACGGCGCGCATCGGACCCACGCCCCGATTCGCCGGCGGCGTGCCGATCGACCTGATCCTCGAGCCCGTGATCGTGGTCATCGGTATCGTCGGCTACCTGATCTGGCATGCCAACCAGGACTTCTCGGAGACCGAGGCCGTGCAGCTGCAGTGGTCCAAGCTCGGCACCTCGGTGTGGGAGCACATCGAACTCACCGTGGTCTCCGCCGTGCTCGTGGTGCTCATCGCGATACCGCTCGGAATCCTGGTGACCCGCAAGCGGTTCGCCCGCGTCTCGCCCGTGGTCGTGGGGCTCGCCAACGTGGGCCAGGCTGCGCCCGTGCTGGGCATGGTGGTGCTGTTCGCCATGTGGTTCGGCACCGGCTTCCGCACCGCCGTCGCGGCGCTGGTGGTGTACGCGGTGCTGCCGATCCTGCAGAACACCGTGACCGGCCTGCGGCAGGTGGACGATCGGGTGATCGAAGCCGCACGCGGGCAGGGATTCTCCGCGTTCGCGACACTGATCCGGGTGGAGCTTCCGCTGTCCGTGCCGGTGATCCTGCACGGCGTGCGGACGGCCCTCGTGATCCTCGTGGGCACGGCGACGCTCGGCACCTTCATCGGCGCCGGCGGCCTCGGCGTGCTCATCACCACCGGCGTCACCCTGTACCTTCCGCCGCTGTTGTTCTCCGGCGCCCTGCTGGTGGCGCTGCTCGCGCTCGCGATCGACTGGCTCGCGCGGCTCGCCGAGTACCTGCTCGCGCCGCGCGGCCTGCGCGGGGTGACCGCATGACGGCCCGGGTGCGCGCCCGCCGCGCAGCGGGGCCCGCGCTCGCGCTGCTCACGGTGCTGGCGCTGGTGCTGAGCGGATGCGGGCTGGCCAGTTCCTCCGGCCACTTCGTGCACGCCGAACCCGCGGACGGGCAGCGGCCCCTCGCGGGGGCGAAGATCACGGTCACCTCCAAGTCGTTCTCCGAGGGCATCCTGCTGGGCAAGATCAGCACAACGATCCTGCAGGCGGCCGGCGCCGAGATCACCGACCTCACCAACGCGCCGGGATCGATGTCGTCCCGGCAGGCGATGGTGAGCGGCGCCGCCGACGTCTCCTGGGAGTACACCGGCACCATCTGGGTCAGCTACCTCGGGCAGACGGAGACGATCAGCGATTCCCGCGAGCTGTGGACCCGCGTGCACGATGCGGAGCGCGCCAACGGCATCGAGGTGCTCACGCCCGCGCCGTTCAACAACACGTACGCCTTCGCCGTGACCCCGGAGCAGAAGGCACGGCTGAACCTGCGGACGCTGAGCGAACTGTTCCGGCTGCCGCCCGCGCAGCGCACCCTGTGCGTGGACCCCGAGTTCCAGTCCCGTCCCGACGGGCTGGGCAGACTGCTGGAGAAGTACGAGGTGCCGCTCGGCCGCGCCACCCCGGCGGAGACCGTCACCACGATGGACGCGGGCGTCATCTACTCCGCGATCTCCGCGGGCAACCGGTGCCTGGCCGGCGACGTCTACGCCACCGACGGCCGCATCCGCAAGCTCGGCCTGCAGTTGCTCGAGGATGACCGGAAGTTCTTCCTCCCCTACGACGGTGTGCCCGAGGTGCGTTCGGATGCCCTGGCGAAGTACCCCGCCATCAAGGACGTCCTCGGCAAGGTGAGCCGCCTGCTGACCAACGAGACGATGCAGGAACTCAACGGTCAGATCGACATCGAGGGCAGGGATCCCGCCGACGTCGCCGCGACCTGGCTGCGGCAGGTGGGCCTGGTGCGCTGAGGCAGGGCCCTCTTTCGGTCGCGCTGAGCGGAAGTGTTCACCCCGCGCGTGTCCCGTTCGAGACTGGGGTGCATGACGCAGGCACCGGATCTCCTGGCACTCACCGCCGCCGAGGCGGCCCGGGTCAGCGCGGGGGAGTACGACCGCGTGCTCCCCGATCGGTGGCCCACCGACGAGCGCTGGGCGACGCGCCTGCGCGGCGACGACGACGTGGACGTCTGGCTGATCAGCTGGGTCCCGGAGCGCTCGACGGAGCTGCACGATCACGCCGGCTCGCTGGGCGCGCTCACCGTGGTCTCGGGCGCCCTCCTCGAACGCGCCTGGGACGGGGAGGCGCTGCGGGAGCGTAGGATCGACGCGGGCGAGCAGGCCTCCTTCGACCGCGGCTGGGTGCACGACGTGACCCGCCACGCCGGCGCGCACGACGCCGCCACCGGCGAGGCCGCCACCCCCACCCTCTCCGTGCACGCCTACTCGCCGCCGCTCACCGCGATGTCGTACTACGAGAGCACCCCCGGCGGCCTCCGCCGCGTCCGCACCGTGCTGACCGACGAGCCCGAGGCTCCCGCGGGCGAGCCGGGCATCGACCGGCTGCTCGCCGGCGCGCGCGACCGCATCGACCGCGTGGCACCCGCGGACCTGCGCGCCGAACTCGACGCCGGGGCGATCCTGGTGGACACCCGGCCCGCGGCGCAGCGCGCCGCGGAGGGCGCGGTCGACGGTGCGCTCGTGATCGAGCGGAACGTGCTGGAGTGGCGGCTGGACCCCACCTCCGACGCCCGCGTCCCGGAGGCCACCGGCTGGGACGTGCGGTGGATCGTGTTGTGCTCGGAGGGGTACGCGAGCTCCCTCGCGGCGGCGGCGCTGCGCGACCTCGGGCTGCACCGCGCCGCCGACCTGGCGGGCGGCTACCGGGCCCTCACCGCGGTGC
>JBEBXD010000114.1:0-11027 GCA_040391845.1 Tsukamurella paurometabola | reverse complement strand
AGGAGGGCGGCGAGGAGCGCGAACTGCAGCATGGAGAGCGCGCTGGCGTAGCCGAGGTGCCCTAAACGCACTCACCTGTGGTCGTGCGCGTGCGCACAGTTCCAGTGTATCGGTGCGGTGTAGCAGCGCCTACGAGGCGACGCCGGCGCTGAAGGCTGGCGCGGGATTAGCGGGCACGGTGCGCGCCACCGAACCAGCGAGAAGTAGTAAAAGTAAGAATCGTGTTACCCTAGGCTCATGGAGGCAGACGCGCGAGCGGAAGGCAAGTGGATCAGCACGGTGCGGCTCGGCCCGAAGTCGCAGATCGTGATCCCGAAGGAAGTACGGGACATGTTCGGCCTCGGGCCGGGAGACTCCCTGCTCCTGATGGCCGACGTGGAACGCGGCATTGCGCTGGTCGATCCCGCCGAGTACGCCGAGGTGATGAGCAAGGTGCTGGGCTCGCCTCCTAGCGAGGAGGGCCGTCCATGATGTCTTCGCCGAGAACATCCCGGCCCTGGCACCTGTGGCTGATCGTCGTCGTCGCCACGTTCTTCATGTCGGTGGGTCTGTACGACTTCGTCATGGTGGCCACCCGGAACCAGGCGTACCTCACAGATAGATACACCCCGGAGGGCGTCGCGTACTTCGCGGACTACCCGTGGTATCTCCTCGTCCTGTTTGGGATCAACGTCGTCGGGGTGATGGTGGCGCTGATCGTCTCTCTGTGGAACCGGCGCGTTGCGATGTGGCTCGCACTCGTCTCGGGTACCGCCGATGTCGTGCTGCTTGTGGTCACGATCTTCTTCCGCGACCGGTTCGCGGCCATCGGCACCGGGCTCACCCTGCAAGACATCGCGATCTGTGTCGGCATCTTCGTGCTCGCAGAGTACTTCCGGAGGCTCGTCAAACGAGACGGGTGAACCGCTTCACGCCCCGGCGGAAGACCAGAGGTGCACGCCTCAGCCGACCGGCGCCGAGCCGATCTGGCGCGAACCACGCTGAGCCGCGTCACAAGCCGCGAGCTGGCCCGTCGCGCCGCGGGTCAGGGCGGTGGGGCTCGCGCTCGACCGGGTTGTGGAGTTGCCGTCCCCGCCGTTCCGCTCGCCGCCTCATCTGCTCCTGCTCGGCGTGCTTGGTCTTAATGCGCTGGGCAGCGTCGGTCACGGGGAGACTGCGGAGTTCGTCGGCCTCGGCCCGGATGACAGCAGCCCGCGTGCGGGCGTCGTGGGCGTTGCGGTGCGGGTTGATCGTGCTCATGCCGAGCTGGTTGCGGCGGGCGTGCTCGGTCCCGTACTCGTTGACGAGCAACGCCGTGCGCTCGTGCTGGTGCCGCTGCTTGGTCGCCTTTCGTTGGGCGTGTGCGGTGTCGACGGAGCGGTCAGCGTCGGCTACCCGGGGGTCGTTCTTGGCTCGTCGTGCTGCTGCCTTGGCCGCCCATCCGGGCAGCGCCTCGGGAGTGCGGGGAGGCTCACCACCCCAGGCGTCGCGCACCTGGGCTCGGGCGGTGCGTGCCTGTTCGGTGGCGGTGTCGTGCTCGGCGCGGGCCTTGCGCCTGCCGAACCGCCCGGTGCTGGCGAGCCGCGCACTCGCGGCCGTCTCGGTCTCGATGGCGGCGAGGTAGGCCGCACCATCGGCCTCAGCCCGCACGGTGAGCGGCCCAGCGACCTCGGCGCGGATACGGGCCGCTTCGTTCTCGGCCATGCGGAGCACAGCGGTGTCCTCGTCCTCCTCGGCCCGGTGTGCCGCACGTTGGGTGTCGAGGCGTGCGGCGGTCTGTTCCCACCGCTTCGCCTGCCGTTCAGCGTGCTCGGCCTCCTGGTCGAGCCGGGCGAGTTCGTCGGTGACGAGGCGCACGGGGCCATCAGCAACGAGGCCGCGTACGGCTTCGGCGGCTTGGGCGGTGGCGTGGTCGAGGCCACGGTCGGCGGGGTCGCGTTCGATCGCCTCGACGAACTGCGCCCGCGCCCCGGCGAGGTCTTCGGCGACGAGGTGGAGCCGGTTGGTGTCGCGGCCTCGGGTCATGCCGACGTAGATGCCTGCCGCGCTCGTCGCCTCCGACAGCATCGTGTGCGAGCGGTCCACGGTTGCGCCTTGGACACCGTAGGCGGTCGCGGCATAGGACAGGTGCGCCCACTCGCTCACATACTCCGGCGGGAGCGCGACCGTGCGCAGGTGCTTGCGCCCGCTGCCGATCTCACGGACATAGACCGTGCCCTCGTCGGTCACTCGCTGCACAATCCACTGTTGCCGGTTCGCCACCCCAAGATCACTGCTGTTCTTCCTCGTCTGGATGAGGTCACCGGCCCCGATGGGCAGGCCGTCGCTCCCGGTCGCCGTCACCGCGTCATCGACCTCGCCGCGCTCGACCCTCCCGGCGCGGATGCGATCGTTCAGTCCGGCGGCTTCGTCGTTGGTGGCGACCGTGATCGCCTCACGCTCTTGGGCGTGGGCGGTGATGTGCTCGCGCGCCTTGTCGTCGTCGGCGTGCAGGGTGACGAGGTTCATCGCGGCGAGCCGGTCGAAGACTGCGCCGGGGTTCTCCCGGTCACGCATCGCCAACGTCAACGCCGCGTACTCAGCATCAGCGAACCTGTGCAGCTCGGTCATGTCATAGGTGCGGCCCCTGATCTGTGCGGCCATATCGAGCACCCCGCCGCGACCCACTGCGGGGAGTTGGGCGCGGTCGCCGATGAGCGCGACCGTCGCTCCGGGCTCGGCGGTGACGGTCAGGAGGGCGTGGGCGGTGTCTTGGTCGAGCATCCCGGCTTCGTCCACGATCACCCGCTCACCCCGCGACAGCCGCGCATCTGCTGGTGGGCCGGTGTAGGCGCTGCCGGTTGCGGGGTCGGTGTCACCGGGGTTGAGGCGTGCCCATACGCCGTCGTCGTTCCACCTCCACCCATGCGCATACACGAGCGCGGCGACCGAGGTCGCGGGCACGCCGAGGTCGTCGTGTGCAACCTGCGCCGCCCGCAACGTCGGAGCCACCACCCGCGAGGCCCGTCCGTGCTCGGTCGCGACCTGGATTGCGACGCCGAGCATGGTCGTCTTCCCGCTGCCTGCCGCGCCCTCCACGATCACCAACGGATCAGCCGAGGCGACCGCGGCGGCGGCGACCATCTGCCCCTCGTCCAGCCCCGCCTCCCGCGCAGCGTCGGCGACGTTCGGATGCTTCGGCTCCTGCTGCGGTGTGCTCGCGGCGAGCTGGTCCCGCAGTGCGGTCTCGGCGGCGAGGACGCTCAGGCTGGTCAGATGCGCCACGTGCTCCGGCTGCACCGTTCCTGGCGGGAGCACGGAGAAGCAATCGTCGGTTGCAAGGCCGGTTGCGAGTGCGATGAACTCGCGCAGCTTGGCAGGCGTCGCTCGCACACCTGCCTCGGTGGTGATGCGGGTGACATGCTCCTGCACCGTGTGCCGTGTCCAGGTCGATGCGGCCGCCGCGCAGCGATCCAGCGCACGGCTCGCGACCTTTTGCACGCTCAACTCATCCAGCGACACCGGCGCAGCGATGTCGCGGTGCTGCAAACGGTCGGCCTGGTAGCCGGCGTCGGTGAGTTCCTGCACCCACCACTCCTCGTTCTTCAAGCCCGCCGGGTTCTTGCCGGGCCGCTGATGCGCCCACGCGACACTCTGGAACTGTGCCGTCAGCACCGGGCCAGGCGTCTGACCGGGATGCGCGGCCTCCCACTCGGCTTCGAGGCGGTCGAGGTTGCGTCTGATCTGCGCCGACCGCTTCGACATGATCGCGTTGAACGGCTCCAACTCGGCCACCTCTCCGGACACCGGGTCGAGGGTCAGGCCGTGGCGGTGCAGCGTCTCGGCCAACTCGGGGTGCGCGGCGATCACCGCCGTGCCCATCGCGCGGATCGCACTCTGCTGCTTGAACAACGCGGCGGTGTCCAGTGCCCGCCACTTCCCGGCAGCGAAGACCCTGGTGCCGATCTGCATGTGGATGTGCCGGTGCGGGTCACCGGCACGGGAGGTCTTGTGACCGATGCCGACGACCTGCATCCACTCGATCGGCACGACCTCCCGTGCCTCACGCGGCCCGACCCTCGTCACCGAATGCTGGCCCAGCCAGCGGCGAATCTCGGCAAGAGCGTCCTGCTGAGCATGGTCGAGCGCTTCCGATACCTCGGGGTGCAGGGCGGCGGCCACCGACAGGCTCTTGGGGGCGTTGATCGTCAGCTCGGCGAACAACGGCGACCCCTTCTGCCCCTCGCCCGGCTTGCGCGGAGTGCCCATCGACTCGCCCGTGTCCGGATCGACCCAATCGACCCACGCCTCATACTCGTCGGCTGACAGGGAGCGGGCGGCGGTGACCTCGCCACGCGAGTCGAGGACGGCGTACTCGGCTACGGCGTCGTCCGCGCCGAGGTAGTACTCATCGGCACGGGAACAGTCGGCCTCCACATACCGACGCGCGGCAGCACCGCTGCCACGGAACAGGATCACGCCGCCCTTCACCCTGGCCTCCCTCACGAGACGACTTCTCGTGAGGGAGGTGCGCACGACCCACCAACGGTGGCATACGTGCATTCTTCGAGGCATCAAGTTGAATTCTTCGAGGCATCAAGTTGAGTTGATGGGACGATCGATCATGAGGCTCGATGATTCCGGGTTCAGGTCGGCGGTCATTGAACGGGGCTGACCGACGCAGAGCAGGGTGTTCTGTGTCCGCGGTAGGAACGTGAAGTGCCTGAAGTGGAACTGCGCCGGGAGCGGTGACTTGCGACCAGGTGTCGGGATCGGAGACCTAACAGGGCCTCCGCGTCGTTCAGTCTTCGACCCTTGCGAGGTGGCGGGCGAGTCCGGGGAGGACGAGGCTGCGCCATCCGCCGTTCATGCCGTCGAATGCGCGGCGCTGGACGGGGTCATCGAGGTCGAAGCCGTGGTGTTCGAGGAGGACTCGGGTGCCTTTGCCCTCGGGGACGAGCCTCCAGGTGACCACGGTGTCCAGTGGTCCGTTGCGCCAGGTGTAGCGAAGAAGACGCTCGGGTTCGACCGCGACCACTGTGCAGTGCGTGGTGCCCCAGCGTCCGGTGTCCAGGATGAAGTCATGGCCGATCTCGGGTCGGAAATCACTGGCCATGAACCACTGGGAGAGTTCGGCAGGGTCGATCAGAGCCTCCCAGACCCGCGAGGCCGGGTGGGCAAGGAACTCATCGACTTCGATCGTGTGCAGTCCACCGGTGACGGTCATGGGTTCCTATCGAGATGGTCGCGGAGGTCCTTCAGCGTCTCGCGCCAGAACACCTCGTAGGGGCTCAGCCAGTCTGCGACCGGGCGGAGTCGCTGGGCATCGACGCGATAGATCCGCTCCCGACCGCGACGTTCCTCGCTGACGAGACCGGCGTCCTTGAGCACCTTGAGATGTTCGGACACGCTGGGCCGGCGCATGTCGAAGTGCGCCGCCAATGCGCTCACTGACTGCGGTTCATCCAGCAGCAGGTCGAGCAGGCGACGCCGATGTCCGTTCGCCACGGCAGTGAAGACGTCATCGACGGTGGGCATGGCACCACCCTACCGGTAGGTGATAGCCTACCAATAATGCGTAGGCAATCTCCTACGCATACCTGAGAGGAAGAGGTTGCTCATGCTCACCCATGTCCAGATCGTTCACGTCCCGGTCTCCGACCAGGACCGCGCCCGAGACTTCTACGTCGACAAGCTCGGCCTGTCGGTGGTCACCGATATGCAGATGGGTCCGCACGGTCGCTGGCTTCAAGTCGCGCCGGAGGGAGCGGCAACGTCACTGGCGATCGTCCCCGGCGACGGAGGGACGCAGCCGGGAGACGCCACGGTGGTCTTCGAGAGCGACGACATCGATGCCGATGTTCAGGCGCTGCGTGCCCGCGGTGTCGAACTGCCTGATGAGGTCGAGCGGATGCCGTGGGCGACGACGATTCGCTTCACCGACCCTGACGGCAACGACCTCGCACTCCAGACACCGACTGCTGCCCCGGAGTGAAACGCGAGTCCGCCGTACCGCCGTCGAACAGGGAGAGAACCGATGACCCCGACTGAGCTTACGCAGGCTCTTGCTATCCATGCCGAGGGTCTGACCGTTCGCTACGGAGAACACCTCATCCTCGATGGCCTCGACTTCAGCGCCCGAGCAGGCGAGATCACCGCCCTGCTCGGGCGCAACGGAGCGGGCAAAACCACATTTGTCCGCACCATCGCGACCTTGCAGCCATTCGTCCGCGGCAGCCTCAGCGTGGCAGGCCATGACGTGGGAACACATCCGCAGGCGGTCCGTGCCTCGATCGGACTGGCTGGACAACACGCGGCCGTGGTGCCTGAGCTGACCGGATGGGAGAACCTTCATTTGGTCGGCCGACTCTACGGACTCGCCCGAGGCGAGACCAAGCAGGCCATTCGCCGTGTGGTCGAGGAGTTCGACCTGTCGGACTTCGTGGATCGGCGGGCCTCGACCTACTCGGGAGGACAGCGGCGCCGACTCGATCTTGCCGCCACGTTCGTTCTCCGCCCGTCCGTGTTGCTGCTCGATGAGCCGACTACCGGCCTGGACCCGCAGAGCAGACGGGCGCTGTGGCAGACCATCGCAGGCTTACCCCAGACAGGAACCTCTGTCTTACTCACCACCCAGTACCTCGATGAGGCACAAGCGCTTGCCGACCACATCGCCATCATCGATCACGGTCGCATCATCCGCGCCGGGACAACAGATCAGTTGCGACGTGAGGCGGCAACCACCACGCTCACCGTGGCGGCCAGACTTCAGATCGCAGGCTCCACCGCAGAGCAGATCGCGGCCCGCCTCGGCGCCACGATCACCCAGCGCCGCGATCACCAGTTCACTCTGACCGGCCGGTTCGATCTGGACACCGCCCACCGAGCCGTGACCGAGAACGGTTTGCCCTCGGATCAGATCACCGAGTTCGCCCTCGCACCTCCGAGTCTCGACGACGTGTTCCTCACCATGACGCAGAAGGACACCACCCTATGAGTGCCACGACGACACGATCATCGCAGATCCGGGTAGCAGGAGTCGGCGCCACCAGCGCCGCCATCACCGCCAAAACCCTCCGAGCATTCACTCGCGATACGCAGGTGCTCGTCCCGACGCTCCTCCAAGGCGTGCTGTTCCTCCTGGTCTTTCGCTACGTCTTCGCCGGAGCAATCGACTCCGGGCTACTGCCCTACATCGACTACATGGCCCCAGGCATCATCACCACCGCAATCCTGTTCGCCTCCACGCAGGCTGCAGTGACCGTCGCTCATGAGAAGTCCGCAGGCTTCACCGACCGCGTCCTTTCCTTACCGATCCGTCGAGTCGGGGTCACACTCGGACGGCTCGGCGCCCACGCCGCAATCGTCACGGCCGCAGCAGCGACAACGCTCACCGCCGCAGTTCTCACCGGCTTTCGTCCACACGCCCCGGTCCCGCAACTGGTGGCGGCAGGCGCTCTGCTCGTCCTCTACGCGATAGCGTTCGCGGCTCTATTCATCGCACTCGGGTCCATCGCCTCCACGCCCGAAGCCGCCCAGGGCCTCGCATTCATCGCGATCCCGCTGACCTTCATCTCCAGCGCCATCGTGCCCACCACGACCATGCCGGTCTGGCTCGCCGCAGTAGCTGATCATCAACCCCTGACCCCGATGATCGATGCGCTACGGACGCTCACTCAATCAGACGTCATCGGACTTGAATCCTCGACCATAGTTATCGCACTCGGATGGGCAGTTGGAATCACTCTCGCGTCAATCGTGATCTCAACCGTTCTCACTACCCGCGGACAGAAGCCCGCGAAAGCCCGGTAAGTACAGGCGAAGCCATGTCTGTCGGGCTCCCTCCCTCGCCAGAACGCCAATACGTGACGTTCCTGTTGTCCGGCCTCCAACTCGCCGTTGGCGTCAATGCTGCCGTCGCTATAGGTGCGGCGTGCTCGTACTCGCGATCTTCCTCCGGCTGTCGGACGTCTGCACGGACTCCGAGGCGTGACGTGCGTTCAGGGCATCGCCTGAGCGGATTATTCGAAGCGTGACCAATGCTGGTCGTCCTCATCCGAGATGCGGGTGAGGACGACCGGCATTGGCGAGCCCTGCTGACGTGCGGCGGGTATAGGGGCGTGCTGGCACGCGTTCTGGTGTGGGTGCTAGCGGCGCACCTCCTTCACGGGAGGTGCCACCGTGACCGAACACACCCCACCCACTACAGGCGACGATGCCGCAGCCTCGGATGGCTCGCCGCGCCACGGGTTCAAGACGCCAGAAGGACTACGCGCCCTACTGATCCGGTTGCACGAGGCCGGGCCTGGGGCCTGGCAGCGTGACCGTGAAGCAGCAGAACTGATGCGGTACACGGCAGAGAGGTACCGGCGGCTGGCCCGCAAGTACGCACTGGATGAGTGGGAGATTGCCTCGGCTGCGTTCGAGGTCATGCTCGCCCCCTCGACGCGGAACGCGGGAAACCCGTGGGCGGTGGTCACCCGTGCGGTGCAGATCACCTGTGGCGTCGAGCTGCGAGCGGCAGGGATGCTCGTCTCGCCGAGCAAGGTGCGCCACACGGCCAGGATCGTCGGGTTCCACGACGCCATCCGGTTCGCGGAGCGAGAGAACCTGGCCGACTACCATCCCGTGTTCGCCGTCAACCCCACCACCGACGAGCAGGAAGACTTCGACGGCAGCGCCCGTGCTCGGGTCGCTGCCGTCCTGTCGGAGATAGTCGGGCTGTTCGCCTCGGCGGGATGGGATGCCGTGCTCGTGACCGACTGCATCGAGCATGTCGCCTACCGGCTCGGTGACCTGACCTCCCGGTCGAACGCGGTGGAGGTGCTACGCCGCGACCGGGCTATCTCGGCACTACTCGGGGTGCCGCCGAGGTCATGGGCCGCGTTGCTGCGGATCGTGCTGGGGCATCCCGCTCCGAAGCACGCTGGTTCTGCTACCGGCGACGGTGTGCTGCTGCGCCTGCTCAACGGCGAACCCCTTGATGCGCTGCGCTGCGACGCCGACCTGATAGATGCGATCCGCGCCGCCCACCCGGACAAGCACGAGCCATAGAGCGAACGTCGCCGGTCAGTGGGCGGGGCGTCGTACCTATCAGCATGCGCACTCCTACCGCACCCGCCGCTGTCGCTCCCACGTCCTCCGCTCCGCTGTCACAGCCTGTCGATTCCACGTTGGGAGCGCGGCTGGCCGCTGCCTCACGCCAAGCCCAGGGCTTGCCCTCGACGGTGGACGATCCGGCGGTGCTGGCCGAACTGCGCGGGCTCTGCACGGCACCTCGCCCCACCAAGCGCACCGTCGCCAAGATGCGGAAAGGCCCCGCACCCTGAACCGCTTGCGCTGGTCAAGATGCGGGGCCGACAGCACCCGATCAGGAGTGCTCAGGCTCGCCAGACGAACTCCACCCGGCGGGCCAGCACCTCGGCGCGGTACACGGTACGGCGGGCGTGGAACGCCTCAACCGTCTCGTTGCGGCGACGTGCTGGGGTCGCACCGTTCATCCCGTCCGGCAGGGCGTGGACGAGCACGGCTTCGAGGATCAGGCTGGTCGCCTGGTACTGCCACAGCGGGGTACGGCCCGCCCATTCTTTGGCGACGGTGGTCATGTCGATACCCGGCCCCTCCTGTTCGGGCATCGCGGCGGCGTACTCGCGCCGGGTGGTCTCGATTCGCTCGGCGATCCTGGCTCGTTGGCGCACCCACATCGCCTTGTCGATCAACCCGTCATAGTGATCGTCGTCCAGCCGGGCCAGGCGTTCCCGGTCAGCGTCGAGCCGGGCTGCGAGGCCGACCCGCGCTCCCGCGTCCGCGCTCGGTGTTGCTCGCTTGGACGGGCTGAGGGTGATCTGTTCGAATGTCGCCAGCACCGCCTCTTCCACCAGATTCGAAATGTCGGCGGAGCGGATCGAGCGATGGCACCCGCCGCGGGTGGCCTGCACGCATTGGTACACCTCGCCTCGGTGGAGCATCGCCCGCCCACACGCTGAGCAGCGGATCAGCCCCGAGAACGGATACATGCGCTTCGCCGCCCCGCTACCGGGTTGGTGAAAGTTCCGCGCCTGCTTCCGCGCATCGAGCACATCGGACACTTGCTGCCAGGTGTCCTCATCCAGGATCGCAGGCCACGCGGCTTGCACCTGCATCTGCGAGGTCCTCGCCCGAGTGCCGTCCGGCAGTACGGGGCGGTACTCGCGCACGCCTTTGATCGAGGGGCTGCGTAGCACCATCTTGATCGTCTTATCCGACCACGCACACCCGTGGGTGGTCAGCACGCCGCGCTCGTTCCAGTCCTTGCGAATCCGATACAGCGACTCACCGGCCAGCACCCGCTGCGCGGCCTCGGCCACCATCGGCCCAGCCACCGGATCAACCACGAGAGCACCGGACTCGGCCCGGTAGCCGAACGGCACCCTGCCCCCGTGCCAGGTGCCCTCAATGGCTTGCTGCTTGGCTGCACGGGCGACGCGGCGGGCGGTGTCGGCGCTGGACTTGTTCGCCATCGCCACCAGCACCCTGGCCATTGCCACATCAGAATCCGTATCCAACCGCAGCGAGCCGGTCACCGAGCGCACGGTGAACCCGGCCAGGACCTTCGCGTCGATCAAGTCCTCCAAATCGCGCGGGTCGCGTACCGCTCGATCCAGGTCATAGGCGATCATCACCTGCGCCTGCCCATCGGCCAGGTGTTTGAGCATCGCGCGGAACTCCGGGCGGATCACCCGCCGCACCCGCTCACCCGAGGTCAAGGTGATCGTGCGCTGCTTGAACGCCGAGGTGTCGTTCTCTCGGAACACCGCTGCGACTTCCCAGCCGTGAGCGGTCGCGTAGGCGCGGCAATCGGCCTCCTGCCGATCTACCCCGCGCTCGGTGCTCTCTGGGTCATCACTGATCCGCACATACAGCACTGCCCGCAACGGCGAGGCTGATCCCGTAGTCTGTTCCTGTTGTTCGTGGCCCATCAGTCGGCCCACCTTCCTACTCGTGTGAGAGGTAGGTGCGTTTACCGAACCTCGGCTAGCCGACGTCGAGCTTCTGGAACGCCGTCTCATACGCGTAGAGGGCGAGGGAAC
>JBEBXD010000113.1:0-11175 GCA_040391845.1 Tsukamurella paurometabola | reverse complement strand
GACATTCCACGGCCGCATGAACGCATGCCGGCCTTCCGCTACATCGAGCCACTGCGTGCGCGTCCACTCTCCGTTCTCGTGCCAGATGTAGTCGGTGGTCAGATAGACGGCCGCACAGGGAAGAACCTGGCGGAGCGGGGCGAGGAACTGCCTCTGAAGGTAGCCCCAGTGTCGCGCACCGAAGTTGCTCTCGGTGTCGAGCGCCCAGAAGCTCCGATCCGCCTCCGTTGAATCCTCAACGGGTACGCAGTACCGACGGCGGCGCTCCCAGAGTGATTCAAGACTGCCGCCACCTGCCTCGGCAATCTGTTGAACCACCTGCTGCTGATCGGCGGACATCTCCACATCAATCAGTAGCACACTGTATGTCCCCATACCTTCGCGCTCCTTCGGTTTTCGACTACAGGACTGCGATAGTGGTTGGCGCCCGATCTACGACCTTCCAGATCCCGAGCATGTAGTCGATGTGTGTCGGCACCGCCTGGTCGAGGAAGAAGGGGGCGATGGCGGCCTCGAACTCCTCGGTGAGGTCGGCGGCCGTGGCCACAGCGTCGATCACTTCGCCGGGGTCGACCGGCTCGCGAAGCGCGTCCGCGATCGCGTTGTTGAGCTCGTTGCGAAAGGTGACCATCAGGTTCTCCTGTTCGGTTACGGTCCGGATCATGCTGGCCTGACGACGAACATATATGTGCTCACAGCACTGGTCCCTTGTTCGCGTTAATCTGCTGAGCCTTCACAACAAGTGCTGAGTAGTCCTGCGGATACAGTAGGTCGAGGGCATGAGCGAGTCGCTCGACTGCGCTGAGCACGTCATCAACGTGGACGGGAGTGTTGTTCACACCGCTGTGCGTGGCATGGTTTCCCTCCCATTTCAAGGACTCGAGAAGATCGCTCACCTCCGGCAATGTTGTCGCAGCAAGTCGGAAGGTGTTCAACCGTGAGTCGAGTGAGACGAAGTGCCCGCTGCTTGTCGCAGCAGGGACACCTCGCTCGGTCATCAATGCCTCAACTGCTCGACGGAGCCACGTCATTGCCGAAGCCGGATGCGTCCATATCAGTGCGCCTACGACCTGGAGCTCTTCGGCGACAGTGCTGGGCACACCGTCCGGAAGAAGCACTAGCTCAAGCGGAGGATGCACGGTCTTGATAGTGAACATCGTTGTTGTGTCACCGGGGTCGCGTGCATCCTCAAACAGACGCTCTTCGAAATCGCCTGTTACTGCGACGACCCCCCGGCAAGCGCGATTCTGACACTGCAGCTGGGTCGCAAACACGCCCCTGATGTCTTCAGGGGCGCCCCATTCGGTCCAGTCCGCCATGTTGGCGTTAAGCAGCAGTTTGGGAGACTCGACGGGATTCAGTCGTCCGTGTCTGCACCGCGGGCACGGTAGCGGCGGCCAATAGTCTTCAGCGAATGCTGTCGCCAGTCGACGGATTCCCTGGTCGATCATTCTCATGGCCTTTCGCTCGTTCGGTTATCGGAATACGCTCACGGATCGAGCGCTCATCTGTTCCGCATTGGCCCCGCGAATGGCGTCTGGCGATCTCCCCACCACCACAGCCGTCCACCACCGAGATCATGCGCTCCCTGATGCCCGTGGAATAGGAAGCAGCTAGTACCAGCGTTTTCAGGCTCAACGTATCCAGGCTCCACCATCGGTACACGCAGAGTGCATACCGGAAGCCAGTGAAACTGATGCTCATACTCGCCGCTCCACACCAGCCACATCTCGCAGTCAACTCTGGAGGAGGTCTGCACGTGCGCGTGGTGTGGGCCGCTGTGCCCGCCGATCAGGGAGCACCGCGTCGTTGGCTCCGAGGGACACTCACCATCGTCGACGGCGTCGATCGCGGCCTGTTTAGCTTCGCTCAGCGTGGTAGTTGCCGAGCATCGGGCGATGTACCAGGTGGCCGATTCTTCTTCCACGCCTGCCTCCTTCTTCCGATTTCCGGACTACTCAGGTCAATCACCCTCGCCAAGCTCCGCACGGCGAGCGAGGATCGTGGCGAGGAACGTCTCTGCGATCGGAGCCTGTTCGGCTGGGCTGAGATGGGGGTACTGGACACGCGCCAACTCCTCAGCGTCCATCCGGTCAGCGTCATAGCGAAGCTGCTCGATGCACTGCGCCACCGCGTCGTCGGTAGGCACTCCTGCCTCACTCGCCTCGATCTCGCCCACACACCCGTGAAGGACGTCGGCTGCGTAACGAAGCGACGCAGAGTTCGGGTTCGACGGGTCCTTAGATGGCGTCGCGGTGTTGTGCAGCAGTCTCTCGATGGCGCGGACCCGATTCAGGTCACCGGAGATCAGATCGTTCGCCTCGGCTGGGTCGGTGGTCATGAAACTTCTCCTCTACTGCTTCGTTTGCTGGACAGCGGAAATGGATTCGATTGCCCGATGGTGGTCACCCGAACACCCAGCCGATCACCCGCGTCGTAGGCGCACTCGAAGCGGGCGGAGGCGCGAAGTCGTCGGCGTAGTCATGGACGCCGTAACCGTTTTCCGCTTGCCCGACATCGAGGACGATCTCCTCCTCCTCAGGCGAGCTCAGGTCGTACAGTCCACCGAGGTGTCCCCTGATAAACAGAGGCGTGTCTTCCGGAAGGCCATCGATCACCGCACGAAGATCACCTGCGGTAAACCTCTCGGTGGTCCGTCTCTTCGTCCACGGGAACCGACGCTCCCGTTCGGCAATCACGGCGTCAACGGCGCCCCTGAGTGCTGCGGCTTCCGACGCAGCCAGCGGTCGGCTCGACGGGATACGGTCGGCGGTCATGCCCTTACCCTTTCGTTACCTGGACTACTCGAACCGCCTAGGCTTCTCGGTGTCGACGACGATGACCCCGGACCAGCGCAGCTCCCGGATCCCGCAGCGCAGGACCTGCAACAGCGACCGTCCTCAGCGAGAGTGTTCGAGTTCATAGTCGGATTCTCCGCTCTAGGTCTGACAGACGGTGGGCAATGGCGCGGCGCTGAGCGTCGGTCACGTCGACGGTGGAGCCGAACTGGACTCGCATCGAATGCTCCCTGCCCTTTGGTTCTCAGGCGTACAGCACGACAGCGGTTACGGGTGCGTCATAGTCGGGAGAGTCGCCCGGGATCGGAGAGGAGCGAAAGCGGCTCTCCGGGAGCACGAAAACATCGCCATCGTCGGGAGCCGAGGAGGCTCGGCGATCGCGGACGTACCCTTCTTCGACGGACACCGAACGCACGCCCAGATCACCCTCGGCTTCGGGATTTCCCTCGATCAACACGAGCAAATTCGGGTCGAGCTTGCTCAGGTGGTTCATCAATTCACCCGCGGTCATTGTCCGCCGGCCCAGGTTGGTGTCGTTCGCCATGGCTTCTCTCTTCTCGTTGTTCGGTTACTGGACGTCGCTCTTGGGTTCAGGCGAGAACGTGTCGTAGGTCCACCACGCGGTGGCCGCTGCGACGAGCACAGCCGCGACGACAGCGAGCCCAGTGAAGGGCTCGGTCGCTGAGGAAAGGCCGCCCGACTCGGGTAGGTGCCACTCCCGGGCGATGAAGGCCTCCAGCGCCGGCATCTGCACGGTCGTCAACCACGTGGCGCCAAGGAATGACGTCGCGCCGGTCGAGAACGCCGCCGCGGTCGATCCAACCAGTACGACACGTTGACTGAATCGGGCGTCGCAGTCGCCCCAACCATGAACCTCGACCAACAGCGCGAGGCCTGCGAGGATCGCCACCGCGCTGGCACCGAGCGCTGTGAAGGGAACGGCGCCGAGCGGCTGTCCGGCGTACGCGCGGGCGGTCGCGGTCGCCGCGCGGCTCATCGCCCAGACACTGGCAGCGGCGACACCCACAACGAAGCCGAACTCCACGATGACCCCGGACCAGCGCAGCCTACGGAGACCGCGGTGCAGCACCTGCCTCATCGACCGGTCCTCTGCGGCGAGGGTGGTTGTGTTCATGCTCGGGATTCTCCGCTCTAGGGCTGACGTATGGATGGCGACGGGGTTCGGTTGCTGGACTATCGGACTGGACGCCACTCGGAAGTGGTGACCGAGCGAGACATCAGGTCCCACCCGCGATCACTCGCGATCCGGCGCGCTCGCTCCTCCGAAGAGGCCGTGTCGACACCAGCGTCGTCCCGGTCCCGGAATCCCCACTCGACGACCGTCTGCCCTTGCGGCGCACCCTCGGTGTACGTCCGGCCGGTGAGAGCGTTGGCGATTGCGCTGCCGATGACCGACACCTGCTGGCAAGTGATCGCACCCTCTTGGAGGGCAATCAGCTCGTCCACCGCGTTCTGACCAACCTGCTGGGTTGCCTCACCGAAGTATTCGAGGCGCGAGCTGATGTCGTCGTGCACCTGCCCCTGCGAGAGATAGTCGCCGGACTTGAAGTACGTGATGGACATTCCTTCATCCTTCCTGATGCAATTTCAGACCGGGCGAACTTCGAGGCTGCCGTGTACGTCAACGACAGCGAACCCGGCGTCAGCCCAGTGTCGATTCAGAACCGCGTTGTCCTGCGGAGAGAATCCGCACTGGCAACGAGGCCATGCTCCTCGCGCAAACCACGAGTGGGAGTCAGGCCCACAATCCTCAAGGGCTTCGTGAGTGTCGCTGTTTCCGTTGCTCATACACATACCCTACAACGGGCCGTTGTATAGTGTCAAGCGGCGTTGTAAGGTTCTCGTTGTGCAGGAATACATGGACCTCACGGACATCGCCGCCCAATGGGGCGTGAAGCCCGCCACCGTCAGGCGATACCGCCACGAGGGCCGTCTCCCGCCGTGTGACGCCATCATCGGGATCGCCGCCCAACACCCGCGCGAGGGCTGGCTACCGGAGACCGTTGACGCGATCGAACGACCTGGCGCAGGCGCCCGGACGGACCTCCGTCGACGCGACGAGACGCGCCCGTAGCGTCTGGAAAGTACGCCTCGTGATGGAATCGAAATGCAGACAATGAAACCAGACACTCGGACCTGCTGATTCAGCGAGTTTCGCAGCGGCTCAAAGTGTCTGGTTCAACGGGAGCCAATCGACGCGCCGGGGCGCCCGGCTACACCGCGTCGTTGGCGCAGCAGAGCTGGTCGGTGGCGACACGCAGGTGCGCGATCCGCAGCACCTCGTCGACGGTGCTGCCGAGTCCCCGGACCAGGGCGTCGAGAATCACGACCGTGCACGCGGCCTGGCCGGCTTCAATGGCGCGCAGGAGCTGGGCGTCGACGGCGGCGCTCAGGGCGGCGTCCTCGACGGCGATGCCGGCGTGGGATCGGATGCTCGCGACCGCAGAGCCGACCGCCGCGTCGGTGAGCGGCAGCGCGACGATCGGCTTGAAGCCGCCGGTGCTTCGGTCTTGGGTGGGCTCGCTCGCGGCACGAGCTCGGCGAGCGATCCTGAAGTCACTGACCGCCCAGCGGGCGCGGGCGGCGGCGCGGCGGATCATCTGGTTTCAGACCGCGGCGGGCAGGGACTGGACCCACTGCTGGAGCTTGCGGATCTCGGGCGGGAGGTCGGCGGCGGTGTCCGCGTCGTCGTCGGTGATGCCGAGGGCGGCGTAGTCGATGTCGTCGTCCTGGATCTCGCTGACGGTCACCGCGTCAGCGGCCATGCCGGCGATGGCGAGGACCGCTTCGGCGAACAGGTGGGCGCGGGCGGGGGTCGGGGCTTCGACGGGCACCACGATCGTGGGCGCGACGGGATCCTCGAGCAGCGCGGCGTTCGGCATGAGGTCCAGGGCGGCACGGAGCGGCTCGAACTGCCCGTCGGGCACCGCAGGCATGCGCAGCTCCACGCTGTAGAGCGTCGGCATCAGCGTGCTCCCTTCTTCTTCGTGTGCCCCTTGTGGGGGACCTGTAGGCCCAGTCTACGGAGTTGGGCAATGGAGTTGCGATCTCCGCGCACGTCGGACGGCGTCTTGGCGAACGAGACGGGCGGGGCGAGGCGACCTGTGGCCGGGTTGATCATCCCGGCTGGTGGCACCAGCTGGGGGTGCCCGTCGGCGGTCTCGCTGTAGGTCCAGCCCTGGGCTTCGGCCAGTTCGACGATGGTGCGGAGGCGCTTCGGCGTGCTCATGGGAATCACTGTATGAGCACCCGCTGACAAGTTTTGCACACTTACCCATCGATAGCGATAGGATCGTGCGGTGAGTTCGTTGGGAGATGTCGCGTACGCCGCCACGGCCGATCGTGCAGCGACCCAGTGGGGACTGTTCACCACCCGCGACGCCGAGCGCGCTGGCGCCGACGCGATGATGCTGCGCCGCTGGCAACGCCGCGGCGCGATCATCCGACGCGCACAGGGCCTCTACCGCGTTGCCGGAGTCCCTGCTGATCCGGCTCTCGACCCGTTGCGCGCAGCGTGGCTGACCATCGCCGACCGCCACGGGGGCGACACCACCGCCGTCGTCATCTCGCATCTGTCCGCCGCCGTCGCGCACGGCCTCCTGCCCGCCGCGGCGGGCGAGCCGGTCGACGTGAGCGTCGACCGGCCGCACCGCACGCGCTCGACCGGTATCGCGCTGCATCACGCGCCGAACCTGCCCGCGGACGCCGTCACCGCGATCAACGGGCTTCCCGTCACCACCGTCGCGCGCACCGTCGCGGACCTTCGGCGCGCCGGCCTCCCTGTCGATCGCCTCGATTCGATCGCCCGCGCCGCGGTGGAGCTGGGCCGCTCCCCCGGCCCGAGCATCGTCGCAAACTCCTCGTCGCCGGTGATCTTGCACGTGCCACACGCCGGCACCCACATCCCGCCGGCGGTCCGGCGCGATCTGCAGCTCGACGATCACGACCTGGCCGCCGAGCTCGAAGAGGCCACGGACTGGGCCACCGACCGCATCGCCCGCAGCGCGGCCTCTCGTTCGCCCTCCGCTCCGACGCTGGTGCTCAATCCGTTCTCCCGCCTCGTGATCGATCCGGAGCGGTTCCCCGATGCTGATCCGGCTGACCAGGTTGGGCGTGGCGCCGTCTACACCCGTACCTGCCGAGGACTCCCCCTGCGCTCACCGAGCACCGAGCAGCGCCAGGCGCTCCTCGCCGAGTACTTCACCCCGCACGCTGCGGCCATACGCGAGCTCGTCACAGCGGCGCTGGCGGAGCACGGCCACGCCGTCGTGCTCGACCTGCACTCGTATCCGCTGGCTCCGTCAGGGTTCGAGGAACCCGCAGCGTCGCGGCCGCAGGTCTGCCTCGGGACCGATGTCTTCCACACGCCGCCCGCGCTGACAGCCGCGGCCCGCGGGTTGTTCACTGACGCTGGGTACTCCGTCGAGATCAATACCCCGTACGCGGGCTGCTACATCCCGCTCGAGCACTACCGGGCCGATCGCCGCGTCACAGGCCTGATGGTTGAGATCCGCCGCGATGTCTATCGCCCTGGCGGAGAGCTCGACAGCCCAGCCGTCGACCGCTTGGGCGAGCTGGTGGCCGAGCTGGTGACGATGGCCGCTACGCCCCCGTGAGCATCTGCTCTTCCCTCCACCCGAAGACGAAGGGCGGGCACCCCTGTGTGGGATACCCGCCCTTGAGCGCCGCAGCTGTGAGCCCGAGATCTCTGGCCGCAACACGCGGGTGTGAGCACCGAAGCTCTGCCCGCACCGGCGAGAGTACTCCGCTATCCGGCGGTGCGGAGCCTACGTTCGCGGTGCGCCTGCAGCTCGTCACGCACCACCGGGCCGGAGGTGGCGCCGACGGGCTGTCCGGGCAGCTGGAGGAGCTGCGCGTCGGTGTCGGCGACAAGAGACCGCAGAGTGAGGCCGAAGACGCCCTGGCCGCCGTTGAGGAGATCGACGATCTCTTCGGCGGTGTGGACGAGGTACACGGTCGTGCCGTCGCTGAACAGGGATGCCGCGGCGAGGTCATCGACGCCGAGGGTGGCGAGCTGCCCGACGATCGTGCGGATGTTCTGCAGGCTCAGTCCGGTGTCGAGGAACCGCTTGACCGTCTTGATGACGATGATGTCGCGGTACGAGTAGAACCGCTTGCTCCCGGAGCCGGCGGCGGCTTGCAGGCTCGGCTCAGCCAGCCGGGTGCGGGCCCAGTAGTCGAGCTGGCGGTAGGTGATGCCGGCGATCTGGCAGACCTGGGGGCCAGTCCAGCCGTCCCCTGCGGTCGCCGGAGCGGGCCGGTCGGGGAAGGCCTCGGGCTCGACGTCGTCGAATCCGAGTTGCAGCTGGTCGTCCATGCGCGGGCCTATCAGTCGGGTGTGGAGGCTTCTTACCGATGGCAGTGTCGAAGTCACACACGCGGAATTACCTGGATCGAATTCTACCGGTCGGGGGCAGGGTGACAAGCCCACGTCGTTGAGGTCGCCGACCTGGCTGGATACGTCCACCAGGCGTCTCACGGGCGCTGCCGCGTGCGACCAACCGCCTGTCGCCGGGAGCGGGCCGTGGCGAATGCGCCCGGCGCGGTGCTCAACCTGTAGATAGGGCACACTGTTGCCGTGCGTAGAGCCTGCAACTTCATCGGCCGGATGTTCGTGGTAGCCGCCATCGCCTTGCCGGCGCTAGCCGGGTGCACAACAGATGGCGGATCGCCCTCGCAGTCGGCGTCGCCTGACTCGAAGACCTCTGCCGATCCCCGAAGTGGCCGGTTGGCTTCTGCGGAGCAGGCGCTCGGTGCCGCCGATCCTCACTTCCGCGCGATGTACCCCGCGGACCTTGAGCGAATGCTCGACGCTGTCTGCACTGCTCACCGTCAGACACCGGGCGGTGATCCCGCCTCGATGTTGATCGAGAAGTACCCCGGCAAGCTCACCCCAGAGCAAGCCGGCATCCTGGTCAGCGTCGCCTTGACCGCGCCTGGCTACTGCCAATAGCTGCAGGATCACGAGGCCCTGCTCGGCAAGCGCCCGGGCCGATTCCAGCTCGACAGGCAACGATTCCCCAGCTCAGCGGTTGTTCTGCCCGTCAGGATCGATCCGCGGGCGGGGCCTCGGCCACCGTTGCGGATTCGATCTTCATCGCGTTGAGCCGGGCGAGCATGTCCTCCAGGCTCGGCTCTGCAGATGCCGCCTGCGCCCGCTCCCGCTCCTGCTGCGCCGCTTCCTCGTACTCGCGCCACCAGCGCGCGATGTCGGCGGCGTGCGCGTCCAGCCCTACCCGCAGCACGGGGTCGTCGCCGTGGTGCTCGAACGCCCACCGCAGCCACCATTCGAGGTCCTCGAGCGACTGCTGCGCTCCGAAGTCGACCTCGCCTTCGACGTGCGTCTTCCAGGGCAGGCCGCGGGCGGCGAGGAACCGGTCGACGGCCACGAGCTCGCGCATCTCCCGGGCGACCTGGTCGGCGTGCGCGCCGTAGATCTCGCCAAGCGCCGGTTCCATGCCGGCGAGCTCCGCGAGCAGCTCGCCCGGCGCGCCGTCCGGCGGCTCGGCGGCGACGATCGCATCCCACACCTGCGGCGCGATCAGCGCGAACACCAGCGGGTCACCGTCGAGGCTCATCATCGACGCCCAGCCTCGCTCGCGCAGGTCGCCGAGCCAGACGGTCGTGTTCCGCTCGAGTGAGGCCACGACCCCGTCGATGGTCGGGTCCATCGGCGCGCTGTCCTCGCGCAGCTGCAGCCGTTGCTCGTCGAGCCCGCTGAAGTATGTGGCGAGCAGCGCCATGTTCGGCGTGGGCGGCTCGTCCAGGTCGATCGCGCCGAGCCTGTCGTATTGCCCTTTCATCGGCAGCCCGATCGGCCGGTACGACGTCTCCGGACCAAGCTTGCGCAGCGGCACCAGTACCGCCTCTCCTGGGCCGAGGCAGATAGAGGTTATGGCGCAGTTGACGTCGTAGAACCCCATGTCTCCGATGCTATCTCGGCCCGCTCTGGCGTCTTCATGGCAGCCGATCGTGTTCAAGCCCCGGGGTGACCGCCGCGATGCGCCGTGGGGCCCCACCGAGGACTGTCGGCCGGAGCGGCGACCGCGTCTGCGGTGACCCAGAGGCGCATCGGGAACTCCCGCCGCTCGAGCGTGGGTATGACTTCCACGTGCGCCATCCAGGAGCCGTCGACGAGCCGGATCCAGCCGAGGAGAGTGCCCGGCATGTCGGGCTGCAGACGCAGGCCGTTGGCCTTGACGAACAGGGTGACGCGATCCGCACGCCAGCTGCCGCCGAATCCAAGGCGAGGGAACACGGCCGCTGTGGACACAAGACACGGCTTCGGAGGTGCACATCGTCGCCACACAGCCGGATCGAACATATGCGCTACTCTACGTGCTCCTCAGCGTCGACACGAGCAATGCCCAGGTCGGCCACGATCCGAGTGGGCAGGTCAGCGGGGACCTTCACGGCGAGGAACGCCACCTGGGCATCCACGACGCCGAACTGCGGGGGCCACTGGCGTGGGGCGAACCTCGCTCATTGGCCGGAGTGGTGGTCGCGCAGTCGGGCGACGGCGGCGGCTCGCGTCGACTCGGTGTGGTGTTGGACGCGGTAGGTGTCCGGTTGGTCGGTGGCGTAGCCGTAGCGCCAGCGCCCGGCGTCGTGGACGAGGACCCCGATCACTTGGTCGCCGACGCGGCTGTACTCGCCGCCGGCGAATTCTCCGCCGAGCGGGTACTTCTCGCGGGGCGTCGCGGGGAGGGTGTCGTGGAGCTTCCATCCGACGATAGTTCGGTGGTACAGGTCGATCGTGCACCCTGCGGGCAGGTTCTGACGGGCGGGCAGCGCAGCGTCGAGCACCTGCTGGAGACGCGCTCCTTCGGCGATGTCGCTGTCGCAGGAGCCGCGGCCGACGACCCGTATCGCGGCACGCCAGGCCGGCCGACGCAAGTGCTGCGACATCGGTTCAATGCTGCGCCGGATCTCGCCGATGCGGATGGCGTCGTCGGCGCCGCCGGCCCTCTCGATTGCGGCGCGTCCACCGGTGAGGATGTCTTCGACGTCCACGGTGTCGTCGTCCATGACGATCTCGATGTGATGGTCGGTGCTGCCGTCGGGGTGGACTCTGATGCTGCTGCTCGCCGACCCACCCAGGCGCTCGATGTGGTCGATCAAGTCCTGGCGCCACTGGTCAATGCTGTGTTCTCGGAGGTGTTCGATGAGATCCATCGCTGCGAGGACGATCTCATCCTGAATCTCGGGACGGCGCGGCTGCGGGTGCACGGTTCCGGTCCGGTTCAGCGTTTCGTCGGCGTAGCGCTCCATGTCGTCGACCAGGTTCGCAGCGGCGGCACGTGTCGCGATCGCGTGCAGGGCAAGGGCGAAGGCA
>JBEBXD010000112.1:0-11261 GCA_040391845.1 Tsukamurella paurometabola | reverse complement strand
ATACGAAGTAGGCGATCGCGAGCGGCGCCATGATGCCGAACGCGAGCCACTGCAGTCCGTACGAGAGGTAGGGGCCGGCGTCCAGCATCGGCAGCGGCACCGGATCCAGGCCGCCCGGCTGGTCGGCGTCGAGGTTCAGGTACCCGGGCGCGAAGGCGATCCGCTGGGCGGTGCCGATCGCCACCGGGTCGATTGCGAACACCTGCAGGTAGCCGCCCTCCACGCGGGGGCCGCGCGCCGGGTCCGTCAGCTCCGGGGCGCGGACTCGGGCCCGGAGCGTCACCGTGCCCGACGGTGGCGGTGCGAACTGCGGCACCACCCCGCCGGTGGGGGTGGCGACGAAGCCGCGGTCCACGAGGTAGGTCGCACCGTCGTCCGCGGCGAACGGGACCAGCACCTCGTACGCGGGGTGGCCGTCCTGGTTCCGCAGCCGCGCGAGGGACTGCTGATCGGCGAGGTACTGCCCGGTGAGCACCACCCGGCGCCATTCGGCGTCCTTCGGCACGTCGCGCCGGCCGCCCAGGAGCTGGGCCGCGGGAACGGGATCGGCGTTGACCGATGCGGCGATCTGCTGGTTGCGGTGGCTGGTCGAGGAGTTCTTGCCCAGCTGCCAGGGTGCGAGCACCGACCAGCAGAGCGCCGTGAACGCGACCGCCGCGACGGCGAGAGCGATCCATCGCGGCTGGAAGACCACCTTGACCCAACTAGGCAAGGTTCGCCCGCGTCCACTCGATCAGCCCCGGCATGGCGCCCTCGACCTCGGCCAGGGTGGCGCGGAAGTCGTCGTGATCGCCGTAGTACGGGTCCTGGACGCTCTCGTGCCGCGCGCCGGGATCGAAGCTGCGGAGCAGCCGGATCCTCTCGTCGGGGACGCCGCGACGGCGCAGCGGCGCGACGTGCGAGCGGTGCAGCGCGACCACGAGGTCGGCGGCCAGGTGGTCGTCGGTGAGTTCCGCCGCGGTGTGCTCGGTGGGGTAGCCGGCCTCGGCGAGCACGTCCTGCGCGCGCCGGTCCGCGGGGCCGCCCTCGTGCCAGCCGTCGGTACCCGCGCTGGTGACGCGCACCTCGCCGGACAGCCCGGCGTCGGCCACTGCCCGCTCGTAGACGATCCTCGCGATCGGCGACCGGCAGATGTTGCCGGTGCACACGAACGTGACATGCAGCGGAGTACTCACCCCTCCATCTTGCCCGACGTGCTGCGCGCGCCGCATACGCTGGCAGGCATGGTGCTCGCAGAGGTCATCGAGTTGCTCGAACAGGCGTATCCGCCGCGTCTGGCGGAGGGGTGGGACAGCGTGGGGCTGGTGTGCGGCGACCCGGAATCGGAGGTCACGCACGTCCTGGTCTGCGTGGACGTGACCGCCGACGTGGTGGATGCGGCGCTCGCCCGCGGCGCGCAGCTGATCATCGCGCACCACCCGCTCCTGCTGCGCGGCGTGGACACGGTCGCGGCGAGCACGCCGAAGGGCGCCCTGATCCACCGCCTGATCCGCGGCGGCTGCGCGCTGTTCACCGCGCACACCAACGCCGACCGCGCCCGCGGCGGCGTGAACGACGCCCTCGCCGCGGCACTGGGCCTGCGGGTGAGCGGCCCCGTCGAATTCCTGGACGCCCCCGAACAGCTGGACCGGTGGGGCGTCATGGTGCCGCCCGCGCAGGCCGACGAGGTGCTGGCCGCCCTGTTCGAGGCCGGAGCCGGCGAGGTCGGCGACTACTCGGAGTGCGCCTGGCGGGTCGACGGTGCCGGGCAGTTCCGGCCCGGCGCGGGCGCCGAGCCGGCGATCGGGGAGCGCGGCGAACTGACCACGCTCACCGAGACCCGGGTGGAGCTGGTGGCGGCGCGGTCCGACCGCGCGCGGATCGCCGAGGCGCTGCGCGCCGCCCACCCGTACGAGGAGCCCGCGCACGACATCATCGAACTGGCCGGCGGCGACCGGGAGTGGGGGCTCGGCAGGGTGGGGACGCTCCCCGAGCCGATGAGCCTGCGGGACTTCACCGTTCACGTCGCGGACGCCCTCGCCGCACCCGCCCGGGCGGCCGGCGATCCGGGTGCCGAGATCAGCACCGTCGCCGTGTGCGGGGGCGCGGGGGACTCGCTGCTCGGGGCCGTCGCCCGCCTCGGGGTGGACGCGTACGTGACGGGCGACCTGCGGCACCACCCCGTGGACGAGCACCTGCGCGCCGGCGGCCCCGCGGTGGTGGACGCCGGGCACTGGGGCACCGAATTCCCGTGGTGCGCTGCCGTGGCCGAGCTGCTGTGGCCGTACCTGGACGTCGCGGTGCACGACGCCCCCACCGATCCGTTCACGGTGCGCGCCGCCCCGCGGGCGGATGCGTAGAGTGGCGCAGATGAACGCTGATCCGGCCGCCCAACGACTCCTGCTGGACCTCGCCGAGGTCGATGCGGAGATCGCCCGCCTGGCCCACCGCGCCACCCACCTGCCCGAGGACGCCGAGATCGCCGATCTCGAGAAGCGCGCGACCACCGAGCGCGACGAATCGGTGCGGGTCTCGATCCTGGTGGAGGACCTGGACCGCGACATCAGCAAGCTCGAGAAGGAGGTGGAGCAGACCCGCCTGCGCGAGCGCAAGGACCGCGAACTGCTGGCCTCGGGCAGCGTGCCGGCGAAGCAGCTCACCGAGATCGAGCACGAGCTGCGGGGCCTGGAGCGGCGCCAATCCGTCTTGGAGGACGAGGAACTCGAGCTCATGGAGAAGCGCGAGGCGGTGGAGCTGGACCAGCAGCGCGCCGAGGCCACCGTGAACGCGACGAACGACGAGATCGCCGCCGTCGGCCGCCGCCGCGAGGAGGCCCTCAAGGACATCGACGTCGCGAGGGCCCGCACCGCGACCACCCGCGAGGAGTTGGTGGGCTCGGTGCCGCAGGACCTGTACGCCGAGTACGAGCGGTGCCGCGCGAGCTCCGGCACGGGGGCGGGGCTCCTGCGGGCCCGACGGTGCGGCGCCTGCCGCCTCGAGCTCGACCGGGGCTTCCTGGATGCGGTGACCCGCAAGCCCGCCGACGCGGTGGTGCACTGCGACGAGTGCGGCGCGATCCTGGTGCGGACCGGCGAGTCCGGGCTGGCGCAGCCGAAGCCCGAAGAGTGACCGGGGCGGCAGGAGGCGCGGCGCGGCCGGCGCGGCAGCAGGGCGGCTGGACCACCTCGTCGTTCGAGCCGACCCGCCTGATCCTGTTGCGCCACGGGCAGACTCCCGCGTCCGTCGAACGGCTGTACTCCGGCCGCGGCAACCCGTCGCTCACCGACCTCGGCCGGGAGCAGGCGCGGCAGGCGGCGGAGCTGTTGCGGGACACGCCGATCGACGCGATCCTCTCCTCCCCGCTGGACAGGGCCCGGCAGACCGCGGACATCGTGAACGCGGGCCGGGGGCTCACCGTCGAACCGGAGGACGGGCTGATCGAGACGGACTTCGGTGCGTGGGAAGGGCTCTCGTTCGCGGCGGCCCGCGACAGCGACCCGGGCCTGCACGCCCGGTGGCTCGGCGACACGTCCGTCGCGCCGCCCGGCGGCGAGAGCTTCGACGAGGTGCACGCGCGCGTCGAGGCGCTGCTGGCGCGTGTCATCGAGAGCCATCGGGGCGCCACCGTGCTGCTGGTCTCGCACGTGACGCCGATCAAGACCGCGCTGCGCATCGCCCTCGAGTCCGGTCCGCAGCTGCTGTACCGGCTGCACCTGGACCTGGCCTCGATCTCGATCGCCGACTTCTACCCCGACGGGGGCGCCTCCGTGCGCCAGGTGAACCGCACGGCGGGCATCTGACCGCGCGCATCCGACGGCGCCCCGGCGGGGTATCGTTGTCCGCGCGGACGAGCTGACCGGGCGGCCGCGGCATCGGGAACGGCTGGGCGACCAGTACGCCCGGGTCGAGGAAAGTCCGGACTCCACAGGGCAGGGTGGTTGCTAACGGCAACCCGGGGTGACCCGCGGGACAGTGCCACAGAGAACAGACCGCCCGGGCTCCGGCCCGGGTAAGGGTGAAACGGTGCGGTAAGAGCGCACCAGCGCGGCGGGTGACCGTCGCGGCTCGGTAAACCCCACCCGGAGCAAGGTCGAAGGCGTCACCGCACGGTGACGCTGCGCGCGTGCATGAGGGCTGCTCGCCCGAGCGTGCGGGTGGACCGCTCGAGGCACCCGGCGACGGTGTGTCCAGATGGATGGTCGCCACCCCGGCGCAGCGATGCGGCGGGGGACAGGATCCGGCTTACACGTCAGCTCGTCCGCCCACACCCGCGGCCCCGCGCTCTCCGCGCCGGGCGGGATTAGCCTGAGCGGATGGATCTCTCCGTCCTGTCCTGCGGCCTCCGCGGGCACGTCACCTATGCGCCGGACGAGGCGGACCTGCGCGCACGGGTCCGCACCGACACCCCCGAGGGGGAGGCGTGGCGGTGCCTGCGCTGCGACGACTTCGTGGTCGGCGCCCCCGGCGGTTCCGGGCCCGCGGGCGGCGCACCGTCGGTCCCGCGCGGCCGGGCGCTGCGCGACGAACTGATCATGCGCTTCCTCGCGGTCGAGCGGGTGCTGCGCGACATCGTGTTCGCCGCCGCGGGCGTCGCGGTGTGGCAGCTCCGCGATGCGCGGGCGCACCTGCACGAGATGTTCGAGGCGAAGCTGCCGCTGCTCAGCCAGCTCGGCTTCAACGTGGGCGATTCCAGGATCGTGCGCACCATCGAGAGGGCGCTCGGCCTCTCGGGTACCGCCCTGATGTGGATCGCGGCGGCCCTGGTGGCGTACGCGCTGATCGAGTTCATCGAGGCGGTGGGGCTGTGGCTCGGGCACCGGTGGGGCGAGTACTTCGCGGTGATCGCCACGTCCGCGTTCCTGCCGCTGGAGATCTACGAGCTCACGGAGAAGATCACCGTGCTGCGGGCGGGCGCGCTGCTGGTCAACATCGCCGCGGTCGCCTGGCTGGTGTGGAGCAAGCGGCTGTTCGGGATCCACGGCGGCGTCGCCGCCTACCGCGCCGAGCGCGAGTCCGAGAGCGTCCTGACGGTGCGCCGCGCGGGCGAGTAGGTTGCGAGGGGTGACCGAGGAGAACACCCGCACCGCCGTGATCGCCCTGCTCCAGGAACTCCCGGACTCGACGGTCGAGACGATCGCGCCGGGCGCCGTCGCCGCCGACGGCGTCACCCCACTCCCGGAGATCGCGTGGGGCGATACGTTCGTCTACTTCACGCCCGACGGTGAACCCGGCGTGATGCCCTACCTCACGATCATCACCAAGAACTACCCGGACGACGCATTCTCGCGCCTGGACCGCCCCGGCGCGTTCCGGCTGAACGCCCACGTGGGCCGGGACGCCTTCACCGAGCTGATCGGCTACCCGCCGGCCGAGCACGCCGCGCGGGCGGAGCAGTGGGACTACGCCGCCGACGGTGCCGTGGTGCCGCACCCGCTGTACGCGAAGCTCGGGTGGGTGTCGATGGTGAACCCGCGGACCGCGGCCGAGGCGGCCGGGCTGATCGCCCGCGCTCACGCGCGCACGACAAATCGGTAGAAACCTGTCAGTGCCCCGCACTACCGTGACCCCCATGACACACGGCGCGGGAGACGACTGGGCGATCGAAGCGATAGGCCTGGTCAAGCGGTTCGGTGACTTCACCGCCGTGGACGGGGTGAGTTTCCAGGTGCCGCGCGGCTCCGTGCTCGGCCTGCTCGGCCCCAACGGCGCGGGCAAGACCACCACGGTCCGCATGATGACCACGCTCTCGCCGCCCACGGAGGGAACGGCCCGCATCGCGGGGTACGACGTGCGGGAGAACCCCATCGAGGTGCGCCGCCACATGGGGCTCACCGGCCAGGCGGCCACGGTGGACGAGATCCTCACCGGCCGGGAGAACCTGTCCATGATCGGCGGGCTCTACGGCATCCCCCGGGGCGTGCTGAAGCGGCGCAGCGCCGATCTGCTCGAGCAGTTCTCGCTGACCGCCGCCGCGGACAAGCAGGTCAAGGCGTACTCCGGCGGCATGCGCCGCCGGCTGGACCTGGCGGTCAGCCTGCTCACCGCGCCGCCCGTGCTGTTCCTGGACGAACCCACCACCGGACTCGACCCGCGCGCCCGCTCCGAACTGTGGGACGTGCTGCGCACGCTGGTGGCCGGCGGTACCACGCTGCTGCTCACCACGCAGTACCTGGAGGAGGCGGATCAGCTGGCGGACGAGATCATCGTGATCGACAAGGGCGGGATCATCGCCCAGGGCACCCCGCTGCAGCTCAAGGAACGCGCCGGCGCCGCCAGCCTGGTGCTCACGGTGTCCGATGCCGCGGACCTGCCCGGGGCGCGCGCCATCCTGGCGCAGCTCGGCGCCGAGGTCTTCGTGGACGAGGGCGCGCGCCAGGTGAGCAGCCCGGCGAACGGCCTCGCCGACCTGAACCGGGCCGCGGCGCTGCTCGCGGAGAGCGGCATCGGGGTCGACGACCTCGGGCTCTCCCGCCCCAGCCTCGATGACGTGTTCCTCTCCCTCACCGGGCGCCGCACCGAGACCGAAGACCCCACGGCCGAGGAGGCCTCCGCATGACCGCGAGCCCGGACACCGCAGTGGGCGGCGTCGAGACCCATCAGACCAGCCTCTGGCAGCAGTCATGGATCATGGTCCGCCGCAGCATGATCCACACCAAGCGCATGCCGGAGATGCTCTCGGACGTCACGATCCAGCCGATCATGTTCACGGTGCTGTTCGCGTTCGTCTTCGGCGCCGCGATCCCCACCGAGGGCGTCTCCTACCGGGAGTACCTGCTGCCCGGCATTCTGGGGCAGACGATGGTGTTCACCTGCTTCGTCGTCGCCGGCGGGCTCACCACCGATCTCGAGAAGGGCGTGATCGACCGGTTCCGCTCGCTGCCGATCAGCCGGGCGTCCGTGCTCATCGGCCGCAGCATCGCGAGCCTGCTGCACTCGTCGATCGGCATCGTCGTCATGTGCCTCACCGGCCTCGCCATCGGCTGGCGCATCCGCACGAACCCGGTGGACGCCGTCCTCGGCTTCGTCGTGCTCCTGATCTTCGGGTTCGCCATGATCTGGTTCGGCATCCTCGTGGGCTGCATGATGCAGTCCGTGGAGGCCGTCAACGGCTTCATGTTCGCCACGATGTTCCCGATCACCTTCCTCTCCAACGCGTTCGTCCCCACCGCCGGCATGGCACCGTGGCTGCGGGCCGTCGCGGAGTGGAACCCGGTGTCGTCGCTGGTCCAGTCCATGCGCGAGCTATGGGGCAACGACCTGCCGCTGCGCGAGGGCGCGCCCTGGTCGCTGCAGCACCCGGTGCTGGCCACCGTGCTCTGGTCGATCGCCCTGACCGCGGTGTTCGCGCCGCTCGCCGTGCGCGCCTTCAACAAGCGCACGGTCGACTAGGCTCGGGATTCGTGATCGGAGAACCCCTGCCCCCGCGCATCACCGAGCCCGAACGCCGCCGCGAGTTGCTCGACAGCGGCGCCATCTACACGGCGCAGCGGTCGGTCCGGGGGGACGCGGTCAGCCCCGACCGGCGCCTCAAGTTCGACGGGGTGGCCCGCTACTTGCAGGACACGGGGCAGGACCACCTGCGGCACGTCGACTACGAGGACATCCACCCCTACTGGGTGGTGCGGCGCACCGTCATCGAGATCATCGAGGGCGGCGAGCAGCCGGACATCCTCACCGTGGAACGCTGGGGCTCCAAGATGGGCTCGCGCTGGTGCAACGTGCGCATCGGGATCGACGGGCAGAAGGGCACCCGCATCGAGACCGAGGCGTTCTGGATCAACTTCAACATCGACACCCTCACCCCGTCGGCGCTCAGCGACACCTTCCTCTCCACCTTCGGCGCCGCCGCCGAACCCGGCGTGCTGCGCTGGAAGCAGTGGCTGGACCCGGCGCCGCAGCCCGACGCAGTGGAGGTGCCGTTCCTGCTGCGCGCCGCCGACCTGGACATCATCCAGCACGTCAACAACGCCGTGTACTGGACGGCGCTCGAGGAGGTGCTCTCCACGCAGCCGGACCTGCGCGAGCGGCTGCCGCTGCGCGGCGTGGTCGAGCACAACTCGGCGCTGCAACTCGAGGACGAGCCCCGCCTGCTGGCCCACCGCGACGGCGACGTGCTGCACGCCTGGCTCGTGGCCGGCGACCGCACCGCCGCGGCGATGAGTGTCGAGGCGCTGGGACCCGACGCGTGACCGGCATCGCGATGCGCGGCCCCGTGCCGTCGAGCACCGTCGACTTCGCCTCCGTCCGCACGGAGTTCGAGCTGGTCGAGGAATTCCCGGCGGACGCCGTCGCCGAGGCCGAGGCCGGCACCGACCGGCTCGCGGAGGGTCGTGAGGACCGCCGCGACATCGAGTTCGTGACCATCGACCCGCCCGGCTCGAAGGACCTGGACCAGGCGGTGCACATCGCCGCCGACGGCGACGGCTACGTCGTGCACTACGCGATCGCCGACGTCGGCGCGCTCGTGCGGCCCGGCGGCGCGCTGGAGGCCGAGACCCACCGCCGCGGGCAGACGATGTACCTGCCCGACGGCTCCGTCCCGCTGCACCCGCGGCCCCTCTCCGAGGGCGCCGGATCGCTGCTGCCCGAGCAGGACCGGCCCGCCGCCCTGTGGGAGATCCGGCTCGACGGCGCCGGCGAGGTGACCTCCGCGACGGTGCGCCGCGCCCTGGTGCGCTCACGCGCACGGCTCGATTACGCCGGCGTGCAGGCCGACGCCGACGCCGGGCGCGTGCACCCCAGCATCGCGGCGCTGCCCGCCGTGGGGGAGCTGCGCGCCGCATGGGGCCGCGCGCACGGCGCCATCGACCTGCGGCTGCCCGCCCAGGAGGCCGTCCAGGGCCCCGACGGCTGGACGGTGCGGATCGAACCGCGCACCGACTTCGACGCCTACAACGCCCAGATCTCCCTGCTCACCGGCGTGTGCGCGGCCGACATCATGCTGAAGGCCGGGATCGGCCTGCTGCGCACCCTGCCCGCGGCGCCCGACGACGCCGTCGCGGACCTGCGGCGGACCGCCGCATCCATGGGGCAGTCCTGGCCGGCGGACGTGAGCGTGGGCGAGTTCCTCGCCGGCATCGACGTGAGTACCCCGCAGGGCCTCGCAGTGATGACCGACGCCGCCCGGCTGCTGCGCGGATCGGGCTACGCCGCGTTCGGTACGGACGCCGCCCCGCGGCCGCCCGAGGACCACGGGCACGCCGGCGTCGGCGCACCGTACGCGCATGTCACCGCGCCGCTGCGGCGCCTCGCGGACCGCTACGCCACCGAGGTGTGCCTCGCTGCGTGCGCGGGCACCCCGGTGCCGGACTGGGCGCGCGGCGCCCTCGAGGAAGTCGCCGAGACCATGCGCCGCACCAACGCCCTGGCCAACAAGGTGGACCGGGCGTGCATCGACCTGACCGAGGCCGTGATCCTGGCCGATCGGGTGGGGGAGGAGTTCACCGCCGTCACCATGCGTGCGGATCAGGTGCTGCTGGACGCGCCCGCCGTGATCGCTCCCTGCTCCGGCGAGCCGCCCGAGGGCAGCCGGGTGGCGGTGCGCCTCGAGACGGCGGACGTAGCCTCGCGAAAGGTGTCCTTCGCGTACGAGAGGGCGCTACCGTGAAGCGATGAGCCGCAGCCTCGTCCTCATTCCCGCCCTCGCCGCTCTGCTCGCCCCGCTGGTGCCGGCCGTCGCCGCGCCGGCCTCCGCGGCCCCGAAGTGCGCCGACTACACCGTGATCGGCGCCGCCGGGTCCGGTGAGGGCGGCGCCGCCGGCGGCCTCGGAGCCACCGTGAACGCCGCGGCGCAGGCCTTCGCCGGCCGCGCCCGTGCCGCGGGGAGGACCGTCGCGATCCGGCCCGTGCACTACCCGGCCGCGCCCGTGCCGACCTCGCTCGACAGGATCGGCGGGTTCCTCGCGAGCATGAACACCGGCGCCGCGAACACCCAGGGCGACGTGGAGATCGTGGTCAAGGCGTGCCCGTCCACGAAGATCGTGCTGGTCGGCTACTCGCAGGGCGCCGCGGCCGTGCACCGCGCGCTGCAGCGCCTGGGGGAGCGGAAGCAGTTCGCCGCCGCCGCACTCATCGCGGACCCCGACCGGATCCCGAACGACACCACCCGCTACCTCGGCTCGGCGCCCCGCGCGCAGGGCATGGCGCAGGCCTCCGCGCTGGTGAGCGGCGCGAACCCGGCGCCCCTCCCGCCGCGCGTCGGCGGCCGCACCATCACCGTGTGCAACACCGGGGACCCGGTGTGCCAGTGGACCGGTGACCTCGGCAGGACCGTCGTGAACGCGCACAGCTCGTACAGCGGCGCCGATATCGGCGGGCGGCTCGCCGGCATCGCCGGGCTCTAGAATTCGGCGACCCGGCCCGCCCGGCTCGGTCAGCGCAGCTTCCGGAGCAGGCGCGGCAGGCCCTCGCGTGCCCGCTGCGCGCGCTGCTCCTCCGCGGCATCGGCGCGCCCCAGCCGGAACGCGATCGCCGGATCCTCCGTCTCGGCGGCCAGCTCGGCGATGGCCGCGCGGGCCATCACGGCGTCCTGGAACTCGCCGAGCAGGCGCTGCACATCGGTCAGCCGCTTCACCCGCCCGCGGAGCTCGCCACGCGCCACCGGGTCGAGGACCGCCGCGGCGTACCGCAATCGCTTGGCGTGCTTGCGGATCGCGTGCACGTCGTGATCGGTGCACGCCGGGTCCGCGAGCAGCGTGGCCGACTCGCGGGCGAAGGAACGGATCCGCTTGCGCAGCAGGGGCTCGAGCCCGGCGAGCGCGGGCCGCTGCGCCCGCCGCCGCAGCGGAGGATCGGCGATGAACACGTCGATCGCGTCCAGCAGGGCGAAGTACCGGTCCGACTCGAGGGCGGCGTCCAGGCGGGCCAGGCCCCGCGCCCCGGCCGCGCGCTGGCGCCGGGCGAGCGCCGCGCCGGCGCCGCCCAGCGCGCCGTCCGCGTCGAGCGCCGCGAACCGGGCGGCCAGCACCTCCGCGTCGCGGACCGCCCCCAGGATCGCCGCGAGCTGCTTGAGCTCCGACGCCAGCGCGGCGAGCGCGGGGCCCTCGAAGAACCCGGAGAACTCGGTGAGCACGCTGCGCAGCTGCCGGGTCGCGATGCGCATCCGGTGCACCGCGTCGTCGGCGTCCCCGCGCACCTGCGGATCGGCCCGCAGCAGGTCGTCCCTGTACCCGGCGAGGGCCGCGGTGAGCAGCTGCCCTGCGGTCGCCCGCGACGCCTTCGCCGGCAGGTCGACGGTGCCTGGCGCGGCCCGGGAGTCGATGGCGCGCGCCCGCTTCGCCGCC
>JBEBXD010000111.1:0-11343 GCA_040391845.1 Tsukamurella paurometabola | reverse complement strand
GCTCACCGGCTACTCCCGGAAGGAGGAGTACCGCAACCTGATGGTCGCGCCGCACGGGATCCGGTCGGGCATCGTCGAGCGGATCGAGCGGGAGATCGAACTGCACCGCGAGGGCCGGCCATCGGGCGTGCAGCTCAAGGCGAACGCGGTGGTGGACGAGCAGATCATCGACGCCCTCTACCGTGCGAGCCAGGCCGGCGTCCCGGTCCAGGTCGTGGTCCGCGGCAACTGCGCGCTGCGCCCCGGCGTTCCGGGGCTGAGCGAGAACATCACGGTGCGCTCGATCCTCGGCCGGTTCCTGGAGCACTCGCGGATCCTGCACTTCCGCGGCGCGGACGAGTTCTGGATCGGCTCCGCCGACATGATGCACCGGAACCTGGACCGCCGCGTGGAAGTGATGGCGCAGGTGAAGGATCCGCGCCTGGCGCGGCAGCTGGGCGAGATCTTCGATTCGGCCCTCGATCCCGCCACCCGGTGCTGGGTGCTCGACGAGGACGGAAACTGGAACGCCTCCCCCGTCCCCGGCGAGACGGTCCGCGATCACCAGCGTGAGCTCATGCGCGCGCATCACGCGAGCCAGCGGTGAGCGGCGGCGACGACGCGGCCGTTCGCGCATCCGGGGGCGTGCTGTGGCGCCCCGGGCCGGACGGGCCGGAGGTGGCGCTGGTGCACCGGCCGCGCTACGACGACTGGTCGCTGCCGAAGGGCCACGTCGAACCCGAGGAGAATCCGGTCGTCGCGGGCCTGCGCGAGGTGGTCGAGGAGACGGGCTTCTCCGCGCGGTTCGTGCGTGCGGTGGGCCAGGTCTCGTACGACGTGCCGCGCCGCAAGCGGCACGGTCCGGGCGGGAAGACGGTGCGCAAGCGCGTCGGATACTGGTCCGCACTCGCCGGTTCCGGGGAGTTCGCGGCGAACGAGGAGACCGACGAGCTGCGGTGGCTCCCCGTGAAGGCCGCGACCGCGCTGCTGACCTACCCGATCGACCGGCGCGTCCTGCGGGCGTTCGGGAAGCAGCCGTCGAGCACCGCGACGCTGCTGCTGGTGCGGCACGCGAAGGCGGGGCGCAAGCAGGGGTACCGGGGCGACGACCTCTCCCGGCCCCTGGACCGGAACGGGCGGGCCCAGGCGGAGGCCCTGGTGGACCTCCTGGGCGCCTTCGCGCCCGGCCGTCTGTACTCGGCGCCCCCGGTCCGCTGCACGCAGACCCTGGAGCCGCTGGCGGCGGAGACGGGCCTGCCGGTGGCGGAGGAGCCGGTCTTCTCGGAGGGCGCGTACGCGCAGGATCCCGATGCCGCCCACCGCCGGATCCGCGAGATCGCACGCGCCGGAGAGGAATCGGGGACGGTGCCGGTGGTGTGCAGTCAGGGCGGGGTCATCCCCCACCTCACCGCCTGGTGGGCGGACGCCGACGGTGCGCGTCTCCCCGCTGCCCGCAACCGCAAGGCCAGCGTGTGGGTCCTCACCACCGAGGGCGGGCGGCTGCTGACCATGGATCACATCACCAGCCCCCTACCGCTGAGCACGAATCGTTAGTCCCCGGTCGATCGCCGACGCCGCGGACTTCACGATCGCCTCCTGGGTGCGGGCGCCGGTCACGCTGATCTGCGCCACGTGGGACTCCTCCCCGTCCCCGGGATGACCACGGTGGACTGGCCGACGATCGCGGGGTGCCCGTCGAGATCGTAGGTGGCGGAGATGGTCCGAGGGTGCGGCGCGCTACTTGGAAACCTCTTGAAGGCGACTGCGAGCCGCCGCGACCCAGGCCTCGTTCCCGCACGCCAGGGCGAGTTCGACGGCGTCCGTGTAGAGCGGGGCGGCCTCGTCGGGGCGGCCGAGCAGGGTCAGCAGGTCGCCGAGCACGGTGTCGACGGGGCCGACCACGTAGCAGCCGGTGTCGGCGCCGCCCAGCTGGCCGCGGTAGTGCAGCAGTTCCGCGTACACGTCCGCCGCCTCCGCGCGTTCGCCGAGCGCGACGACGGCGATCCCCCGCGTCGACAGGAGCAGCGAGTGGAAGAAGTCCCGGCGTACGGGCCGCAGGTCCGCGCGGACCCGGCGCGCCTCGTCTCGCCGGCCGGCGGCGAGGAGTGCCAGAGCCACCGGATCGCGGAGCACGTCGGCGGCCTCGGAGTCGATGGCCGCCAGCAGATCCGCGAACGCCGCAGTCTCACCGGCGGACAGAGCCGTGCTGAACCGCGCCAGGGTGATCATCCCGGCACCGTCCTCGATCAGCTGGCGCGCGAACACGGCACCCGCCTCCCGATAGCGGTCGTCCGCCTCGTCCAGGCGACCGCGCACGTGCGCGAGCATCCCGTGGATCAGCTGATTGGAGGCGATCGCCTGCCCCCACCGGAACATGCCCACGAGGCGGTCCATCTCGGCGAGATGCGCTGTGACAACGGGCAGGTCGCCCCGGGCGGCCGAGAGCCGGACGTGCTCGAAGTGCCCGATGAGGGCGAACACCGCCTGGCCCGCGGTGTCGCCGAGCCGGATCAGCTCGTCGGCGTACCCCTCCCGCTCGGCGCGGGGGGTGAGGAAGTGCGGCAGGGTGAGGTGGGCCACGAGCGCCAGCCCGCGCACGGTGGGATCACCGGTGCCCGCCGATGTTTCGAGGACCTCGCGGGCGGCGGAGGTCGCCAGGTCCTGCTGCTCCCCGTACACCTCGTCGACGAGGACGGCGAGCAGCCGGCAGCGCTCGTCCGCGTTCAGGTCCGTCCGGGCCAGGCAGGCCCGGACGGCCTCGACGAGTTCGGCGTCGACCCAGCCGTAGCGGCGGGTGATGAGCGGGGTGGGGATGTCCCACGCGGTGAGGGCCCGCACCATGTGCGCCCCGCCCGCGGTGCGCGCCAGCCGCACCGCCGTCATCCGCGTCTGTCGGGCGGTGTCCAGCCTGCCGTCGGCGAGCAGGGTCCGGCTCAGGCGGCAGAGGAGCGCGATCCGTTCGGACACATCGGCGTCGGGGATCCGCACGAGCGCCCGGTCGGCGGCGCGGAGAGCCTCGGCGGCGAGGTCGTACGCGAACCGCGCGTCCGCGAGATCGGCGGCCGCCAGGGCGAAGCGGTGGGCCTGCCGCGCGTTGTCCGGGCCCAGCGACGCACCGTGGTGATGCGCGATGGCGGCCACGTCGTCGGGGCGCACCGCCTCGAGGGCCTGCGCGATACGGCGGTGCCAGCGGACCCGCCGCAGCCGCGGGATGTCGGCGATCAGCGTGTCGCGCACCAGGACGTGATTGAACCCGACGGTGTGCGCGTCCACCTCCAGCAGACCGGCGAGCTGCCCCGCGTCGAGTCCGTCGAAGACCACCTCCTCGTCGACCTCGGCGGCGCGGACGAGGACGTCGAGATCCGCGGTGCGCCCGATGAGGGCGGTGAGCCGCAGCACGGAGACCGCGACGTCCGGAAGCCGCAGGAACCGCCGACGCAGGACGTCGCGGACGCCGGCCGGCACGGCCGAGAGGGCGACCAGCTCGCCCTCGCTGCGCAGCAGCCGGGCGCTCTCCTTGAGGTAGAAGGGGTTTCCCCCGGTCCGGTCCAGGAGGCGGCGCACGGTCTCCGCCGAGGGCACGGTGGGCGTGTGCTCCGCGACCAGCGCGGCGGCGTCGGCGAGGTCGAGGCCGGCGAGTGGAAGCCGCAGCGGCGCGTGCAGCGCGAGCGAACCCAGCGCCACGTCGAAGTGCCGCCCGATCTCGTCGGGCCGGTACGCGGCCAGCACCATCACCGGTGCCCGGGCGGCGACCTCGGTGAGGAGGTTCAGGGTCTCCGACTCCGCGCGGTGCAGGTCGTCGAGGACGATCACGATCGGCTGGTGGGCGGCGGTCTCGGCCAGCGCCTCGACGACGCGGCGGTGCAGGAGGAATCGCGACATCTCGGCGGACCGCTCGGTGCCCGCGGCGGCCGTCTCCAGGCCGGCGAGCAGCTCCGCGAACCGCGCGGTGGTCCCGTCCTCGGCGCACCTGCTCGTGAGGCCGCGCAGGACCTCCGTCCACGCCCACGCCGGAGGTGCACCCTCCGCCTCGGGGCAGCGGCCGGTGACCACCCACCAGCCCTCGCCCGCCAGGAGTCCGGACACGTGCGTCAGCAGCGCGGTCTTCCCGTCGCCGGCGACGCCGGTGATCAGGCACAGTCCGGGCGACTGTGCGGCGCGCGCGGATCGCGCCGCCTCGACGATCGCGCCCACCTCCGCACCGCGGCCCAGCAGCTCGCCCGGCCGGGGGCCGGGGGCCGGCCGGGCGGCGGCCGCGCCGGACGGTGGCGTCCGCGTGCGGGCCGTGTCCTCCGGCGGGCCCGGCTGAACCGGGATCCGTTGGGAGAGCACGTCCGCCTCGAGGGGCGGCGAGGGCGGGTCCCGGGTCGAGCCCGAGTTCCTCGGACAGCATGGCCCGCGCCCGCCGGAGCACCGCGAGCGCCTCCGCCTGCCGGCCGGTCAGGTACAGCGCGTGGCCGAGGATCCGCCACGCGCCCTCGCGGAGGGGCCGGTCGCGGCGGAGCGCATCGGCGAGCAGCGCCGCTTCGGCCGGGTCCCCGTCGGCGAGCGCCGCCTCCGCGAGGTGCTCCCGTGCGGCGGAGTGCAGTTCATCCAGGCGGCCGATCTCCGCCTCCGCCCACGGCGCACCGGCGAAGTCGGCGTACGCCGTCCCGCTCCACATCGCCACGGCCTCCGCGAGGACGCGGCGGCGCGGGCCGGGCTCGTCGAGCTCCGCGGCCCGCTGCAGCGCGACCTCGAATCGCCACGCGTCGACCTGATCCGGGTCGAGCACCACCGCGTAGCCGGGGGCGCGGCTGATGAGGATCGCCGGCCGGGCCCGGGGCGCGCGCCCGGGTTCGAGGAGCCGGCGCAGGTTCGAGACGTAGGCCTGCAACGCGGACAGCGCCCGGCGGGGCGGCTCCCCGTGCCAGAGATCGTCGATCAGCCTGTCGACGGAGACCACGCGCCCCCGCGCCATGAGCAGCATCGCGAGCACGGCACGCTGTTTCGGCCCGCCGAGTGGGATCTCGTCGTGCCCGCCGTCGCCCGTGGTCACCGTCAGCGGGCCGAGTACCTGAATGTGGAGCATGTCGGGACACATTCTAGGGAGCGTCGGGGCTGCCCCGGAACCCTTCCAAGTGCCCTCCAAGCGGCGCGATCCATCGTCGAGGGGTCAGTACCCGCCCCGCCGCCCCGAGGAGTAGTCATGCCCACCACCACGAACCGTCCGCAGACCGAGGAGATGGTGATCGTCCACAACGTGTTCCGCACGCACCTAGCGGCCCTGCCGTCGCTGATCGACGGTGCGCCCGACGGGGACCGCGCCCGCGCCGCCGAGTTGACCGCGTGGATGTCGGAACTGATCACCGGACTGCACCATCACCACGTCGGCGAGGACGAGCTGATGTGGCCGATCCTGGTGAGCCGGGCGCCCCAGGAGTCGGAACTCGTGCTGCGGATGGAGGAGCAGCACACGCGGATCGCGGATCTGGTGAGTGCGTGCCACCGGCTCGGCGCGGGCTTCGCGGCCACCGGGGCGCGCGGCGACGGGGCCGCGCTGGCCACGGCGATCGGCACCCTGGGCGAGGCGCTCGCGGAGCACCTCAGCGAGGAGGAGCGGCTCATCCTGCCGATCGCGGAGGCCGTGATGACGGTCGAGGAGTGGCGCATGCTCGCCGACCGCGGCAACGCCTCTATCCCGAAGGAGCGCCGCCTCGTGTTCCTCGGTTACATGCTCAACTCGGCGACCGAGGAGCAGCGCGCACTGCTGTTCTCGCTTCTTCCCCCGCCCGCGAGGCTGATGTGGCGCGTGGTGGGGCGGCGCGCGTTCGGCCGGGCGTATCGACGACTGTACGGCGCCGCCCCGCAGTGGTGATCACGTGCGGGACGACGCCGTACAGGAGTCGTGTTACTTCTTGGCGGTCCGCTTGGCCGGAGCCTTCTTGGCCGGAGCCTTCTTCGCGGGAGCCTTCTTGGCCGGAGCCTTCTTGGCGGGCGCCTTGGCCGCGGTCTTCTTGGCCGGGGCCTTCTTGGCGGGCGCCTTGGTGGCGGTCTTCTTCGCGGCGGTGGCCTTGGTGGCCTTCGCGGGCGCCTTCTTCGCGGCGGCCTTCGTGGCGGTCGCGCGGGTGGCCTTGGCCGGAGCCTTCTTGGCGGCGGTCTTCTTCGCCGGCGTGGCCTTGGCGGCCTTCGCGGGCGCCTTCTTCGCGGCGGCCTTGGCGGCGGTCGCCTTGGTCGCGGTCGCCTTGGCGGCCTTGGCCGGAGCCTTCTTGGCGGCGGTCTTCTTGGCCGCGGCCTTCTTCGCCGTCTTCTTGGCGGGAGCCGCGCCGGCGGCCGAGCTGCGCCGCACCGCGGGGCCCGAGGACGGCAGCTTCGCCGAACCGGAGATCACGGCCTTGAACTGCGCACCGGGACGGAACGCGGGCACGGACGTGGGCTTGACCTTCACCGTCTCGCCGGTGCGGGGGTTGCGGGCGACACGAGCGGCGCGCTTGCGCTGCTCGAAGACGCCGAAGCCCGTGATGGTGACGGACTCACCGGCGTGGACGGCCCGCACGATCGTGTCCACGATCGCCTCGACGGCGGCCCCGGCGTTGCGGCGGTCGGTGCCCAGCTTCTCGGTGAGCGCCTCGATCAGTTCTGCCTTGTTCATGAACGAAATCCCTCTGTAGTCGGTGGCTCACCGCTGAGCCAACTAGGGACACCGTAAACGGAGAAATGCATTCAATCCAAGTGCCACGCCAGATTTGATGGAAGATGCGTCGGAATCACAAGTGGCGGCGCCGGTTCGATCCGGCACCGCCACTGTCCGATTCTCGACCTATACCGTAACGGGTTTGTATGCGGGCCTGCGCTTTTCGTATTCGGTGATGGCGTCGGCCTGCTGCAGGGTGATGCCGATGTCGTCCAATCCGGCCATCAGGCGCGCCCGGACCGGATCGTCGATCGTGAACGGCACTACCAAGTCCCCGGCCGTCACCGTCCGCGTCTCGAGGTCGACTGTGACCTCCAGCCCGGGCTCGTTCTCCAGGGCCTTCCAGAGCAGCTCGACGTTCTCCTGCTCGACCAGAGCCGCCACGAGGCCGGCCTTGCCCGAGTTGCCGCGGAAGATGTCCGCGAACCGGGACGAGATCACCACCCGGAAGCCGTAGTCCATGAGTGCCCAGACGGCATGCTCCCGGGAGCTGCCGGTGCCGAAGTCGGGCCCGGCCACGAGCACGGTGCCGCGGTCGAAGGGCGGCACGTTGAGGATGAAGTCCGGGTCCGCGCGCCAGGCGGAGAACAGTCCGTCCTCGAATCCCGTGCGGGTCACGCGCTTGAGGTACACGGCGGGGATGATCTGGTCGGTATCGACGTTGGTGCGGCGCAGCGGCACGCCGATGCCGGTGTGGGTGACGATGGCTTCCATCTTGGTGACTCCTTGACTACGGGAGGGCGGTTAGGCGCCGGCGGGGGCTGCGGCCGGGGCCAGATCGGCGGGTGCGGAGAGGGTGCCGCGCACGGCGGTCGCGGCCGCCACCTCGGGCGAGACCAGGTGGGTGCGTCCGCCCTTGCCCTGGCGCCCCTCGAAGTTCCGGTTCGACGTGGACGCGGAGCGCTCGCCCGGCGAGAGCTGATCGGGGTTCATGCCCAGGCACATCGAGCATCCGGCCTGGCGCCACTCCGCGCCGGCGTCGAGGAACACCCGGCCCAGGCCCTCCTGTTCGGCCTGCGCGCGCACCCGCATCGACCCGGGCACCACCAGCATCCGCACCCCGTCCGCCACCTTCCGGCCGCGCAGCACCTCGGCCACGGCACGCAGGTCCTCGATGCGGCCGTTGGTGCACGAGCCCACGAAGACGGTGTCGACGGCGATGTCGCGCAGCGGAGTACCGGGCTCCAGGCCCATGTACTGCAGCGCCTTCGCGGCGGTCTCCTTCTCACCGTCGGAGCCGAACGACTCGGGGTCGGGCACCGAGGCGCTCAGTGGCGCACCCTGTCCCGGGTTCGTACCCCAGGTCACGAACGGGGTGAGGGCGCTGCCGTCGATGTCGACCTCGGCGTCGAAGACGGCGCCCTCGTCGGTGCGCAGCGCGTCCCAGGCCTCGACCGCGGCATCCCAGTCGGCGCCCTTCGGCGCGTGCTCGCGGCCCTTGATGTAGTCGTAGGTGATCGCGTCCGGCGCGATCATCCCGGCTCGGGCGCCCGCCTCGATCGACATGTTGCAGATGGTCATCCGCGCCTCCATCGAGAGCTTCTCGATGGCGCTGCCGCGGTACTCCAGCACGTAGCCCTGACCGCCGCCGGTGCCGATCTTCGCGATGATCGCCAGGATCAGGTCCTTGGACGTGACGCCCGGCTGCAGCTCCCCGGTGACGTTGATGGCCATGGTCTTGAAGGGCTTGAGCGGCAACGTCTGCGTGGCCAGCACGTGCTCCACCTCGGAGGTGCCGATGCCCATGGCGATGGCGCCGAAGGCGCCGTGCGTGGAGGTGTGACTGTCGCCGCAGACCACGGTCATGCCGGGCTGGGTGAGCCCCAGCTGGGGGCCCATCACGTGCACGATCCCCTGCTCGCCGTCGCCCATCGAGTGCAGGCGGACGCCGAACTCGGCGCAGTTGCGGCGCAGCGTCTCCACCTGCGTGCGCGAGACCTCGTCCGCGATCGGCTGGACCAGGGTGTCGGTGGGGACGTTGTGGTCCTCGGTGGCGATGGTGAGGTCCGGGCGGCGCACCGGGCGGCCGTTCAGGCGCAACCCGTCGAACGCCTGCGGGCTGGTGACCTCGTGCACGAGGTGCAGGTCGATGTATATGAGATCCGGCTCACGCGAGGCGCCCTCACCCTCCCCCTTGACGACGACGTGCTGGTCCCAGACCTTCTCGGCCATTGTGCGCGGCTGCATGCTTGTCACCTGCTCCATGATCTTCGCCCCGGGCGGAACGCGGGCTGCACGTTGAATCCCACCATTCGAGAGCCTAGTATCGAACTATGGGAAAGGATACCGCACCGGCGGACACCTCCGAAAGCCTCACCCCCGTGAGCGGGATCGGCGTGCTGGACAAGTCCGTCGCCGTGCTGCGGGCGGCCGCCGAGGAGCCCGCGACCCTCGCCGACCTGTGCGGGAGAACGGGCCTGCCGCGCGCCACCGCGCACCGTCTGGCCGTGGGCCTGGAGCTGCACGGACTGCTCACCCGCGGCGGGGATGGACTGTGGCGCCCCGGTTCCACGCTGCGCGAGCTCGCGGCCGGCACCGCGGACGCCCTCGTGGACACCGCCGCGATGGTGCTGCCGCGGCTGCGCGAGATCACCGGCGAGTCCGTGCAGTTGTACCGCCGCGAGGGCGATCACCGGGTGTGCGTGGCCGCGGCCGAACCTCCGTCCGGTTTGCGGGACACGGTGCCGGTGGGCTCGCGGCTGCCGATGAGCGCCGGCTCCGGGGCGAAGGTGCTCGCGGCGTGGTCGGATCCGCGTGCGGACTCGTACTTCAGTGCCCGCACCCTCGCCGAGGTCCGCCGGCGCGGCTGGGCGCAGAGCGCCGGCGAGCGGGAGTCCGGCGTGGCCAGTGTCTCCGCGCCGGTGCGCAGTCCGCGGGGCGAGGTGATCGCGGCGATCTCCGTCTCCGGCCCGATCGATCGCATGGGGCGGCGCCCCGGCGCCCGCTGGGCGGCGGACCTGCTGCAGGCCGCGGAGGCGCTGCAGCGCCGGATCTGAGCGGCTACCGGGCGCCGCCCACCCGGCACCGGACCGCCCCGGCCTCGACCACGAGGGCGGCGTCGATACGGTTCGATGCGTCGGCGGCCCGCGCCGCGCGGTGCGCGATGACCGCCTCCGCGACCAGCGGCCACACGTCGTGCCGGATCGCGCGGCGCACCGACCGGGCGCCGTACACCGGGTCGAAGCCGGTGTCCACCAGGTGTTGGGCGACCGCGTCGTCGATGGTGAGGTCCACACCGCGCTTGCGGGCGCGGGCGGCGAACAGCTCCAGCTCGTGGCGCGTCACCGTGGTGGCGGTATCCGGGGAGAGCTCCTCGAACAGCGTGACCTCGTCGATGCGGTTGAGGAACTCGGGGTCGAAGAACCGGGCGATGGACTGCTCGGAGATCCGGTCCAGGCGGCCCTCGAGGATCGCACTCACCCGCTCCCCCGCGGCCGCCGGCAGCAGGCGCGACGCGGACCGCCCCGCTCGGTGCCACGGTCGCTCCTGCTCCGCGCGCAGCTCCCGGCTGCCGAGGTTGGAGGTCATGAACACCAGGCAGTTGCGGAAGTCGTAGCGCTGCCGGCCGTTCGCGAGGGTCAGCTGCCCGCGGTCGAGCACGTGCAGCAGCGCCCGCAGCACGGTGGTGTGCGCCTTCTCCACCTCGTCGAAGAGCACGATCCCCGGCATGGAGACGGTTCCCTCGATGCGATCGCGATCGAACACGCTCAGGCCCTCCTTGGAGCCCGCGTAGCCGGGCGGCGCGCCCGCGAAGGAGGCCGCGTAGTGCTCCTGCGCCATGGCCGACATGTCCACCTGGCAGAAGTCGTCGGGCCCCGTCCGCAGCGCCGAGGCGAGCCGGCGCACGATCTCCGTCTTGCCGGTCCCCGTCGGGCCGACCAGCAGGTGGCTCGCGAGCGGGCGGGTCTTGTCCGTGAGTCCGGCCTGCACCACCGAGAGCGTCCGGAAGACCGACTCGATCGCGTGATCCTGCCCGAAGACGTTGGCGCGCAACTGTGCCAGGATTCGTGCCGCGTCGACTCTGCCGACGGCCGCCTTGGCGAACTCGGCGTCCGTGGGCCGGGAATCGGAGGGGCCCGGCGCCCGGCCGCCGACGTCGGTTCCGGCGGCGGCCAGGCGATCGGTGATGAAGGGCACGGCTACGCCTCGCGGGTCTTCTCGGCGGGGATGGTGCCGACGGGGCACTCCGCCACACCGATGGTGTCGCGGGTGAAGGATTCGACCTGCTCCCGCGCGGCCTCGGCGTCGGTGACCCACAGCTTGTAGAAGTCGAAGGGGCACTCGGCGACACCCTTGTCGCCCTCCCCCGCGGCGTGGATCCCCGTATAACCGCGGTGGAGGATCTTGAACAGGTGGTTCTGCGACTGATCGTGCTTGCGGGCATCGCGGATGGTCGAGACGGAGAGCTGCGCGTACTGGATGCCGTACTCCTCCTCGCCCGTCTCGCCGAGAGTGCGGCCGTCGAACCCGATGATCGCCGAGTGGCCGAAGTAGGAGTAGACACCGTCGAATCCGGCGGCGTTCGCCACGGCGACGTAACAGTTGTTGGCCCACGCCATCGCCTTGGCCATGAGCACCTGCTGCTCCTTGGCGGGGTACATGTACCCCTGGCATCGCACGATCAGCTCGGCGCCCTTCATGGCGCAGTCGCGCCAGATCTCGGGGTAGTTGCCGTCGTCGCAGATGATGAG
>JBEBXD010000110.1:0-11776 GCA_040391845.1 Tsukamurella paurometabola | reverse complement strand
AAGGAGGCCGTCGGCGTCGCGGTCGGCGAGGGCGACGGGCCCCCGGGCGGAGAGCCGCACGGCGGTCGCGGCGCCGATGCCCGACGCCGCTCCGGTGACGAAGGAGAGCATCAGTGATCGTCCTCATCGAAGTCCGCGACACCGAGCTTCCAGTAGCCGGTGATGTCCTGATCGTGCTTGGGCAGCTTCCAGGCCTCGGAGACCCAGCGCCGCAACGGCTTGAGCACCCCCGCCTCCCCGGCGAGCCAGCAGTACCACCGCTCACCGTCGGGCACCTCCTGCGGGAGCTCGGCGACGGCCCGGGCCAGCACGTCGGAGGTGCCGGGCGCGGCGGCGCCGCGATGCAGCCAGCGGACGTCGAAACCCGGCGGCGGGTCGAGATCGATCTGCTCCGAGGCGTCGGCCACCTCGATCAGCGCCCAGCCGGCGGCGTCGCGCGGCAGCTCCTCGAGCCACCGGTCCATGGCGGGCAGCGCGGTGATGTCGCCGGCCATGAGATAGCGGTCGTAGCGCGGGGGCACGACCACGCCGCCGGGCGGGCCCGCCACGTGGATCCGCGCGCCTGGTTCCACCGCTTCGGCCCAGTCGGAGCCGAGTCCGCCGGGGTGCAGCGCGATGTCGATGTCGAGCTCGCCCGCCGCGGCGTCGAAGCGCCGCACGGTGTACTCCCGGGTGGTCGGCAGCGGGTCGCGCGGCCAGCGCAGCATGAGGCCGTCCTTGCGGGGCAGGTTCAGCGCACCGTCCGCCTCCGGGTAGAGCAACTTGACGTGGTCGTCGGCGGCGTGGGTCTGGAATCCCTCGATCTCCGGGCCGCCCAGGGTGACCCGGATCAGTCCCGCACCCACGCGGCGCGTGCCGAGGACCTCGAGCTCGCGCAGGCCGATCGGGTAGGGCACGCGCTCGGCGCCGTCCGTCGCGCCCCCGAGCACTTCGGCCACCCTCTCGCGGTGCCGGGCGCGGTGATCGACTCGTGCCATGGTGACGGTGCTCCTCGTCGTCGTTTCGTGCTGGGCTGATGCGGGCCGCGGCCGGTCAGTTCCCGTCGCCGAGGTAGGCGCCGGTGTCGCCGAGGATCTTCGCGGCGGGGTGCTCGGCGCCGTCGGGGGTGCGGACGGTCTCCACGATCAGCGCGGGGTTGCCGCCGCGCCAGGCGTCGGGGCCCGCGACCACGGCGATGCCGTCACCGTCGGGCACGCAGACGCGGCCCGGCGTTCCCCCGTACCGCTTGGTGGAGACGGACGCCGCGGTGATCGCGAGGCGCTCCCCGCGGAAGACGGTGTGCGCGTTGGGATACGGGTCCGACTGGGCGCGGATGAGCCGTTCGATGGCGTCGGCCGGCCAGCTCCAGTCGATCCGGCTGTCGGCGTCCGAGCGCTTGTGGAAGTAGGTGGCCGCGGCCGGGTCCTGCGGGATCGGTTGCGCCGTGCCGGCTTCGAGCTCGGCGAGCGAGCGGGCCACGAGCGGCCCGATCAGGTCGACGGTGCGGTGGAACAGGTCCACGGTGCGGTCCTTCGGGCCGACGGCCACGGACTCCTGGGCGATGATCGGGCCGGTGTCGAGGCCCGCGTCCATCAGGTGCGCGGTGACGCCCACGTGGGTCTCGCCGTTGATCAGCGCCCAGATCAGCGGGGAGAACCCGGCGTAGCGCGGCAGCAGCGAGTCGTGGATGTTGAGCGTGCCCAGGCGCGGCATGGCGTAGATCGACTCCGGCAGCCAGGTGCGCCAGTTGTTGGCGACGATGATGTCCGCGTTCGCCGCCGAGACCGCTTCGTACAACGCCTCATCGGGCTTCTTGGCGAGGTGTACCGGCACGCCGCGCGCGCCGGCCAGCTCCTCCACGGAGTCGTTCCACATCCGCTCGTACGGGTTGTCCGAGACGGGGTGGGTCACGGCGAGCGCGACCTCGTGGCCGGCATCGAGGACGGCGGACAGCGTGCGGTGGCCCCAGGTCTGGAAGCCGAAGGTGACGACGCGCATCATGCTCCTTTCGCGACAGTGGTCAGGTCGGAGTCGGCGGCGATCCCGTCGAGGATCTCGCCGGACCGGATGGCGACGTTCGACAGCAGAGTCGAGCCGAGTCCGTGGGTGGACTCGGTGGCGCCCTGCACGTACAGGCCGGCCAGCGGTTCACCGTCGACGCTCAGCCGGTAGTCGCGGCCAACGCGCATCCGCTCGGGCGCCACGTCCCAGCCGGCGAGGACGTCGGTGACGCCGACGGAGCGGAAGCCGGTGGCGCACACCACCGCCGTGTACTCGGCGGCGAGGCTCTCGCCGGACATCCGGTCGTGCAGTTCCACGCGGACCCCGGTGGCCGAGGGTTCCGCCGCGGCGACCTCGGTGACGGGGCGCATCAGCAGCCTGCGGTGCCCGCTCACCTTCTCCTGGTACTCGGTGGCGTACAGCTCGTTGATCAGCTCCAGGTCCACGCAGCCGTAGTTGGTGGTGGCGTGCCGCGCCATGAGTTCGGCGCGCACCTCCGGGTCCGCGGCGTAGAAGTCGTCCACGGCCTGCGGGTCGAAGACCTTGTTCGCGTACGGGCTGTCGTCGGCCGGCTGGAATCCGTAGGAGTTGAACGCGCACTCCACCACGGCCTCCGGGTAGCTCCGGTGCAGGTGCTGGGTGACCTCGGCGGCGCTCTGTCCGCCGCCGATCACGAGGAAGCGGTGCGGCGCAGCGGGATCCAGGTCCGCTGCGGCGAGGTGCTCGAGCAGACGGTGATTGTGGAACAGGCGCGGCCCGGGCGTCGCCCACTCGGGGAGCCGCTCGCGCAGGCCGGTGGCGACCACGACGGACCGGGCGCGCAGCGCACCCTCGCCGTCGGGCCCGGAGTACCGGACCAGCCACCGCGCACCGTCGGCGGAGGGATCCAGGCGCTCGACGGCGGTCACGGTGGTGCCGTAGTCGATCCGGGCGTCCACGCCGTCGGCGACCCAGGAGAGGTAGTCGGTGAACTCCACCCTGGTGGGGAAGAAGGTCTGGTGGTTGACGAAGTCCACGAGGCGGCCGCGGGCCTGCAGGTAGCTCAGGAAGGTGAACGGGCTGCGCGGATCGCGCAGCGTCACCAGGTCCTTGAGGAAGGCGATCTGCATAGTGGCGCCGTCGAGCAGCATCCCCGGATGCCAGGCGAACGCGGGCTTGCGCTCGAGGATGGTCATCGACAGCGGCGGCAGGCCCGTGCGGTTGCGTTCGTCAAGGGCGGCGGCGAGCCCCAGGTTGGACGGTCCGGCCCCGATGCCGACCACGTCGGCGATCGCGTGCTGCAGTCCCATGTATCTCCCTCGTCGACGACCGGATAGGATAGGCATACCTGAATGTAGAGGTTGTTCGCCAATCGAGGAAAATCTGTGTCGGAGGACACAGCCCCGCACACCGAGGAGGAGGAGCCGTGCTCCGCAGAACCCGCACCACCCGCGCCCTCCGGGTCGCAGCTGCCGCGTTCGCCCTGGTCATGGGCATCACGGCATGCGGATCCGGCACGTCCGGCGAGGATCATTCGCAGCACGACGCGGGCTTCCCCGTCTCGATCACCTCAGCGCTCGGAACAGCGGAGATCCCGCACCGGCCCGAGCGCGTGGTCACCCTCGGCTGGGGCAGCACCGAGGCAGCCATCGCGCTCGGCGTCACGCCGGTGGGCATGCGCGACATGAAGTCGGAGCTCGGCGAGGGCGGCGGCGGGATCATGCCGTGGGTGCAGGCGAAGCTGGGCGACGCGAAGCCGGTGCTGTTGTCCGAGACCAGCCAGTCGGTCCCCCTCGAGCAGATCGCGGCCCTCAAGCCGGACGTGATCCTGGCCGTGCAGTCCGGGCTCACGGCGGATCAGTACGCCCAGCTGAGTCGGATCGCGCCGACCGTGGCGCAGCCGGGCCGCAACTGGCAGACCTCGTGGCAGGACCAGACCACGCTGGTCGGAAAGGCGCTCGGCCGCGACGCGGAGGCCAAGACCCTGATCGCGGACACGGACCGGCGGATCGCCGAGGTCAAGGCCGCGCACCCGGAGTTCGCGGGCAAGACCGTCGCCGCCGCCAGCGGCACCACCACCGAGGCCCTGAACTTCTACTTCGACACCGATCCCCGCGTGCAGCTGCTGCACAGCTTCGGCTTCACGGTGCTCCCCGAGCTGACGGCGCTGCGCGAGGCCGCGCCGCCCGGGAAGTTCGCGGCGCCGGTGAGCTGGGAGAACGTGCCCAAGTACAACCCGGACGTGCTCACCTCCTGGTACCTCGACGACGCGAAGCGCCGTGCCACCGAGGCCAACACGTCCTTCGCGAGCCTGAAGGCGGTGCAGCGCAAGGCCTACGTGCCGCTGACCGATCCGCCGCTCGTCTTCGCCGTGAGCTCTCCGAACGTGCTCGACGTGCCGTGGCTCCTGGACCGCTACGTGCCCGCCCTCGCGGAGGCGGCGAAGAACGCCGGCTGATCCCCGCAGGTCACAGGCCCGCGTCCTCGAGGGCCTGCTCGTAGAGGTCCATCGCCTCGTCGCCGGACTTCCCGGCGGCGAGGGCCTCGGCGTACACGGCCCGCAGGCGCTCCTGACCCGCCTCCTCGAACCGCTTCGCCCACTCCTGGGCGTCCCGCCGCCAGTAGCCGACCACGTCCGCGCGGTCGCGCGCCCAGCCCAGCGACCGGACGTGCTTCTTGGCGGCGCGGGTGTCCGCCGCCTCCCCCGCGAGCCACAGGTACCCGTCCGTCGGCAGGTCGACGGTGCGCAACGCCTCCGCGAGGCGGCTGGGCGCGGCGCCGTTGCCGGAGCCCACGAGCTCGATCACCTCGGTGCCGGGACGCTGTGGGAGGTAGTCGATCTCGCTGCGATCGAGTACCTCGGCGAGCACGGTGACGTCGACGCCGGGCGGGGTGTCCTCCAGGATCCGGGCGAGCGCGGGCAGGGCCGCGAGGTCACCCGCGAGCACGTGCCGCGAGGCGTCCGCGGGCGGGCCGTACCAGGACCGCGGCCCGGCGGCGAGGAGCCGCCACCCGGGGCGGGCGGCGCGGACCCACTCGATGGCGGGGCCGTGACCGTGCTCGGCGACGTCGACCAGCATGCGTCCGGTCCCGGGATCGAAGGAGCGCACCGAGTAGTTGCGGTGGCCCGCGCTGCGCTCGGGGTCGGCGATCTCCCAGCCGCCGAGCGCCGCGGGATCGTCGGAGGGCCGGGCGCGCAGTGCGTTCCCGTCCGGGGAGAAGTAGAAGGCGATGGACTCGTCACCGGGCGCGAGGGGCGCGTAGCCGCCCGCGGTGCCCCCGCCCACCTCGAACTCGAGGCGCAGCAGGTTCTCCGCGACCCGGGTGGTCCCGGTGACGGTGAGGACGAAGTCGTTCCACTTCATGGCTTTTCACTCCTGGTCGATGGGCGGCGCGGCGACGCGGTCGCGCTCGGCGGCGAACAGCACGGCGGTCTTGTGGGGCAGCTCCACCACGCCGAGCCGGGTCATGCCCAGGCCGGCGCTCACGGCGACGGCGGCCGTGTTCGTGGCGTCGGGCTCGGTGAGCATCCGCAGACACCGGGGCTCGGCGCGGAACCCGGCGTCGATGAGCGCGACGCCGATCCGCGCGCCCCATCCTCCGCCCCGGTGCGCGGCCGAGCCGATGGCCAGGTGCACCCCCACGTCGTGGGGATCGGACGGGTAGCACTGACCGACGACATCGGCGTGCGCGCGGTACAGCTCGGCGTAGGCGATGTCGACGCCGCCGTGGCCGATCATCACGGGCAGCGTGTACGTCCCCGCGAGCTGCTCGATCAGGTGGCGGCGCCACTGCTCGCGCGGCCACGCCTGCGCCCACCCCGCGGCCACCTCGTCGGTGTTCATCCAGCGGTGCACCACGTCGAGGTCGGCGGAGTCGGGGTCGACGACGCGCAGGTCGAATCCCCGAAGGCGGAGCCCGGCGTAGAAGTCCCCGATCGGCGGATGCTCCCGGCCGTGGACCCTCCGGGTGAGCGTGGCGTGGTCCGGCATGCGCGACCCCCATTTGCGAAGTGTAGGCTTACCTACCTGATCGAACCGCAGACTACTCTAAGGAGACGGTGTCCGAGATGTCCACCTCCCCGTTGACCGCCGAGCGCGTGCGCGCCGATGTCGCCGAGCTCCTGCAGGTGCCCCCGCAGTCGATCGCGGACGACGACGACCTGTTCGACCTCGGCCTGGACTCGGTCCGCGTGATGACGCTGATCCAGCGCTGGCGGGACGCGGGCGCCCCGGACATCGAGTTCCCCGATCTCGCGGAGCAGCCCGAACTGGGCCACTGGCAGCGGCTCGTGGTGGCCGGATGAACCCGTTCGACGAGCCGGACGCCGCGTTCCTCGTGCTGCGCAACGCGCTCGAGCAGCGCTCGTTGTGGCCCGGCTTCGCCGCAGTCCCGTCCGGGTGGACGGTGGAGTTCGGCCCCGCCCCGCGCGAGGACTGCCGGCGCCACATCGAGGCCGCGTGGACGGACATCCGCCCGCAGCGCGCCGACCTCGCCCGCTAGCCCCCTCACCGCTCCAGGAGCCCCCGACGTGACCCTCGCAGAGGCAGCCCCTTCCCCGGCATCGGCCGGAACCGACGCACCGCCCCTGCTGCCGCTCACCGCGGCGCAGCTGGGAATCTGGAACGCGCAACGGCTGGAACCGGATTCGCCGTACTACGTGGTGGGCGACGTGCTCGAGATCTCCGGCGACGCCGTCGTCGACATCGACGCCCTGCGCTCGGCGATCGTCCGCACCGTCGCCGAAGCGGGCAGCCTGCGGCTGCGGGTGGTGCAGACCCCGGAGGGGCCCCGGCAGTGGATCGACGACGATGCCGCCCCCGCGCCGGACGTGGTGGACCTGCGCGGCGAGAGCGATCCCCGCGCGGCGGCGGAGGCCGCCGTCGCCGCCGAACGCGCGCGGCTGTCCGCGGAGTGTGCGCCGATGACCGACCGCGGCCTGTTCGCGTACCGGATCCTGCGCCTGTCGGACACCGAGGTCTGGTACACGCAGCTGGGGCATCACCTGGTGTTCGACGGATACTCCGCCGCGATGCTCTCGCGCCGGGTCGCCGCGCTCTACACGGCGGCGATGCAGGGCGCCGAGCCGCCGAAGTCGCCGTTCGGGTCGTTCGCCGCGTTCATCGACGCCGATCAGGAGTACCGCACGAGCGACCGGCACGAGGCCGACCGCGCGTACTGGCGCGACGAGCTGACCCCGCTGCCCGAACTGCCCGAGCGGCCCGGCGTCGACGGTCCCGCCGGGGAGGTGCGCATCGCCCGGACGGAACTGCCGCCCGAGACCTTCGAGGCGCTGCGCCGCGTGGCGGACGAGTCGGGAACCACCTGGGGCGAGGTCCTCATCGCCTGCTACGCGGCCTTCCTGCACCGCGTCCTCGGCGAGTCGGACGTGGTGTTCGCGATGCCGCTCATGTGCCGCAGCGGCGGCGTCGCACTGCGCACCCCGGCGATGGCCGTCAACGTGCTCCCCCTGCGCCTGACGGTGCGGGCGGAGGACCGCCTCGCCGACCTCAGCGCCGGGGTCGCGGAGGCCATGCGGCGCATGCGATCCCATCAGCGCTACCGCGGCGAGGACCTGCCGCGCGACCTGGGCGCGCCCGGCGTGGGCGCGCTCCTGCACGGCCGCGGCATCAACCTCAAGGCGTTCGACCTCACCCTGGACTTCGCGGGCTCCCCGGGGACGATGCGCAACGTGGCGGGCGGCCCGCCGGAGGACTACGGACTCAGCGTGATCCCCACCTCCTCCGGGGGCCTGCTGGTGGGCTTCGAGGTGGACGCGCGGTCCGCGACGCAGGAGCAGGTGCAGGGCCGGCTCGACGCGGTGCGCACCCTGATCACCGAGCTCGGTTCCCCCGCCGCGCCCGCGGTCGGCGAGGTGCGGCTGCTCCCCGCGGCGGAGCGGGATTCGGCGCTCGAGCGTTCCCGCACACCCGAATCCGGGTATCCGGCGCAGGACGTCCCCGCCGCCCTCGACGCGCAGGCCCGGCGCGATCCCGGCGCCCTCGCGCTGGTCCACGGAGCCGCGCGGCTCTCCTTCGGGGAGCTCGCGGAGCGGGTGCACCGCACCGCGCGCCTGCTCCGCGCCGAGGGGGCGGGCGCCGAGGACGTGGTGGCGCTGGCTAGGCCCCGGGGCATCGACCTGGTGGTCGCGCTGCTCGCGGTCCTGGACGCGGGGGCCGCGTACCAGTACCTCGATCCCGCGCACCCCGCCGCCCGGCGCGCCGAGCTGGTCGCCGACTCGCGTCCGGCGCTGATCCTCGCCGCCTCGGGTTCGCCCGTCCCCGAGGGCTTCCCGTCGATCGCGCTCGACGACGCCCCGGTGCGCACGCGGATCGACGCGCTGCCCGCCGGCCCGCTGTCGGAGGCGGAGCTCGCGGCGCCCCGGCACCCGGAGCACCTGGCCTACGTGATCCACACGTCGGGCTCCACGGGCCGCCCGAAGGGGGTCGCGGCGCGCGCCGGCGGGCTGACCAGCCTGCTGCGGCACCACCGCGCCACCCTGGCGGACCTCGCCACGGCCGGGGACGCCGAGCGCAGGCTGCACTGCGCCCACACCTACTCCTTCTCCTTCGACGCGTCGATCGACCAGCTGCTGTGGCTGGCGAGCGGCCATGCGCTGCACGTCTATTCGACGGACACCGCGCGCGACGCCGAGGCGCTCCTCGCCGCGTACCGCGCGGACCGGATCGACGTGGTGGACACCACCCCGTCGATGGCCGCCCCCCTGATCGATGCGGGCCTGCTCGACGGCGAGCACCGCCCCGCGCTGCTGATCCTGGGCGGGGAGGCCACCGGTCCGGCGCTGTGGCGGCGGATCGGCGAGACGGGCGTGCCCGCGGTGAACGTCTACGGGCCCACCGAGGCCGCGGTCGACGCGACATCGGCCCGCGTGGCCGGGGACGTGCCGGTGATCGGCCACGCCGTGCCCGGCACAGCCGCCTACGCACTCGACGGTGCGCTCCAGCCGGTCCGGGACGGGGAGGTCGGCGAGCTGTACCTCGCGGGGCCGCACCTCGCGCGCGGCTACCTGAACCTCCCGGGGGCCACCGCGGAGCGGTTCGTGGCGGACCCGTACGGCGAGCCGGGGACCCGCATGTACCGCACGGGCGACCGCGTGCGGCGGCTCGGCGACGCCGGGTACGAGTACCTCGGCCGCGGCGATGCTCAGGTGAAGATCCGCGGCTACCGGATCGAGCCCGCCGAGGTGGAGGCGGCGCTCGCCGCCGTCCCGGGCGTGACCAGCGCCGCCGCCGTGGTGCGCGGCGACGGCGGCCGGGACCGGCTCGTGGGCTACGTGACCGGCTCGGTGACCCCGGACGGGGTGCGGTCCGCGCTGGGCGAGGCGGTGCCGGACCACATGGTGCCCGCGGTCGTGCTGGTGCTGGACGAGCTTCCGGTGACGATCAACGGCAAGCTCGATCGCGCCGCGCTTCCCGCCCCGTCCGTGAGCTCCGAGGGCCGCGCCCCGCGGACCGACCGCGAGCGACTGCTCTGCGACGTGCTGGCGGCGGCGTTCTCGGTGCCCGCGGTGAGCATCGACGACGACTTCTTCGGCGTGGGCGGCGACAGCATCAGCGCCATCACCGTGTGCGGCGAGCTGCGCGCGGCCGGCCTCGAGATCCGGCCGCGGGACTTCCTCTCCGGCAGCAGCTTCGCGACGCTGGCCGCCGCCGCCACGGAGACACAGGAGCGGACGGCCGCGCCGGTGGCCCCCGCCGAGGGCGACTTCCCTGCACCGCCCGTCGCCGCCGCCCTGCTGGCGAGCAACCCCGACCCGGCCGCGATCGCGGGATACGCGCAGTGGGTGGCACCCGAGCTGCCCGCCGGCGCCACCACCGAGACGCTGCGGGCGGCCCTGCACGCGGTGGTCGCGGCGCATCCCGCGCTGCGCCTGCGTGTCTCGGGGCCGCGGACGCTGACCATCGACGAGGCGGTCCCGCCGCTCGAGGTGGGCGCGTCCGGCGGACCTGTCGAGGCGGTGGCCGCGGACCTCGCGGCGGAACTCGACCCGGCGCGCGGCCGCGTGCTGGGCGCGCGGATCGTGCACGGGGACGGGCCCGACCGGCTGGTTCTGGTGATCCACCACCTGGCCGTGGACGGCGTCTCGTGGCGCGTGCTCCTGCACGACCTGCCGCTCGCCCACCGCGACGCGGCCGCGGGCCGCACCCCGGCGGCCAGGGCCGAGGCGACGCCGTGGCGCGCCCACGCCCTCGCCCTCGCCGACCGCGGCCGATCGGGCGCCCACCGTGAGGAACTCGGGTACTGGCGCGGCGCACTCGCCGACGCCGAACGCCTGGGCGGGCGTCCCCTGGACCCCGCGGCGGACCTGGTCGGCACCGCCGTCACGTCGCACACCCGCACGTCCGCCGACACCGCCGCCCGCGTGACCGCCGACCTGGCTCGCGCGTACCGCGCCAACGCGGAGGAGACGCTCCTCGCGGCCCTGGCGCTCGCGCTGCGGCTGCGCCGGCGACGGGCCGGGCTGCCCGCGCAGGCGGCCACCACCGTGACCGTCGAGGGCCACGGCCGCGACGAGGTGCTGCTGTCCGCCGACCTCGCACGGACCGTCGGCTGGTTCACCGCCGAGCACCCCGTGCGGCTGCCCGTACCCGCCGGCGACCCGGAGCTCGACGACGCCCTCGCCGGCGGCGACGCGGCGGGGCGCCTGGTGCGCGCCGTCAAGGAGGCTCGTCGCGGCGCGCCCGACAGCGGAATCGGCTACGGCGTTCTGCGCCACCTGGACCCGGAGTGCGGTCCGCTGCCCGCCGGCCCGGACGTGGTGTTCAACTACCTCGGCCGGTTCGCCGCACCCAAGGACGGCTGGCGGCTGCCCGGCGAGACTCCCTTCTCCGTCCTGGATCCCGCGGGCAAGGCGCTCGAGCAGGTGCTCGCGATCAACTGCTTCGAGGTCGGCGGCGGCCTCACGGTCGAATGGACGGCCGCGGGCCGCGTGTTGGACCCGGCCGCGGTGGCCGAGCTGCAGGAGTGCTGGGCGCTGGCCGTGGACGCGCTCGCCGCGCACGCGCGGCGGATCGGGCCCGACGGTGGCGGCCTGACCCCCTCGGACCTCCCCCTGGTGGCGCTGTCGCAGGACGACATCGACGTGCTGGAGCAGGACGGGCCCCTGGCCGACGTGCTGCCGGCCACCGGCCTGCAGGTGGGGCTCGCCTACCACTCGCAGGTGCTCGCCGACGGTGAGCCGGACGTGTACGTGGTGCAGGCGGCGACGCACCTGCGCGGCCCCGTGGACCCCGAGCGGATGGCGGCGGCCGCGGCCGAACTGCTGCGCCGCGTTCCCTCGCTGCGCACCCGTCTCGGCTACACCGCCGACTCCGCTGTGGTGCAGGTGGTTCCGGCGGAGGTCCGGCCGGACTTCACGTTCGTCGACGTGAGCGACCGCCCCGACCCGACGGCCGCGTTCGCCGCCGTCGCCGCCACCGAGAAGGCCCGGCGGTTCGACCCCACCACGGCCCCGCTGATCCGGTTCCTGCTGTGCCGCACCGGCGCCGAGAGCCACCGCCTGGCCATCACGAACCATCACTCGCTGCTCGACGGCTGGTCCATGCCGATCGCGGGCCGCACCCTGCTCGCGATCTACGCGGAGCTGGGCGGCGGCCCCGCGGCGCCGGATTCCGCGCCGCTGGCTGGGTACTACCGCTGGCGCGCCGCCCGCGACGTGCCCGCCGCCCGGGCGGCGTGGGCGGACGAGCTGGCCGGGATCGAGGCGCCAACCCTGCTGGCGCCCACGGGGACCGGGGCCGCGGACGCGCCGCCGGAGCGGATCTCCGTGAGATCGGAAGAGCACACGTCTGAACTC
>JBEBXD010000109.1:0-11876 GCA_040391845.1 Tsukamurella paurometabola | reverse complement strand
TCCCGCCCGCACACACCGGCGAGACCCGGGGGAATCAATTCCCCAGGTACAGCCTGTAACGCGGTCGGTAGCGCCATACCTCCATGCTACGCCGACATGTGCGATGACGCCACAATAATCGAACAAAGGTGTCGGTGGAACCCGGGACTCCGTCAGGGGAGCGCGATCAGTGCGGACCGCTCCCCGGCCCCCGAGGGGTGCGCCTCCGCCGCCGGCCCGAACGCTCGGGCCCGGCGGAGCTGGTCGCGGACGTCACCACCACGGCGATGCCGCCGAGGACCCAGAAGCCCGTAGGCGCCCAGTGCAGGTGGTGCGCCAGCTCGTAGGTCTCCTTGACGGCGATCAACAACGCGCCGGTCGCCACGATCATCCACCCGCGGGCCACGATGAAGTACCGCCGCAGCCGTTCGAGCTGCGAGTCGTCCAACACGCTGCGCAGCGTGGCCTCGTACTCCGACTGCCGGCGCCGCGTGAGGAACATCGCCACCGGCGGCAGCAGCCACCACCACGCCGAGACCTGGGACGGCGGCAGGGCCGCCCTCGCGGCCTCCTGAATCTCCGTGAGGTGCGCGCGCTCCGCCTCCAACTCGACCCGCGACTGCAGCAGCGGACCGATCACCAGGAGCCAGCCGCCGACGTAGGCCGCCCAGCGGATCAGGGTCTCGAGCACGCGAGGCCGCCGGTCAGACGGTGCCGGTGAAGGTGTTGCACTGGTTGGGGTCGCCGGTCTGGTACCCCTGCGAGAACCACTTCACGCGCTGCGCCGAGGTGCCGTGCGAGAACGACTCCGGGTTCGGATTGCGCCCGGCGTTGCGCTGAATGGTGTCGTCGCCGATCGCCTTCGCGGTGGTGATCGCATCCGAGATCTGATCCTGCGTCAGCGGCTTGAGCATCGCGTCCTCGCCCTTGTCGGCGTGCGCCGCCCAGACACCGGCGAAGCAGTCCGCCTGCAGCTCGACGCGCACGGACCCGCTCTGGGCGCCGGTGCCCTCCTGGGCCCGGTTGATCGTGCCGATCAGCTTCTGCACGTGATGGCCGTACTCGTGCGCGACGATGTACTCCTGCGAGAACGCGCCGCTGGACCCGCCGAGCCGCTTGATCATGCGGTCCATGAAGTCGAGCTGGAAGACGGAGACCTCGTCGCTCGGGCAGTAGAACGGCCCGGTGTCGGCGCTGGCCACACCACACGCCGTGTTGATGGACGTGGCGCCCTCGGGCATGATCAGCGTCTTGCCCTTCGGTGCCCGGTAGCCCCGCAGCACCGTCGGCCACACCTTGTTCAGCGAGATGGTCGTGGCCTTGATCCGGCAGGCGGTGTCGCGGTTGGCGTCGTCGATCGTGCAGCTCTTGAGCTTCTCGTCGAGCTGCTGCTCCGCCTGCGAGACCGCCCCGTTGCCCTGGTCCTGCGGCGACGAGGACCCGCCGCCCGTGAGGTCGACCCCGAAGATGAGGCCGAGCACCACGACGACGACCGCGCCGATACCGCCGCCGCCGATCATCATGCCGCGGCCCATGCCGCCGCCACCGCTGCCGCCCGCGCCGACGTTGCCGCCCTCGAGCGGCCCGTTGCCCTGAAAGGTCATGCCGATAGCTTTCCATGAGTGGGGTGGGATCGTGAACGTGTTCGCCCCGTAGCATGACAGGCGCTGAAAAGAATCCGTCGAAAGGACACCCGAAAGTGCTGCGCTCCCACCTGGCCGGATCGTTGCGTGCGGAGGATGCCGGCACCGTCGTCACCCTCGCGGGTTGGGTCGCACGCCGACGGGACCACGGCGGCGTCATCTTCATCGACCTGCGCGACAGCTCGGGCGTCGCCCAGGTCGTCTTCCGCGAGTCGGACGTCGCCGAGCAGGCGCACCGCCTGCGCTCCGAGTACTGCGTGCTGGTGACCGGCACCGTCGAGAAGCGGCCCGAGGGCAGCGAGAACCCGAACCTCCCGTCGGGCGCGATCGAGGTGAACGTCTCCGAGCTCACCGTGCTCAACGAGTCGGCTCCGCTGCCCTTCCAGCTCGACGAGGAGCCGGGCGAGGAGGCGCGCCTGAAGTACCGCTACCTGGACCTGCGGCGCGAGGGCCCCGCCGCCGCGATCAAGCTGCGCAGCCAGGCCAACGCGGTGGCGCGGAACATCCTCGCGCTCAACGATTTCGTGGAGATCGAGACGCCCACGCTCACCCGCTCCACCCCTGAGGGCGCCCGCGACTTCCTGGTGCCCGCGCGGCTGCGCCCCGGCACCTTCTACGCCCTGCCGCAGAGCCCGCAGCTGTTCAAGCAGCTGCTCATGGTGGCGGGGATGGAGCGCTATTACCAGCTGGCCCGCGCCTACCGGGACGAGGACTTCCGCGCCGACCGGCAGCCCGAGTTCACCCAGCTCGACATCGAGATGAGCTTCGTGGACCAGGAGGACGTGATCGCCCTGGGTGAGCAGATCGTGAAGGCGCTCTGGTCGCTCATCGGGCACGAGATCCCCACCCCGATCCCGCGCCTGACCTATGCGGACGCCATGCGCCGCTTCGGATCCGACAAGCCCGACCTGCGGTTCGGCCTCGAGCTGGTGGAATGCACCGAGTACTTCGCGAACACCGCGTTCCGCGTGTTCCAGGCCCCGTACGTGGGCGCCGTGGTGATGCCCGGCGGCGCGTCGCAGCCGCGGCGCCAGCTGGACGCCTGGCAGGAGTGGGCCAAGCAGCGCGGCGCCCGCGGCCTCGCCTACGTCCTGATCGGCGAGGACGGCGAGCTCACCGGTCCCGTGGCGAAGAACCTCTCCGACGACGAGCGCGCCGGGCTCGCCGCGCACGTCGGCGCGGAGCCGGGCGACTGCGTCTTCTTCGCCGCCGGCCCCACGAAGACGATGCGCGCCCTGCTGGGCGCGGCGCGCGGCGAGATCGCCGACAAGCTGGGCCTCATCAAGGAGGGCGACTGGGCGTTCACCTGGGTCGTGGACGCCCCGCTGTTCGAGCCCGCCGACGACGCGACCGCCTCGGGCGACGTGGCCGTGGGCGATGGCGCCTGGACGGCCGTGCACCACGCCTTCACCAGCCCCAAGCCGGAGTGGGTCGACAGCTTCGACGCCGATCCGGGCAGCGCCCTGGCCTACGCCTACGACATCGTGTGCAACGGCAACGAGATCGGCGGCGGCTCGATCCGCATCCACCGGCGCGACGTGCAGGAGCGCGTGTTCGCGATCATGGGCATCGACGAGGAGCAGGCCCGCGAGAAGTTCGGCTTCCTGCTGGACGCCTTCTCCTACGGGGCGCCGCCGCACGGCGGCATCGCCTTCGGCTGGGACCGCGTGGTCTCGCTGCTCGCGGGCGCGCCGTCGATCCGCGAGGTCATCGCGTTCCCGAAGTCGGGCGGCGGAGTCGACCCCCTCACCGAGGCGCCCGCGCCGATCACCGCGCAGCAGCGCCGCGAATCGGGCATGGACGCCAAGCCGAAGAAGCCCGAGCAGGCCGCCGCCCAGGCGGCCGCGCCGGAGTAGTCGCTGCAGTGACGATCGACGGTCTGCGGGACCTGGACCGGTCCGCCGTGCGCCGGCTCGCGGCACGGGTCCGCGGCCTGATCGACGACGAGGGCATCTCCTACAACGCCCTCGACGCGGCCGCGGCGACCGACCCCGCCGAGCCGGGCCCGTGGCGCCTGGACCCGCTGCCGGTGCTGTTCGGCGCCGACGAGTGGGACGGGCTGGCCCGCGGCGTCGCGCAACGATCACTGCTCCTGGACGCGGTGCTCAAGGACTTCTACGGCGAGCAGCGCACGCTGCGCACCGGAACCGTGCCGCCCGAGGTGCTGTTCGCGCACCCCGGGTACATCCGCAGGGCCGTGGGCGTGCCGGCGCCGGGCCCGCGATCGCTGTTCCTGCACGGCGTCGACATCGGCGAGGCCGCCGGGGACGAGGTGTCCGGGTACGTCGCCGTCGCGGACCGCACCCAGGCACCGTCGGGCGTGGGCTACGCGCTCGCCGACCGGCGGGTGACCTCCCGCGCCCTGCCCCGTGAGTTCCGCACGGAGACACCGCGGCCCGTCTCCTCCTTCGCGGCGGCGCTGCGGGTCCAGCTGGTCGAGGCGGCGCCGCCCGGCATCGACGACCCCACGGTGGTGGTGCTGAGCCCCGGCTCCTTCTCCGAGACGGCGTTCGACCAGGCGTACCTGGCGTCCGTCCTGGGCTTCCCGCTGGTCGAGGCGTCCGACCTGACGGTGCGCGACGGGGGAGTGTTCATGCGGTCCCTGGGCCGGATGAAGCGCGTGCACGTGATCGCCCGGCGCGTGGACTCCGAGTTCTCCGACCCCCTGGACCTGCGGACGGATTCGCAGCTGGGCGTCGTCGGCCTGGTGGAGATGATGACGCGGGGCGCGGTCACCGTCGTGAACACCCTGGGGTCCGGCGTGCTCGAGAACCCGGCCCTGCACGCCTACCTGCCGCAGCTGTGCCGGGACCTGCTCGACGAGGACCTGCTGCTCCCGTCGACGCCCACGGTGCACGCCGCCACGGCCGCCGGCCGGGCCGCGATCGAGGGCCCGCTGGACGAGCGCCTGGTGCTCAACTTCGGTACCGGGGAACGGTTCTCGGGCCCCGCCCTGACCGACGCGCAGGCGGACGAGCTGCGGCGGCGGGTCGCCGCCGACCCCACCGTGTGGTGCGTCAAGACGCTGGTGCCGTTCACCGCGCGGCCCGCCGCCGTCGACGGTGCGGTGACCGAACGCGGGTTCGCGATGCGCGCCTTCTCGCTCGCGCAGGAGTCGGGCTACACGGTGCTTCCGGGAGGGCTGGGGCAGGTCCTGCTGGGCGGTGCCGACGGTGCGCTGCTGGAGTCGTCCGCCGCCCGTGACGTCTGGGTGCCCACGCCGGAGGACCTGCGGACCTCGGCCCGGGTGGCGACCGCGCCCCGGGAGGGCCGGACGGTGGCGGCGGCGAGCGGGCCGGTGGCGACGCCGCGCGTGCTGTCGGACCAGTTCTGGATCGGGCGCTACGCGGAGCGCGCGGAGGCGACGGTGCGGATGCTCTCGATGGCGCACGACCGCAGCCGCGAGTTCCGGCACCGGCCCTGGCAGGCGGGGGCGGACGTGCTGGCGCCGCTGCTCGACGCGGTGGTCGCGGCCACGGTGACCGACGAGCTGGGGCCGATCGTGGTGGAGGGGCCGGAGCAGACGGACGTGCTCGCGCGGCTGCGGCGGCTCACCCTCGACGTGGACGTCCCGGGCAGCGTCGCGCACTCGGGGGTGCACCTGCGGGCGTGCCTGCGGGCGGTGCGCGACCAGATGTCCACCGACACGTGGCTGGTGCTCAGCGGCGCCGAACGGTCCCTGGGCCGGCTCGCGGTCGATCCCGACGACGCGGGCGAGCAGCTCGATCAGACGTTGGGCGAGGTGCTGGTCTCGCTGCTGGCGTTCGCGGGCCTGGGCCGGGAGTCGCTGGTGCAGGACCCGGCGTGGCTGATGATGGACGCCGGCCGCCGCATCGAGCGCGGCCTGCAGCTGAGCGCCGTGACCCGGGCGATGGTGGTCCCCGAGAACGCCCCGGAGATCGAATCCGGCCTGCTCGACGCCTACCTGGTGACCTGCGAATCCGCCGTCACCTACCGGCGCAGGCACCGCGGCGTGCTGCGGGCGGGCGCGGCCGTCGACCTGATGTTCCTCGACGCCACCAACCCGCGCTCGCTGGTCTCCGTGCTCACCGCCCTCTCGAACGACCTGGGGCAGCTGCCCGACGAGCTGCGCAGCGCGACGTGCGAGCGGACCGTCAGCGAGGCCCTGGCGCGCCTGGGACGGTTCGACCTCGACGACGTGGATGCGGTCGCCGACGGCCGGCGGTCCGAGCTCGAGGCGCTGCTGGACGGCGTGGACGACGGGCTGCGGGAGGTGTCGGACGTGCTGGAGCGCACCCGCTTCGCCCCGCCCGCCGCCGCGCGGCCGCTGTGGGTGGGGGTGCAGTCGTGGGCCTGAGTTTCTCCCGGCGGACGGAGGACTCGTCCACCCGCCGGTACCGCGTGGTGCACGAGACCACCTACACCTACGACGCGGAGGTGACCTCCAGCTTCGGCCGCTGCTACCTCACGCCGCGCGAGACCGAGGACCAGCGGGTCGCCGAGCACGCGATCACGATCGGCCCCGAGCCGACGGACCGCTCCGAGGGCGTCGACGCCTACGGCAACACCGACACCTACTTCCACGTGACCACCCCGCACACGCGGCTCCTGGTGCGCGGCGAATCCCTGGTGGAGGTGGACCCGCTGGCGCGCGCCATCACGGACGAGGGCCCGGCGCTGGCGCCGTGGGAGCTGGCCCGCCCCGTCGGCGAGGCGGGGGCGCTCGCCGCGCAGTACCGTCTGGACCTGCGGCCCCCGGAGGTCGACGATGCCGTCCGCGCCTACGCCGACGCCGGGTTCACCCCGGGAAAGCCCCTGGTGGAGGCGGTCGAGGAGCTGACCACCGCGATCTACACGGACTTCACCTACAAGTCCGGCGCCACCAACGTCTCCACCCGCGTGGGCACGGTGATGGAGCGGCGCGAGGGGGTGTGCCAGGACTTCGCCCGGGTCGCGATCGCCTGCCTGCGGTCCAAGGGGCTCGCCGCGCGCTACGTCTCCGGCTACCTCGCCACCGAGCCGCCGCCCGGCCAGGACCGCGTGGTGGGCGCGGGCGCCACCCACGCCTGGGCCGCAGTGTGGCTGCCAGGCGACGCCTGGCTGCCCTTCGATCCGACCAACAACAAGTTCGTCGACGAGCGGCACGTGACCGTCGCATGGGGACGCGATTACGAGGACGTTCCGCCCCTGCGCGGCGTGATCTACACGGAATCGAAGGGGTCGAAGATCCATGTCTCCGTGGACGTCGCACCCCTGCCGGACTGAGGTAGGTTGGAAGCGATGGTTGCCGCGCTGGGGTACGAGACGACGAGGGCGGCCCTCACCGCGGTGGAGGGCCTGCTGGGTCGCCGGGTCGGCTCGTCCGTGGAACTGGGCGAACCGGAGGACCTGGGCGGATCCGGGCGCACCCTGGTGATGCGCGTGCGCGTCCTGCACAACAATCCGTTGCTGCCCCGGTCGGTGGTGATCAAGCAGCTGCGCGCCGCCGACCACACGGACGCCGATCACTCCGAGGCCTTCGCCCGCGAAGGTGCCGCCTACAAGTTCGCCACCTCACTCCCGGTCGACGCCCGCCCGGGGCCGCTGCTGCTCGCCTCCGACGCGGAGCAGCGGATCCTCGTGCTGCAGGACCTGGGCGAGGGCGAGACGATGGGGGATCTGCTGCGGCGCACCGCATCTTCGGGTGCCGGCACCGTGCTGTCCGCGTGGGCGCAGGCGCTGGGGCGGATGCACGCCGGGACCTACGGGCGCGAACGCGACCTGTCGGTGCTGGCGCGGCGCGAGCACACCGATTCCCGGCACGATCCGGTCGCGGGGGAGGCGGCGCGCGCCGCGGACGCCGTGCCGCGCAGCGTCGGCGGGGTCGACGACACCGCGCGCGCGGTGCTCGACGCCGCGGTGGCCCTGTTCACCGAGGGCCCGTTCCGCGCGTTCAGCCCGTCGGACGTGGGCCCCGACAACACGCACGTGGTGGGCGGCGCCGTCCGTTTCCTCGACTACGAGTGGGCGGGGTTCCGGGACGCGGCGCTGGACGTGGCGTACGTGCTGCTGACCTATCCGGAATGCACCGAGGGCGGGCAGGACCGGGAGCTCGACGTCGCGATCGTCGAGGCCTGGCGTTCGGAGGTGGTGCGCCTGTGGCCGCGCCTCGCCGACGACGTGGCGCTGCGCCGGCACGTGCGCACCGCGAAGCTGGCCTGGCTCACGCTGGCCACGTACTGGGCGCTGGGACTGGACTCCGCGAGCCGCATCGACGCCGGGCACCTCGACAGCCTCCCGGCCTGGTCCAACGACGATCTCGCGGACCGCTGGGATCGGCTGGCCGCCGCCGACCCGCGGGTGCGCAACTTCGCCGCCGCCGCCGCCGCGGAGGTCCGCGCGCTGTGACCGGTTCCCTGTTCGGCGACGACGGGGACCTGGGGGCGCCGCCCGCCGACGCGCCGCAGGGCTCGACCGAGTTCGTGCCGTCGCACCCCGGCACGCCCCTCGCGGTGCGTATGCGTCCCGCCGGACTCGACGAGGTCCTGGGGCAGGAGCACCTACTCGGCCCGGGCACGCCGCTGCGTCGCCTGATCGACGGTGCCGGCGCCGCCAGCGTGATCCTCTACGGCCCGCCCGGCACCGGCAAGACGACCATCGCCTCGCTCATCTCGGGGGCCACGGGCCGCCGGTTCGAGGCGCTCTCCGCCCTCTCCGCGGGCGTGAAGGACGTGCGCGCGGTGATCGAGTTGGCGCGCCGCCGGCTGCTGGTGAACGAGCAGACGGTGCTGTTCATCGACGAGGTGCACCGGTTCTCCAAGGCACAGCAGGACGCCCTGCTGGCCGCCGTCGAGAACCGGGTCGTGCTCCTCGTCGCGGCCACCACGGAGAACCCCAGCTTCTCCGTGGTCTCGCCGCTGCTCTCGCGCTCGCTGATCCTGCAGCTGCGCCCACTCGAACCGGAGCACGTGTCGGAGCTGATCGACCGCGCGCTCGCGGACCCGCGGGGCTACGACGGTGCGCTCACCATCGCCGACGAGGCCCGCGACCACCTGGTCCGCCTGGCCGGCGGGGACGCGCGCCGCTCGCTGACCGCGCTGGAGGCCGCCGCCGACGTGACTGTGGGCGCGGGGGAGGACGAGATCACCCTGGAGGCCGTCGAATCCTCGATCGACACCGCGGCCGTCCGCTACGACCGGGCTGGCGATCAGCACTACGACGTGATCAGCGCCTTCATCAAATCGATCCGCGGCTCGGACGTGGACGCCGCCCTGCACTACCTGGCCAGGATGATCTCGGCGGGCGAGGACCCGCGGTTCATCGCCCGCCGCCTCGTGGTGCACGCCTCCGAGGACATCGGGATGGCCGATCCGCAGGCCCTGCTCGTCGCGACCGCCGCCGCGCAGGCCGTGCAGCTGATCGGCATGCCGGAGGCGCGGCTCGCGCTGGCGCAGGCCACGATCCACCTGGCCTCGGCCCCCAAGTCCGACGGGGTGGTCGCCGCCATCGGGGCCGCGCTCGGCGACGTGGCCGCCGGCAAGGCGGGGCCGGTGCCGCCGCACCTGCGCGACGGCCATTACGCCGGCGCGGAGCAGCTGGGCAACGCCCAGGGCTACGTGTACCCGCACGGCGTGCCGGGCGGAGTCGCGCCGCAGCAGTACCCGCCGGACGATCTGGTGGGCGTCGATTACTACGCGCCCACCGACCACGGCTTCGAGCGGGAGATCGGGCCGCGGGTGACGCGGCTGCGCGGGATACTGCGGAGGCGGTAGGCGCGCCGCGCGGCGGCGGCCGAGGAACGCACGTGCATGGGGCCGCGGCCCGTCGGTAAGGTGGTCGGGTCGCTGTAACGCCCCAAAGAGTTTCGAACGCGAAGGATCGCTGTGCAGACCCATGAGATTCGGAAGCGGTTCACGGACCACTTCGTCAAGGCCGGACACACCGAGGTGCCGAGCGCATCGCTGGTCCTGAACGATCCGAATCAGCTGTTCGTCATCGCGGGCATGGTGCCCTTCGTGCCCTACTTCCTGGGCCAGCAGACCCCGCCGTTCCAGCGCGCCACCTCGATCCAGAAGTGCGTGCGCACACTGGACATCGAGGAGGTGGGCATCACCACCCGGCACAACACCTTCTTCCAGATGGCCGGCAACTTCAGCTTCGGCGACTACTTCAAGCGCGACGCCATCCGATTCGCCTGGAGCCTGCTCACGAACCCCGCCGACGAGGGCGGATTCGGGATGGACCCCGAGCGGCTGTGGTCCACCGTGTACCTCGACGACGACGAGGCCGCCGAGCTGTGGCTCGAGGTCGGCCAGGTCCCCGAGCGCATCCAGCGCCGCGGCATGAAGGACAACTACTGGTCGATGGGCATCCCCGGCCCCGCCGGCCCGTGCTCGGAGATCTTCTACGACCGCGGCCCCGAGTACGGGATCGAGGGCGGCCCGGAGGCCGACGAGGACCGGTACATCGAGATCTGGAACCTCGTCTTCATGCAGAACGAGCGTGGCCAGGGCGGCGGCAAGGAGAACTTCGAGATCCTCGGCGAACTGCCGAAGAAGAACATCGACACCGGCATGGGCGTCGAGCGCGTCGCCTTCCTGCTGCAGGGTGTCGACAACGTGTACGACACCGACCTGCTGCGCCCGGTGATCGACCGCGCGCAGGAGCTCACCGGCCGGCGGTACAACGCCGGCGACACCGCCCAGGATCAGGAGCACGACCGCCTGTTCCGCGTGATCGCCGACCACACCCGCACGGCCGTGATGCTCATCGAGGACGGGGTGAACCCGGGCAACGACGGCCGCGGCTACGTGCTGCGCCGCCTGCTGCGGCGCGTCGTCCGCTCGGCCCGCCTGCTCGGCGCCACCGGCGAGACCATGGGCGCCTTCGTCGACACCGTCATCTCCACGATGTCGCCCTCGTACCCCTCGCTCGCCGACGACGCCCAGCGCATCCGCACCGTCGCCACCGGCGAGGAGCAGGCCTTCCTCAAGACCCTGGAGCAGGGCACCACCCTGTTCGGCAACGCCGTGGACTCCACCAGGTCGTCGGGGCGGACGGTGCTCTCGGGCGACGACGCCTTCACCCTGCACGACACCTACGGCTTCCCCATCGACCTCACGCTCGAGATGGCCGCCGAGGCCGGCCTGTCGGTCGACGAGGACGGATTCCGCGCGCTCATGGCCGAGCAGCGCCAGCGCGCCAAGGACGACGCGAACTCCCGCAAGTCCGCGCTCGCCGACCTCTCCGTGTTCCGCGAGTTCCTCGACCGCGGCCCCACCGAGTTCACCGGTTTCGACGAGCTGGAGTCCGACGCGCAGGTCCTCGGCCTGGTCAAGGACGGGGCCCGGGTGCCCGTCGCCCACCAGGGCGACGACGTGGAGATCGTGCTCGACCGCAGCCCCCTGTACGCGGAGGCGGGCGGGCAGCTCGCCGACATCGGCACCATCACCACCGCCGCGGGCGCGCAGATCGTGGTCACCGACGTGCAGCGCATCGCCAAGACCGTCTGGCGCCACCAGGGCACCGTCGCCGCCGGGGAGGTGTCCGAGGGCGATACCGTGACCGTCACCGTCGACCCGGTCCACCGGCACGGGAGCACCCAGGGCCACTCCGGCACCCACCTGGTGCACGCCGCGCTGCGGCAGGTGCTCGGCCCCAACGCGGTCCAGGCCGGTTCGCTCAACAAGCCCGGCTACCTGCGGTTCGACTTCCGCTGGTCCGGCGGGCTCGGCGACGATCAGCGCGCCGACATCGAACGGGTGACCAACGAGGCCGTGCAGGCCGACTACGCGGTGAACACCGAGGTCACCGACCTGGAGAGCGCGAAGAAGCGCGGCGCTATGGCGCTGTTCGGCGAGAACTACGGCGATCGGGTGCGCGTGGTCGAGATCGGCGGGCCGTTCTCGATGGAGCTGTGCGGCGGCACCCACGTCGCCAGCTCGGGCCTCGTCGGCCCCGTCACCGTGCTCGGTGAGAGCTCCGTCGGCTCGGGCGTCCGCCGCGTCGAGGCCTACGTGGGCCTCGACTCGCAGCGGTTCCTGGCGAAGGAGCACGCCCTGGTCTCCGCGCTGTCCAGCTCGCTGAAGGTGCCCTCCGAGGAGGTGCCCGCCCGCGTCGAGACGCTGGTGGGCCGGCTCAAGGACGCGGAGAAGGAACTGGAGAAGCTGCGCGCGCAGGCCGCCCTCTCCGCGCTGGCGGAGCTCGCCTCGTCGCCCGAGCGGGTCGGCGCCGTCCGCCTGGTCGCGGCGCGGGCGCCGCAGGGCGTGACCGGCGGCGAGCTCCGCGGCCTGGTCACCCAGCTCAAGGGCAGGC
>JBEBXD010000108.1:0-12180 GCA_040391845.1 Tsukamurella paurometabola | reverse complement strand
TCAAGTACTTCAACGATGGCGACATCGTCGAGGGCACCATCGTCAAGGTCGACCGTGACGAGGTCCTCCTCGACATCGGTTACAAGACCGAAGGCGTCATCCCCTCCCGCGAGCTGAGCATCAAGCACGACGTCGACCCGTCCGAGGTCGTCAACGTCGGCGACGCGGTCGAGGCCCTGGTCCTCACCAAGGAGGACAAGGAAGGCCGCCTGATCCTGTCCAAGAAGCGTGCGCAGTACGAGCGCGCCTGGGGCACGATCGAGGAGCTCAAGGAGAAGGACGAGGCCGTCAAGGGCACCGTCATCGAGGTCGTCAAGGGCGGCCTGATCCTCGACATCGGTCTGCGCGGCTTCCTGCCCGCCTCGCTGGTGGAGATGCGTCGCGTCCGCGACCTCCAGCCGTACGTCGGCAAGGAGATCGAGGCGAAGATCATCGAGCTCGACAAGAACCGCAACAACGTGGTCCTGTCGCGCCGCGCCTGGCTCGAGCAGACCCAGTCCGAGGTCCGCAGCGAGTTCCTGCACCAGCTGCAGAAGGGCCAGGTCCGCAAGGGCGTCGTGTCCTCCATCGTCAACTTCGGTGCCTTCGTGGACCTGGGCGGCGTCGACGGCCTGGTGCACGTCTCCGAGCTGTCCTGGAAGCACATCGATCACCCGTCCGAGGTGGTCACCGTGGGCGACGAGGTCACCGTCGAGGTCCTCGACGTCGACCTGGACCGCGAGCGGGTCTCGCTGTCGCTCAAGGCGACCCAGGAGGATCCGTGGCGCCAGTTCGCCCGGACCCACGCCATCGGCCAGATCGTGCCCGGCAAGGTCACCAAGCTCGTCCCGTTCGGCGCGTTCGTGCGCGTCGAGGAGGGCATCGAGGGCCTCGTCCACATCTCGGAGCTGGCCGAGCGCCACGTCGAGGTCCCGGACCAGGTCGTCTCGGTCGGCGACGATGCGATGGTCAAGGTCATCGACATCGACCTCGAGCGTCGTCGTATCTCGCTGAGCCTCAAGCAGGCCAACGAGGACTACACCGAGGAGTTCGACCCGTCGAAGTACGGCATGGCCGACAGCTACGACGAGAACGGCGAGTACATCTTCCCCGAGGGCTTCGATCCCGAGACCAACGAGTGGCTCGAGGGCTTCGACAAGCAGCGCGAGGAGTGGGAGGGCCGCTACGCCGAGGCGGAGCGTCGCCACAAGATGCACACCGCGCAGATGGAGAAGTTCGCCGCCGACGAGGCCGCCGAGGCCGCAGCCGGTGGTCCGGCCGCGGGCGGTGCGAACTACTCGAGCGAGTCGAGCGACCGCGCGGCCGATGCTCCGCAGAGCACCGGCGGTTCGCTGGCCAGCGATGCCCAGCTGGCCGCGCTCCGCGAGAAGCTTTCGGGCAACGCCTGATCCGCTTCACGCACCACGTCGAACGCCCCGCATCCTTTCGAGGATGCGGGGCGTTCCCCGTTGCGGCGGCAACTCAGTTGAGCCGGTCCCCGGTCTCCGGGTGGAACAGGTGCACCGCCGACTCGACCTGCGAGAGCCGCACCCCGTCGCCGATACGGGCCGGGGTGCGCCGCGGGCACCGGGCGACCAGGGTGACGGGGGCGTCGTCGACGCCGGTCACGTCGGGGTCATCGATCCGGGCGTACAGGAACGTATCGCTCCCCAGGTCCTCGAGGATCGCGACGCTCCCGGAGACGCCGGCGTCGGTGCCGCTGAGCGTGAGGCTCTCCGGGCGGATGCCCACCGTCACCCGGTCCAGGCCGGCGCCCCGCAGTGCGGCGGCCGCCTCGGGATCCAGGTCGACGGTGCCGCCCGCCACCGCGATCGCCCCGTCGCGTACCGGCGCGGTGAACAGGTTCATCGCCGGCGAGCCGATGAATCCCGCGACGAAGGCGTTCTTCGGGCGGTCGTACAGCTCGGCCGGCGTCGCGAACTGCTGCAGCACACCGAACTTCAGCACCGCGACCCGATCGCCCATGGTCATGGCCTCGACCTGGTCGTGGGTCACGTAGACGGTGGTCGTGCCCAGCCGGCGCTGGAGCTCCGCGATCTGGGTGCGGGTCTGCACGCGCAACTTCGCGTCCAGGTTGGAGAGCGGCTCGTCCATGCAGAACACCTGCGGCTCACGGACGATGGCCCTGCCCATGGCCACCCGCTGGCGCTGGCCGCCGGAGAGCCGGGCCGGTTTACGGTCCAGGTACTCGGTGAGGTCGAGCAGCTTCGCCGCCTCGGCGACCTTGCGCTTGCGCTCGTCGACGGGCACGCCGCGCATCTTGAGTGCGAATCCCATGTTCTCGCCGACGGTCTTGTTCGGGTAGAGGGCGTAGTTCTGGAAGACCATGGCGATGTCGCGGTCCTTGGGCGCCACGCCCACCATGCTGCGGCCGCCGATGGAGATGGTGCCGGAGTCGATCTCCTCCAGCCCGGCGAGCATCCGCAGGGCGGTGGACTTGCCGGAGCCGGAGGGGCCGACGAGGACCACGAACTCGCCGTCGTCGATGTCCAGGTCGAGCGAATCGACCGCCAGGGCCTCGGCGCCGGGGTAGACGCAGGACGCCTTGTCGTAGGTGATGGAAGCCATTGTTGCTCCTAGATTCTCGTAGAGGGGCCGGCTACTTGATGGCGCCGAAGGACAGGCCGCGAACCAGCTTGTTCTGGGCGATCCACCCCGCGACGACCACGGGGAGGGCGGCCAGGACGGACGCGGCGGACAGTTTGGCCCAGAACAGGCCCTGGCCGGACATGAAGCCGGTGAGCGCCACCGGCATGGTCTGGGCGTTGACGGCGGTGAGGTTCACGGCGAAGAAGAACTCGTTCCAGGAGAAGATCACGCAGATCAGCGCGGTGGCCGCGATCCCGGGGGAGATGATCGGGAGGATCACCTCGCGCACCGAGGTCCACAGTCCGGCGCCGTCCATGCCCGCCGCCTCGAGCAGCTCGCCGGGCACCTCCAGGAAGAACGACCGCATCATCCACACCGCGATCGGAAGGTTCATCGCCGTGTACAGGATCACCAGCGTCCAGATGTTGTCGAGCATGCCGATCCGTCCCACGATCACGTACAGCGGGATGATCGCGGCCACGATCGGCAGCATCTTCGTGCTGATGAAGAAGAACAACGCGTCCTGGGTCTTGCGCACGGGGCGCAGCGACAGCGCGAACGCCGCGGGCACGCCGAGCACCAGGACCAGCGTGGTCGAGACGACCGTCGCGAACACGGAGTTCAGCAGGGGCACACCGATGCCCGAGTCGAACACCGCCTTGAACTGGTCCAGCGTGGGCGCGAAGACGAAGGTCGGTGGGCGGGTCGCCGCGTCGCCCTCCTGCTTGAACGCCGTGAGCACCATCCACAGCACGGGGAAGAAGAATCCGATCGCGATGATCCAGGTGAGTGCGGTCAGTGCGCCGCCCTTGGGGTCCCGCTTGCGGCGGGAGACGATGGTCGTGGACATCAGGCTGCTTCCTCTCCCGCGCCGAAGCTCTTGAAGATCAGGCGGATCGCGAGTGTCGAGACGACGATCGTGCCGACCACGGTGACGACGCCCATGGCCGCCGCCTGTCCGATGTCGAAGCCGAGGAAGGCACGCTGGTAGATGTAGAAGGGCAGGTTGGAACTGGCGACGCCCGGCCCGCCCGAGGTCATCATGTACACCGCGTCGAAGGTGTTCACGAGGTAGATCGCGCCGAGCACGGCGCCGAGCTCGATGAACCGCCGCAGGTGCGGCAGCGTCAGCTCGCGGAACAGGCGGAAGCTGGTGGCACCGTCGACCCGCGCCGCCTCCTGGACGTCCCTGGGCATGGACTGCAGGCCCGCGAGGATCAGCAGCATCATGAACGGCGTCCACTGCCACACGAGTTCGGCGATCACCGAGGCCAGCGGGTACTCGCTGAGCCAGTCCACGTGGATGCCGAGCGGGCTCAGCGCCCAGGCCAGCAGCCCGTTGGTGGGGGAGAGCAGGCTGGTCTTCCACAGCAGCGCCGCGGCGACCGGGGTCACCAGGAACGGGGTGATCAGCAGGGTGCGGACCACGCCGCGCCCCAGGAACTTCCGGTCCAGAAGCAGTGCCAGGACGAGGCCGAGGATGACCGAGAGGACCACGGTGCCCACGATGAGCAGCACGGTGTTGACGGTGACGGTCCAGAACTGCGTGTCCCGGAAGACCTCGACGTAGTTTCCGAGCCAGTTGAACTTCCTCGACCCCGGCCGCACCAGGTTCCAGGACTGGGTGGAGTAGTACAGCGTCACCAGGAACGGGATCTGCGTGACGATCACCATGAAGACCAGTGCCGGCAGCAACGGCCCTCGCCGGCGCCAGCCCTCGGCGCGGGAGATGGTGTCGCGCTTGGACTTCAGCGGTGCACCCTGGCTGGGGTTCTCGATCGACGTGGTGGTCATCGCGCGTCTCCTGTGTTCCGGTAGGTCTTGCCGACCACCTCGGCGTACTTCTGCGCCTGATCGAGCGCATCGTCCACCGAGATCTGGCCGGCGATCGCGGCGCTGATCTGCTGGCTCACCCGCGTGCCCAGGTCCTGGAACTCCGGAATGGCGAGGAACTGGATCCCGGTGTACGGCACGGGATCGAGGGTCGGCTTGGACTGGTCGGCGGCCAGCATCGAGTCCAGCGTCTGCTGGGCGAACGTCGCGGACAACTGCTTGTAGGCGGGCAGCTGGTAGGTCGAGAGCCGGCTGCCGGGCGGTACCCGGCTGGGCCCGAGTTCCTCGGCGACGTTCGCGATGTACTTCTTGCTGGTCATCCAGGACACGAACTTCCACGCGTCGGCGGCGCGCTTACTCTTCGCCGGGATCCCGAGCGACCACGTGTACAGCCAGCCGTTGCCGGACTTGGCCATCTTCGGGGCGGGGAGGTAGCCCACCTGGCCCGCGATCTTCGAGGTGTCCGGGCTCTCGAGCGAGGAGACCGCCGCGGTGGAGTCGTACCACATCGCGGCCTGCCCCTGGGCGAGCAGGTTTCCGCACTCCTGGAACCCCGTGGACGCGGCGCCCGCCTCCCCGTAGTCGCGCACCGTGTCCACGTAGAACTTCACGGCGTCGCGGACCTGGGGCGAATCGAACTGCGGGTTCCACTGCTCGTCGAACCAGCGGCCGCCGAACGCGTTGATCACCGTGTTGAGCGGCGCCAGCACCTCTCCCCAGCCGGGCTTGCCGCGCAGGCAGATCCCCGCCACGTCCCGCGAGTGCAGCTTGCGGGCGGCGTCCGCGACCTCGGTCCACGTGGGCTCCGCGGGCAGGCGGATGCCCGCCTTCTCGAACATCGGCTTGTTGTACATGAGGAACGAGGACTCGCCGTAGAACGGCACCGAGTACATCCGGTCCTGGTACGAGAGCGCCTCGCGCAGTGTGGGGATGAAGTCGCCCGGGTCGTACGACGGGTCGCGGTCCATGTACGCGGACAGGTCCGTGAGCCAGCCGTTCTGGGCCCACATCCGGGTCTCGTAGTTGCTGATCATCACGACGTCGAACTCGCCGCCGCCGGTGGAGACGGACGCGGTGATCTTGGCCCGCGCCTCGTTCTCCGAGAGCGTGATGAACTTGAGCTTCACCCCCGGGTTGGCGCGTTCGAACTCGGGGGCCAGGCCCACCGCGTCGGTCATCTGCGAGTTCGACACCATGGCGACGGTCACGGCGGACGCGCCCCCGTCGGTGAAGGCGCCGGCGCCGGAGCAGCCGGCGAGCAGCGCGCACGCGGCGGCGAGCCCACCGGCCGTCGCGGCGTGACGGCGTACGGATCGAGCGATCACTGTCATCCCTTCTGTTGGGTGAGCAACCACTGCGCGGTCGGGCGGTCCGTGACCAGGGAGGTCGCGAAGCCGCCCCGCAGGGCGCCCAGGATCGATTCCCGGCGGTGCTCGCCGCCGGAGATGAGAATCGCTGTGGGGCACTGCCGGATGTCCTCCAGCGGCGCCGAGACGGTGCGGTCCACGAGGGACGAGGCGACGGGCACGCCGTCGAGGCCGTAGAAGCGGCCCCCGATCTCGCCGACGGCGCCGAGGTCGCGCAGCTCGTCCAGGACCTCGGTGTCGATGTAGGCGCCCTCGAACAGGGTGGTGGAGGTGGAGACCGAGCCGACGCCGAACAGCATGACGTCCGCGGATCGGGCCGCCTCGAGGGCCTGCGAGACGATCGAATCGCGGCGCAGCGCCCGCACGGTGTCCGGATCGGCGAACAGCGGGGCCACCAGGCGGACGGGGCGGGCCCCGAGGCGCTCGGAGAAGCGGGCCAGGGCGTGATCGACGCCGGTGTGGTACTCCACGGACGTCATCGAGCCGTCCATCTGCACCACCCGGGCACAGGCGGCGCCGCCCCCGAGGGCGTCCGCGACGGCCACCTGCTCCGGGCCCCAGGTGAAGCCGAAGGTGTCGGTGGGCTGCAGGCGGCGCGCGAGGAGCGATGCCCCCGCGCGGCCGAGTGCCGCATCGCCGGACGGCGTCCCGTCGGCCTCCTCGGCGATGACGAGGGCCTCGGTGAGGCCGAACGCCTGCTCGACGTCCCGCTCCAGGTCCGGGTGGATGGAGTCCGCGAGGTGCGCGGGCGCCGCGACGGTGACGGTGACCAGTCCCTGGCCGCGGGCCCGGGCGACGAGCCGCCCGGCGGTGGGGCGGGAGACGCCGAGGCGCTCCGCGATCTGCGCCTGGGTGAGGCCCTCGAGGTGGTACATCGTGGCGGCGCGAACCAGGAGGCGGAGATCGTGGCCCGATTCTCCGGGGATGCGCTGGGGTGATGTCACTCGACGCTCCGTCGCTAGTGTGAGCAAATGCTCACTGGCGGTGATTCTGCTCACTACGCTAACATCGGGAGTGTGACCCAGGCAACAGTTTCGAGCGAAATGCGCGCCAGCGTGCTACACCCCGGCGGACGACTGGCCGTCGAGAGCAGACCGGTGCCCGTGCCCGGCCCCGGTGACGTCCTGATCGAGGTGGCCGCCGTCGGTGTGTGCGGTTCCGACACCCACTACCTGCGGCACGGCCGGATCGGAGAGTTCGTGGTGACCGCCCCGATCGTGCTCGGCCACGAGGCGTCCGGCCGGATCGTCGCCGTGGGGGAGGGCGTGCCCGCCGAGCGGATCGGCCGGCGCGTCTCGATCGAGCCGCAGCGCCCCGACCCGCTCAGCGCCGAGTCCCTGCGCGGCGAGTACAACCTGTGCCCCGCCATGCGGTTCTACGCCACCCCGCCGGTCGACGGTGCGCTGGCCGAGTACGTCACGATCGGCTCGGCCTTCGCGCACTCGATCCCGGACTCGGTCTCGGACGAGGCGGCCGCGCTGTTCGAGCCGCTGTCCGTGGGCATCGCGGCCCTGCGCAAGGCGGCGGTGGGGCTCGGCGGATCGGTGCTCATCGCCGGGGCGGGCCCCATCGGGCTGATGTGCGCCCAGGTGGCCCGGGCGTCGGGGCTGGCGCGGATCGTGGTGAGCGACCCGGACGGTGCGCGCCGTGACGCCGCGCGCCGGTTCGGGGCGACGCGGACCGTCGAACCGGGGAAGGGGGCGGACGCGGGCGACGGTTTCGACGCCTTCATCGACGCATCGGGCGCCCCGCCCGCGATCCGCGCGGGGATCCCCGCCGTCCGGCCGGGCGGCCGGATCGTGCTGGTGGGCATGGGCGCCGACGATCTCGAACTGCCGGTTTCCCTGATCCAGTCGCGCGAGCTGATCCTCACGGGCGTGTTCCGCTACGCCAATACCTGGCCGACCGCGATCGCGCTCGCCGAGCGCGGGCTCGTGGACCTGGACGGCATGGTCACCGCACGGTTCACCCTCGATGAGGCGGAGGCGGCGCTGAACGCCGACCGCGCGCCGGGTGGTATCAAGGCGGTCGTGCACCCCCGCCGCGCGGGAACCGCACCCCACGATGCAGAGGAGCAAGGATGAACGAGCTGAACTCCGCAACGCTCGCCGCGATCACCGGGGCGACGGTGCCGCCGTACGACCGCGCGGCCGTGCGGCCCGGGATCGTGCACTTCGGCGTCGGCGGCTTCCACCGCGCCCACCAGGCCGCGTACGTAGACCGGCTGCTGGCGGCCGGCGACGGCGCCTCGGGGTGGGGGATCTGCGGCGTCGGGCTGCGGCCCGCGGACGCGGCGATGCGCGACGCCCTCGTCCCTCAGGACGGGCTCTACACGCTCACGCTCAAGCATCCCGACGGTGCCGTGGAGACCTCCGTGATCGGTGCGATCGTCGAGTACCTGTACGCGCCCGACGATCCCGAGTCGGTGATCGAGCGCCTCGCCGCCCCGGACACCCGCATCGTCTCGCTCACCATCACCGAGGGCGGCTACAACTTCTCCGCCACCACCGGGGAGTTCGACGCCGACGACCCCGACGTGCGCCACGATGCCGCGCCGGGTGCGGTGCCCCGCACCGTTTTCGGCTACGTCACCGAGGCCCTGCGCCGGCGCCGCGACCGCGGTGTCCCGGCGTTCACGGTGATGTCGTGCGACAACATCGAGGGCAACGGCCACGTCGCGCAGCGCACCTTCACCGCCTTCGCCCGGCTGGCCGACCCCGCGCTCGCCGAGTGGATCGGCGAGCACGTGCGGTTCCCGAACTCGATGGTCGACCGGATCACCCCCGCCACGCCACCGTCCCTGCGCGCGGAGGTCGCCGAGCGGGTCGGGGTGGACGACCGCTGGCCGGTGGTCGCCGAGCCGTTCACCCAGTGGGTCCTCGAGGACGACTTCGGCGCCGGCCGGCCGCGGTTCGAGGACGCCGGCGTGCAGGTGGTCGCCGACGTGGCCCCGTACGAGCTGATGAAGCTGCGCCTGCTCAACGCCGGACACCAGGCGCTGGGCCACTTCGCCCGCCTGCTGGGGTACGAGTACGTCCACGACGCGGCGGCCGACCCGGACATCCGGGAACTGCTGCGGCGCTACATGCAGGAGGAGGGCAGGCCCACCCTGCGCCCCGTTCCCGGGATCGACCTGGACGACTACATCGACACGCTGCTCCACCGGTTCTCCAACCCGGCGATCGCCGACACCGTCGCGCGACTGTGCCAGGACGCCTCGGACCGCATCCCGAAATGGCTGGTGCCCGTGATCGTCTCGCGGCTCGACGACGGGGCCCCGGCGCCGCTCGCCGCCGCCGTCGTCGCGGCCTGGACCCGCGGCTGCGAGGGGAGCGACGACGACGGTGCCCCGATCGTGCTGAACGACAGGGAGGCCGGTGCGCTGGCGGAGCGGGCGCGGCGCTCGCGGTCCGAGCCGCTCGCGTTCGTCGCGGCGACGGACCTGTTCGGCGACCTCGCCGAGCGGCCGGGCTTCGCCGAGCCGTACCTGGCCGCGCTGGAGCGGCTGCGCACCGACGGTGCGCGGGCCCTGCTGCGGGAGCTGCTCGGACGGTAGCCGTTCAGGGGCGGTGCAGCACCAGCTCCGCCGCCTCCCGGTACCTCTCGTACACCGCGGGTGTCGCGGCGGCGGAGCGGGTCTCGGCCTCGGGGCGCGGCCACGCGGGCGCGGATCCCGCGCCGCCGAGCGCCCAGGCGGCCTGCCGCCCCGCCCCGCGGGCGACGTACTCGCCGTCGGCGGGGAAGCCGACGTCGCGGCCGAACACCGCGGGCGCGATCTCCCGCACCGCGGCCGAGCGTGCGCCCCCGCCCACCACGAGGATGCGGCGCACCGCGGTGCCCTGCTCGGCGATCGCGTCGAGGCAGAACTGCAGTGAGCACAGCAGACCCTCCACCGCGGCGCGTGCGATGTTCTCCCGCGTGAGGTTGGCGCCGGTGACCCCGTGCAGGGCGCCGGTCGCGTCGGGCAGGTTGGGGGAGCGCTCGCCGGCGAAGAACGGCACCAGCACCAGGCCCTCCGCGCCGGGACGCGCCGCCAGCGCGAGGCGCGCGAACTCCGCCAGATCGACACCCAGCATCCGCGCCGTCGCCGCCAGCACGGGTGCGCCGTTGAGCGTGCACACCAGCGGCAGCTGATGGCCCGTGGCGTCGGCGAAGCCCGCGACGATCCCGGACGGATCGCACGGCGCCGTCGGTGTCACGGCGCTCACCACGCCCGAGGTGCCGAGCGAGACGATGCAGTCGCCGGGCTCCGCGTCGAGTCCCAGCGCGGCGCCCGCGTTGTCACCCGTCCCCGCACCGAGCACGGTGCCGGGGCGGAGCGGACCGTCGTCGCGGACGGCGCGCACGGACTCCGCCGGGCCGAGCACCCGGGGGAGCGCGGGGCCGCGGCCCCGCAGCGCCAGTTCCAGCAGATCGGTGCGGTATTCGCCGGTGGCGGCGCTGAAGTAGCCGGTTCCGGAGGCGTCGGAGCGGTCGGTGATCAGCGCGTCCGGCCCGCCCCCGCCCAGCCGCCAGGTCAGCCAGTCGTGGGGCAGGCACACCGCCGCGGTCGCGTCCGCGTGCGCGGGCTCCGCGTCCGCGAGCCAGCGCAGCTTGGTCGCGGTGACGGCGGCCACCGGCACCACACCGACGGCCTCGGCCCACCGATCGGGGCCGCCGAGGTCCGCGATCAGGTCCACGGCCGCGCCGGCGGAGCGGGTGTCGTTCCACAGCAGCGCATCCCGCACCACCGCCCCGTTCCGGTCGAGGCACACCATGCCGTGCTGCTGCGCGCCGACCGAGACGGCCGCGACGTCCCGCAGGCCACCGGCGGCGTGCGCCGCGGCGACCAGGGCGTCGAGCCAGGCGGAGGGGGCGACCTCGGTCCCCTCGGGGTGCGGCGCCGAGCCCGAGCGGACGACCTCGCCCGAGTCCGCGTCGCACACCAGGACCTTGCAGGACTGGGTGGAGGAGTCGATTCCGGCGACGAGTGGCATGTGCGCGATCATCCCAGAGCGCGCCGCGGCCCATGCACGTATCGCCATGACGATCTTTGACAATGATTTTCATCAACCATTACACCTGTCCTCATGTCCAAGCATCTGTGTCTCACCGTCCCCCTCCTCGCCGCCGCCATGCTGGCCGCCGGTTGCGGCTCCACCCAGCAGGATTCGGCATCCTCGTCCTCGTCCGCGGTATCCGGCTCCGACACCGACGCGCCCGGCGGCGCGACCGAGTCCCGTCGCGCCGCGCCCCGCCTCGCAGTGACCTACGAGGGCGGCGTGCAGATCCTCGACGCGACCACGTTCACCCCCGTCGCGGAGTTCCCGGGCGAGGGCTACCTGCGCGTCAACCCGGCGGGCGACGGCCGGCACGTGTTCCTCTCCGAGGGATCCGCCTTCCGCCTGCTGGACCTCGGCGCCTGGTCCGTGCCGCACGGCGACCACCAGCACTTCTACACCGCCGCGCCCCGTCGGACCGAGATCCGGGTCGACGCGCCCGAACCCGGCCACGTGGTGCGCCACGACGGGCGGACGGTGCTGTTCTCCGACGGCACCGGCACCGCGACGTCGCTCCCGTCCGCCGACGTGGGCGACGCGAACGCGCCCCGCACCACCTACACCGCGCCGAAGCCGCACCACGGCGTGGCCGTCGAGCGCGCGGACGGCTCGCTCCTGGTGACCGTCGGCGACGAGAACACCCGCACGGGCGTCGCGGTCCTCGACTCCGCCCGCCGGGTCGTCACCCAGAACGACCAGTGCGCGGGTGTGCACGGCGAGGGCGCCGCCGAGGGCGGGGTGGTCGTCTTCGGTTGCGAGGACGGTGTTCTCATCGTGCGCGGAAACGAGATCGTCAAGACCCAGGCGCCCACGCCCGGCTACGCGCGCACCGGGAACGTGGCCGCCACCGAGGCGCACCCGGTGGTCCTCGGCGACTACAAGGTGGACAAGGCCGCCAAGCCCGAGCGCCCGACCCGGGTGAGCCTCATCGACACCCGCAGCGGCGCGGTGAAGCTCGTGGACCTGCCCGCCTCCTACAGCTTCCGCTCGCTGGCCCGGGGCCAGTTCGGCGAGGCGCTCGTGCTCGGCACCGACGGGACGCTGCGCATCCTCGACCCCGAGACCGGCGCCACGGTCCGCGAGGTGAAGGCGACAGCGCCCTGGACCGAGGACGCGAACTGGCAGGAGCCGCGGCCGGCGGTGTTCGCCCTCGGCTCCACGGCCTACGTCACCGACCCCTCGACGAAGGCGATCGTCGCGATCGACATCCCCTCGGGCAAGGAACTGCGCCGCGGAACGCTGGCCCACACCCCCGATGAGGTGTCGGGCGTGCCGGGGGTCGCGCCCACTCACTAGGTGTACCCGGCCACCACGTTGGTAGCGGCGTGGCTGGTTGAACGTGGGAGAACCTC
>JBEBXD010000107.1:0-12546 GCA_040391845.1 Tsukamurella paurometabola | reverse complement strand
GCGGGCCCCCGCCCCCCCCCCCCCCCCCGGCCCGCGGTCAAGACCCACGATCGTGGTTCGCGCAACGGTGAGGATTGCGATACGAATTACTTAGCCTCCAGAACATGGGAACGAGATCCGCAGCTCGGCTGTGGATGATCCGCGTCCTGGAGGGACAGCTCGGGCTGTCGTCGATGCTCGCCGCCAGGGGTGACGTCAAGCTGCTCGCGACCTGGCTCGCGATCGCGGCGCAACTCGACAAGGACATCGACGGCCTCTGCGGCAACCCCGACCCCGAGGCCGCGCGGCGCCTGTTCTTCACCTCCCAGGCCCTGATGGAGAAGTTCGTCATCGAGCGGATCTCCTACGAAACGATCGAGGACTGGACCGAGCACAGCGCGCGAATCCACCGGCAGCTCACCGCGATGGACGATCCTCGCACCGAGTTCCCCGCGCGGCTGCACGCGCAGCTCGATCTCTACGACTCGGCCGTGCACAGCGATGGCGGCCGGGTGACCGTCGACCGCTGCGGAATCTGGACCTATCGGGAGCAGCGCCGCGCCGCCGGCACACCGATCACGCTGAGGAGCCCGTGCGAGTTCTGCACGCGGTCGGTGTCGGCGAACGCACGGCACCAGAACCTGGCGGCCACCGTCCGCCTCCGCGAACGCGGTTGCGATTGGACCTTCGCGTGAGTACCCCGACCGTGCTCACCCCCGTTCGCCCGCGGGTCGCCGGGGCGTACCTGCTGCTGTTCCTGATCGGCGCCGAGACCTTCCTGATCTCGCCGCTACTGCCCACCATCACCGCGGCACTGCACACCTCCGTCGCGGTCGCTGCGAACGCGACCACTGCCTACGTGCTGGTCTACGCGGTCGCCTCTCCCCTGCTCGGATCGGTGTCCGACCGGATCGGCAGGCGCACACCGCTGCTCGTGGGCGCCGCATTGTTCCTCATCGCGAACCTCGGCTGCGCGCTGGCGCCGCATGTCGCCGTGCTGATCGCCGCCCGCGCGGTCGGCGGGCTCGGCGCTGCGCTCGCCGGACCGAGCATCTGGGCCTACCTCGCCGACAGCGCGCCCGATCCGGAATCGATCGGGCGGTACATGAGCCGCGGCATGGCGTTCTTCTCCTCGGGCCAGGTCATCGGCATCCCCGCCGGAGCCGGGCTGGCCGCGGCTCTGGGTTGGCAGTTCAGCTTCGTCGCCCTGGCCGCCGGCACCGCGGCGGCGATCGCCGTGCTCGCCCGCGCCGTTCCCCGTGCCCGGCCGGACGGGACGGCACCGTCACTCCAGGAGGGCCTGCGCGTCGCGCTCGACCGACGCGTCGGCCCGATCCTCGCGCTGACCTTCGTGGTCCAGGCGTTCAGCCTGGGCGCGTACGCCTACGCCGGCCAGATCCTGCACGAGCGGCTCGGCTGGAGCGCGGGCGCCCTGGGCCTGGTGGGCGTGCTGGTGGGGCTCGGCAGCGTGACCGGCGCGTTGCTCGGCGGCCGACTCACTCGCTCCGGGCTGCCACTCGCCGCGCGCCTGACCGTGTGGATCGCGGTGATCGGCGTCGGCCTCGGCGCGTTCGCGCTGTCGCACGGCGCGGCACCGGCACTCATCGCGCTCCTGGTCTGGTTCGTCGGCAGCGGCGGATTCGTCACCGAGCAGCAGACCGCGCTCGCGCTCGCGGCGGGCGACCGGCGCGCGTCGGCCAGCGCCTGGAACACCAGCGCGATGCACGCGGGCACCGCGATCGGCGTCCTGCTGCTCGGGGCGATCGTGACCGGGGCGCGCGGATGACCGCCGGCGTCCAACACGACGAGCGGATGGCGGGCTACGCCGATCACAGCAGGCTGCGGCAGGCGCCGGACGCGCTCCGCGTCGTCGCCGCGCTCGGCGATCGGCTCGCGCGGGCGCGGTCGGTCGTCGACCTGGGCTGCGGCACGGGCACGCTGATCGACGCGCTCGCCGGCGCGGCACCGTCGGCGACGATCACCGGGCTCGACGCCGCGGTTCCCCGCATCGCGGAGTTGCGGGCGCGGCACGCGGGCGAGGTCCGGCTGCGGTTCGCGGTCCACGACCTCCGCGAGCCGCTGTCCGCGCACGTCCCGAACGGTTCGGCGGACATCATCACGATGACCGCAGTGCTGCACTGGCTGCACCCGGGCGAGAGCGCCGTCGTGCGCCGCATCGCCACGGCGCTCACCGCCGGCGGCGCGGCGGTGCTCACCACCTACCATCCCGTTCCCGAGGCCTCCGGTCTCGGCGGCACGGACGCCGTGATCGCCGAGGCCGCCGGCGCCACCGCCGCGCAGTTCGACGGTGCCGGGATCGTCCCGGTATCGCGGCGCACCCTCCCGGCGAGCGCGCTCGAGCGGATTCTGCGCGGCGCGTTCGGCGAGGTCGAGGCGGTCGAACACACCGCGCGGACCGCCCCCTCGGATGGCACGGCCTTCGCCGACTACGTCGACAGCACCTTCGGCGACTACTACCAGGGCCTGTTCCAGGATCACGCCACGCAGCGCGCAGCGGTCGCCGCGGCCGCCCAGCGCAGGCTGGACGCGACGGGCACCGTCACCTCGATGCCGATCCGCAGCTGGCTGTGCACGGCCCCCCGAACCAGCTCGGGGGGCCGAGTATGAGCGGGATCCACCTGGTCGTCGAGGCCGTCGGCGCCCAGCTGCCCGAGCTCGCCGAACGGGCTCGGCGCGGCGGCCCCCGCGTCGCGAGCCCCGACGACTTCCTCGACTTCGCGGCGCGCGCGGAGGACGCAGGCGTGGACGCGCTCTTCTACGCCGACTTCCTGGGCAAACCGCGCGCGCAGTTCGCCGCCCGCCCGCTCATCCCGTTCGAGCCGCTCACGGCACTGTCCGCGATCGCGGCCCGCACGACGTCGATCGGGCTCATCGCGACGGCGTCGACGACCTTCTCGGAGCCGTACACGCTCGCGCGGCAGATCGCGTCGCTGGACAACCTCAGCGGCGGGCGTGCGGGCTGGAATATCGTGACCTCCATCCAGGGCGCGGGCAACTACGGGCAGGACCTCGCGGCCAAGGACGAGCGGTACGCCCGCGCCGCTGAGGTCACCGACGCGGTGCTGGCCCTATGGGCGTCCTGGGATCCCGCGTACCGGCGGCCGCGCAGCGGCTTCGTCGACACCGACGCCATCGCCGACGTGCACTTCTCCGGTGCGCACGTCGCCCTCGACGGTTGGCTCGACGTCCCCTCGGACCGGCAGGGCAGGCCCGTGCTGTTCCAGGCCGGATCCTCCGCTGCGGGTCTGACTTTCGCAGCGCGATACGCCGACGCGGTCTTCGGGATCAACCCGAGCCGGTCCGGCGCGATCCGGACGCGCACGCGGTTGCGCGAGCTCGCCGCCGCGCAGGGCCGCGATCCCGGTGCCGTCAAGTACCTGCCGGGCGTGCGCCTGTTCGTCGACGACGAACTGGTCACTGTCGAGAGCCCCGGCCTGCGCGACGCCGTCGGCGCGCTGCTCGGCGTCCCGCTCGGCGGACTCGAACTCGACGCGCCGCTCCCCGACCGGATCCTCGCCGCCCGCGGCCGCGTCGACACGCAGTCCGCGGCGATCACGGGCACCCTCGAGGGCCTCTGGGACCTCGCCGCCGAGCCCGGGACCACGCTCCGCGAGCTCCTCTGCGTGTACCGCAACGGGTCCGGATTCCTATCCCTCGCGGGGAGCGCACGGTCCATCGCGGACACCCTGATCGGCTGGGTCGACGACGGTGCCGCCGACGGTTTCGTCCTCGGCGCGGGCGGCTCCGTCGACGAGGTCTACCGGCAGGTGATCCCCCTGCTGCGGGCCGCCGGACGATACCGCGACCACTACGCGGGGAGCACCCTGCGCGACCACCTGGAGGTGCACTGACATGACGGGACGACGCCCGCTGCAGGGCTGGCGGAAGGTCGCCGCGCTCGGCGCCGGCAACGCGCTCGAGTGGTTCGACTGGGGTGTGTACAGCGCGATGCTGCCCTTCTTCGGCGCGTACGTCTTCGGCATGCCCGTGGCGCAGTCGCTGCTGGCGGGGCTGGCGGTGTTCGCCGCGGCCTACATCGCCAGGCCACTGGGCGGACTCGTGTTCGGCGTCATCGCGGACCGGTACGGCCGCACCACGTCGCTGTCGCTGACGATCGCGTGCGTCGCCACCGGCTGTCTCGGCGTGGCCTTCCTTCCCGGCCACGCGCAGATCGGTGCCGCCGCGGGCGTGATCCTGCTGGTCCTGCGGTTGCTGCAGGGATTCGGGCAGGGCGGCGAGCTGCCCAGCCTGCAGGTGTACATCGCCGAGAACGCACCCCGCGAGCACCTCGGCCGGTGGTCGAGCCTGATCTACGTGTCCGGCAACGCCGGAGTGATCGCGGGGATGGCCCTGGGTGCGACGATGGCCTCGGTGCTCGGCGCCGACGACCTTCGGCAGTGGGGATGGCGCATCCCGTTCGCCGTCGGCGGGGCACTGGGGCTCGCGGCACTCGGACTCCGTGCGTACCTCCGCGAGCCGGTGCCCGGCGACGACCGTCGCGCACTGCCGGTGCGGTACCACGTGGGCTCGCTGCGTCGGGACCGCCGCGCGTTGATCGCGGTCGCCGCCGTGGTGGCCGGTTCGACGGTGGCGATCTACGCGTGGGGGAACTCGGCCTCGGCCTTCGCGATCACCTTCGGCGGAATGTCCAAGTCCGCGGCGCTGTGGGCCGCGGTCGCCGCGTACGCCACCGCGGCCGCACTGATCCCCGTCTGGGGCGAGATCGCGGACCGGGTGGGACACCGCACCGTCATGCTCGCCGGGACGATCGTCGTCACCCTCGGCAGCCTGCCGGTGAGCGCCGCCATCAGTGGCGGTCCCCTGAACCTGTACCTGTGCATGACGGCGATGATGGTGCCGATCGGCGCGATCCTGTCGGTCGAGCCCGTGTACATCGCACGACTGGTGCCGGCGGCGTCGCGGACCACCGCGATCGGCGTCACGTACTCCCTCGTGGCGGCCGTGCTCGGTGGGACCGCGCCCTACATCCGCGCGTGGATGCACCTGCACGTCAGCGATACCGCGTTCGCCGTCTACGTGACCGCGCTGGCAGCGGTGTCCGTCGCCGCGCTGCTCCTCGTGCGGCCGCCGGACGACGACGCAACTCCCGGTCGGCCCCACGCCGACGGTCCGGGATCGGTGGCGGGCAGACCTGATCGCCCAGAGCTCGCCGCAGCGGTACCTCGGCCGGGGCCCTGACGAGCGGCGCAGGTCAGCGCGGAACGAGCACCGGCAGCACTGCCGCGCGGATCCGAACGGTGACGGGCAGTTCCTGAAGATAGTCGCCGTCGGCGTGGACGGGTATCGGGCGGTCCGCGCTCAGGGTGACCTCGGTGCCGCTGAAGGTCATCACCTCGGGCCTGGCGACGTGCGCGCCGGTCTTCGCCTCCCCCATCGCGCTGATCAGCTTCAGTGTGTTCCCGCCGCCGTCCACGGCGAGCACGTCGATGCGGCCGTCATCCGACGCGGCGGCCGGAACCATGTGCAGGCCGTTGCCGTACCAGCCCGAGTTCGCGACGACCACCATGTGCACCGGGCCCTCGTGGACGGCACCGTCGACCTCGATGCGGAAGCGGGCCGGCCGCCACCGGAGCGCGGCGACGGCGGGCGCGATCCGGTACGCGAGCGGGCCCAGGCGGCGGAGCCGGTTGATCAGCTCCGTGGCCACGGAATCGAGGCCCACGTACACGTTGCCGACGGCGATCTCGTCGCCGATGACGAGCACGTCCAGGTCGGCGCGGCGGCCGTCGGTGAGGATGTCCGCGATGGCGGCGGGATCGTCGGGGAGCCGCAGGTGCCGGGCCATGTCGTTGCCGCGTCCGGCGGTGACGACGCCCATCGGCGCGCCGGGCACGCGCAGCACCCCCGCCGCGACCTCGCGGATCTGGCCGTCGCCCCCGACGGCGACGGTCAGCGCCCCGGACGCGGCCGCCTCCTCCGCGAGCCGGCGCGCGTGCGCCCCCGACGTGGATTCGACGACCTCCGTGGAGACCTCCCTGCGGGCGAGCTCCGCGGCGACCACGGCCCAGCGGGACCGCGCCGCCCCGCCGCCGGAGACCGGGTTGAGCACCGCGACGACGTCCGTGCCGCTCACGGGAGCAGGATCCCCGGGTTGAGCACGCCCTGCGGGTCGAGCGCGTCCTTGACCGCCCGCAGCGCGGTGAGCTGCACGTCGCCGATCTCCTCGAGGTAGGTGGCCCGGTGGTCGGTACCCACCGCGTGGTGGTGGGTGATCGACGCGCCGGCGGAGCGGATCGCCGCGCTCGCAGCGGATTTGGCCGCGCCCCACTGGTCGAGCGGATCGGGCAGGGCCTTGGCGATCACGGTGAAGTACAGCGAGGCCCCGGTCGGGTACACGTGTGAGATGTGGCAGAGGACCACGGCGGGGGTCCCCTGCTCGCCCAGCGCGCCGGTGAGGGCCGCCGTCACGTCGGCCTTGAGCCGCTCGAGGTTCGACCAGAAGGTCACCGTCTCCAGCGTCTCGACGAGGGCACCCGCATCGAGCAGCGGGTCCCGCAGGTACGGGCCGCGGAAACGTCCTGTGCGCCAGGCCTCTCCGGGGTCGGGGCCGAGGAACTGCCCGCCCAGCTCCGCGAGCCGCGCGCTGACGTAGCCGTCGCGACAGTCGACGTCGGCCTCGTCGCCCTCGAAGCCCACGATCATCAGGCAGCCGCCGACGGCGGTCTTCCCCGCCGCCCCGGGGTCCGCGAGGTTCAGGCCGGTCTCGGCCTCGTCCGAGAGGCGCAGCACCGTCGGGCGGACGGAGCCCTGGGCGATCACCCGCATGGCATGCGCGCCCGCGGCGAAGTCGGGGAACCGCCAGCCGTAGAACCGGCGCTCCGCGGGCACGGGATGCACCCGCACGCGGACCGCGGTCACCACCCCGAAGGCGCCCTCGGAGCCCAGGAACAGCTGGCGCAGGTCCGGGCCCGCCGCGGACTTGGGGGCGGTGCCGATCTCCGCGACGCCCCGCGGGGTGGCGACGGTGAGGCCGACGACCATCTCGTCGAACCGGCCGTAGCCGATCGACGACTGCCCGGCGGAGCGGGTGACGGCGCACCCGCCGACGGTGGCGCCCTCGTAGGACTGCGGGAAGTGCCCGAGCTCGAATCCGCGCTCGCCGAGCAGCCGTTCGGCCTCCGGCAGGCGGGTTCCGGCGGCGAGCGTCGCGACCTGCGAGACGGGATCGAGTTCGATCAGGCCCGTGAGCCCGCGCAGGTCGAGTGCGACGACGGGGCGGCCCCGGTCCGGGGCGAGCCCGCCCGTCACCGACGTGCCGCCCGAGAACGGGCTGAGGGTGAGGCCCTTGGTCGCGCAGACCGCGAGCACCGCCGCGACCTGCTCCGGCTCCGTGACGGCGACCACGACGTCGGGGGCGTCGGAGGCGTCCCCCGCGCGGTACTTCAGCAGGTCGGGCGTGGAGAACCCGCGCAGGTGGGCGAGGCGGGTGGCGTCGTCACCGGAGACGGTGGCGCCGGTCTTCTGCAGCGCGGCCAGCGCGCGGCCGGAGACGCGGGACGGCATGAGGAACGGCCGCTCCGGCCGCCCCGGGCCACCGTCGATCCCGAGCATGGTGAGCGCGCCGAGCACCGCGTCGGACAGGTGCATCGGGTGCGCCGGGTCGCCCCAGCGCCCCGACTCGAACGCGACGACGGGAAGATCCAGCTCGGACGAAGGCATGATACATTTGTACACATGATGTCGCAGGATCTCAATGCCGCAGCGCCGGCCGCCCCGGAGGCCACCGCCCGCTCGGCCAACGCCGTCGACGACGGGCAGATCCTCGACGCCGCACGCGACCTGATGGCGACGATCGGCATCCGCCGCACCACCATGGCGGACGTCGCCCGCACGGCGCAGGTCTCGCGCGCCACCCTCTACCGGCGCTACCCGAACGTGCAGGCCCTCGCCGCCGCGGTCACCACCCGCGAGTTCGTCGCCGCGCTCAGCTCGGTGGGGCTGTTCGACGGTGCGACGGGCCGGGAGACGATCGCGCGCACCGTGGTCCACGTGACCGCGGCGGCGCGCTCGCATCCGCTGCTGCGGCGCATCATCGAGCTCGACCCCGAGTTCCTCATGCCGTACCTGCTGCACCGGACCGGCCGCACCTCCCGCGCCCAGATCGAGGCCATCACGCCCGGCATCGCCGCCGGCCAGGCGGACGGCAGCATCCGCGGCGGCGACCCGGGCGAGCTGGCCGCCGTCGTGCTGCAGCTGGCGTGGTCCTCCGCGCTCACCGGCCCCGTGTTCACCCCGGCGCCGGACCTGCTGGACGCCCAGCTCTTCGACCTCGTCGACCGGTACCTGAAGCCGTGACCGCGGTGACCGCCGCGATCGAGGGGATCGATCCCGCCTCGCGCCTCTCCGCGGCCCGCCGGTCCGCGGACCTCATCGCGCTCGAAGCCGATCCCGCAGTCGACCTGCTGGTCATCGGCGGTGGCGTCACCGGCACCGGCGTCGCCCTGGACGCCGCGAGCCGCGGCCTGCGCGTCGCGCTCGTCGAGAAGCACGACCTGGCGTTCGGCACGAGCCGCTGGTCCTCGAAGCTGGTGCACGGCGGCCTGCGCTACCTGGCTTCGGGCGCGGTCGGCATCGCCTACGAGAGCGCCGTCGAGCGCGACGCGCTGATCCGGTCGATCGCGCCGCACCTCACTCGACCGCTCCCGCAGGTGGTCCCGCTGCTGGGCGGCGTCTCGCGCCGCGACGCGGTCCTCACCCGGGTCGGGTTCCTCGCGGGCGACGCGCTCCGGCTCGCCGCACGGACCCCGTCGTCGGAGCTGGCGCGATCGGGCCGCATCTCCCCCGCCGAGGTGATCGCCCTGGCGCCCACGGTCCGCCGCGACGGCCTGAGGGGCGGGCTCCTCAACTGGGACGGCCGGCTCACCGACGACGCGCGCCTCACGGTGGGCATCGCGCGCACCGCCGCGGGCCACGGCGCCGTGATCCTCACCCACTGCGCGGCGACCCGGGTGACCGGCACCGCCGCGACGGTGACGGACGGGACGACCGGCGCCTCCTTCACCCTCCGCGCCAAGGCGGTAGTCAACGCCACGGGCGTGTGGTCCGGCACCGTCGACCCCGCGGTCTCGCTGCGGCCCAGCCGCGGCACCCACCTCGTGCTCCGGCAGGAGACCTTCGGCGGCCTCACCGCGGGCCTGACGGTGCCCGTTCCCGGCGCGTTCGGCCGGTACGTCTTCGCGCTCCCGCAGCCCGACGGGCGGGTCTACGTGGGCCTCACCGACGAGGAGGCCGACGGCCCGGTGCCCGACGTCCCCGAGGCTACGGACGACGAGATCGAATTCCTGCTCTCCACGGTCAATCTCGCGCTCGGCACGCCCCTGACCCGCGCCGACGTGGTGGGCACCTTCGCCGGCCTGCGCCCGCTCCTCGACTCCGGCGCCGGGCGGACGGCGGACGTCTCCCGCAAGCACGCGGTGCTCACCCGCGGCGACGGCCTGGTGACGGTGGTCGGCGGCAAGCTCACGACGTACCGCCGGATGGCGGAGGACGCCGTCGACGCCGCACTGGCGGCATCGGGCCTCGCCGCCGGCCGCTGCATCACCCGGAACCTCCCCCTGGTGGGCGCCGCGCCGCGGGACGCGCTGCGGCGCATCGACGCTCCGGAGCGGCTGGTGCGCGCCTACGGCGTCGAGGCGCCCGCGGTGGCCGCCATCGGGGCGGCCGATCCCGCGCTCGCCGCGCCCGTCGCCGAGGGCACCGAGGTCACGGGCGCGGAACTCGTGTTCGGCGCCCTCGTCGAGGGCGCCCTCAGCACGGCGGATCTACTCGAGCGCCGCACCCGCCTCTCCCTCGTCCCGACGGTGGCCGCCGCCGCCGCGAGCGCCGCGCGGGCCGCGCTCACCGCTCAATGACGGTGCGCCGGAACGTTCCACGACGGTAGCCGGTCCGGGTAGTCCACCCACGCGGCCGGCCCGTCGGCGACCTCGTCGTCGGTGAGCAGGGCGCGATCCAGCAGTGCGCGCAGCCGGTCCCCGTCGAGCCGCACGCCGATGAACACCAGCTCCTGCTGGGGCGCACCGTCGACCTGCGACCAGTAGGCCGCGGGCTCGATCGTGAGGTTCGGGCCGGCCTGCGACCACACCGCGGCGAAGTCCGGCCGGCTCGCGATCCAGCAGAATCCCTTGCTGCGCAGGATCGCCCGCACCTCGTCGAGCGACTCGATCAGCCGCGCCGGATGGAACGGCCGGTCCGCACGGTAGGCGAACGACGAGATGCCGTACTCCTCCGTCTCGGGGGTGTGGCCGCCGAGCACCTCGTCGTCCCAGCCCGCGACCGACGAGGCCGCGTCGTGGTCGAACAGCCCGGTGCCGATCACCTCGGACACCGCGATCGCGCCGCGGGGCAGGGGGCGGACGCGGGCGCGCGGGTTCAGGCGGCGCACCGTGGCCTGGACCGCCCCGCCCGCGGCGGCGGAGACCAGGTCCAGCTTGCTGATCAGCACGACGTCGGCGAACTCGACCTGGTCGATGAGCAGGTCGGCGATCCCGCGCTCGTCGCCCTCGGCCGCGCCGAGCCCGCGCTGGGCGAGGCTCGCGCCGCGCGCGATCTCACCGAGGAAGGTGCTGGCGTCCACCACGGTGACCATCGTGTCGAGCGCGGCGAGGTCGCCGAGGCGGCTGCCGTCGTCGAAGGTCCAGTCGAAGGTCGCGGCCACCGGCATCGGCTCGGAGATGCCGGTGGATTCGATGACGAGATGGTCGAAGCGGCGCTCCCCGTCCGGGGTCCGCTGCCGGGCGATCGCGCCGACGGCGTCGACGAGGTCCTCGCGCAGCGTGCAGCAGATGCAGCCGTTGCTGAGCTCGACGAGCTTCTCCTCGGTGCGGTCGAAGCCGCCCAGGTCGACCAGGGCGGCGTCGACGTTGACCTCGCTCATGTCGTTGACGATGACGGCGATGCGCAAGCCGTCGCGATTGGTGAGCAGGTGATTGAGCAGCGTGGTCTTGCCGGCGCCGAGGAAGCCGGAGAGGACGGTGACGGGGAGCGGGGCTGGGGCGGTCATGCCACTAATAGTAATCATTGTCATTAGTGCCGCCCGGCGCGGCCCCCGTCAGAACAGCGACTCCTGCAGGTCCGGCGCGGCGGAGCCGGAGATTCGCGGCGCGCGCGGGGTGCGCGCGGGACCCAGCCGCGGGCTCGCGTACGGGTCCTCGAGGCGCAGCAGCCCGAACTCCTCGAGCATCGGGGTGACGCGGGCGCGCAGGTGGGTGCGGTAGTCGGCCGAGACCCGGCCGGTGGTCCCGTACAGCTGGCGGTAGCGCCGCACCAACATCGGATGGTTCTCCGACAGCCAGCCGAGGAACCAATCCCGGTACCGCCCGGTGAGATTCAGCGCCGTCACCGTCGCGCTCGCGGCGCCCGCCTCGGCGAGGGCCGCGATCAGCGCGCGGAGCGAGGCCGCATCGTCGGTGAGGTAGGGCACCACGGGGGCGATCATCACGTGGCAGTCGAAGCCCGCCTCCGCGATCGCCCGGATGAGCTCGAGCCGGGCCTCCGGCTTCGGCGCCCCCGGCTCGAGCGAGCGCTGCAACGCCGGGTCGAGCAGCGCGAGCGACACCGACAGCTGCACCGGGACCCGCGTGGCGGCCGTCGCGAGCAGCGGCAGATCGCGGCGCAGCAGCGTGCCCTTGGTGAGGATCGAGATCGGCGACCCCGCGCCGGCCAGCGCGCCGATCACCCCGGGCATCAGACGGTACCGGCCCTCGGCCCGCTGGTAGGGGTCGGTGTTGGTGCCGAGCGCCACCGCGTCCCCGCGCCACGACGCGCGCCGCAGCTCCCTCTTGAGCACGGAGACGAGATTCGTCTTCACCACGATCTGCGAATCGAAATCCCCGCCCGCGTCGAACTCGAGGTACTCGTGGCTCGACCGGGCGAAGCAGTACGTGCAGGCGTGCGTGCAGCCGCGGTACGGATTGACGGTCCACGAGAAGGGCATCGCCGTGGATTCCGGCAGCCTGTTCAGCGCGCTCTTGCAGAGCACCTCGTGAAAGGTGATGCCCTCGAACTCCGGCGCCCGGACCGTGCGCCCCAGGCCCTCGAGGCCCGGCAGCGCACGCACGCCCGAACCGGCATCACTGAGCAGCTGACCATCCCATCGCACACCACCAGTCGAACATTTCGTTCGAGTGCAGTCAAGTGTTCGAACACGGCGCGTCTACCACGGCGGGCGGGCGATCTCGTCCACCTCGTCGGCCGTGAACACCAGCTCCTCCGCGCCCCCGACCTCGCGGGCGATGCCCGCGGCCCGGAACAGCGGGCGGTCCCGCATCGGCGTCGACGTGGCCTGCGCGCGCGACTGCTCCGCCAGCACCCGCGCGATGTCGCGCGCCTCGGGCAGCGGATTGCGGTCCAGCGCCTCGGCGAGCCGGCGGGTGCCCAGCGACGGCAGTTCCCGCCCGCGCACCCGCCCCCGGCCGGGCGGCTCGTACAGGGCGACCGGCAGGCGCACCGTCGTCCTGCCCCGGCGGATGCGCAGCGAGACCAGCGCGAGCCGCGCCACCACGGCGACGAGATCGACCTCCTACGCGT
>JBEBXD010000106.1:0-12631 GCA_040391845.1 Tsukamurella paurometabola | reverse complement strand
GCTCGAGCACCTCCCACAGGTCGCCGCCGTCGGTCACCCAGCCGCGGCCGCGCAGGCGCCAGTGGCCGTCGATCTGCTTCACGTCGAGTCCGACGGCGATCTTGTCGCCGTGGCGGGCGATGGCGCTCGCGCACCACTGCGGGTTCTCGATCGCGGCGGTCCCGAGGTTCACGCGGGCGCAGCCGGTGGCGAGGGCGGCGGCGAGCGAGGCGTCGTCGCGGATGCCGCCGGAGAGCTCCACCTTCACGTCGAGTTCCCCGATCACCCCGGCCAGGAGCTCGCGGTTGCTGCCCTTGCCGAACGCGGCGTCGAGGTCCACGAGGTGCACCCACTGCGCACCGTCGTTCTGCCAGGCGAGGGCGGCGTCGCGCGGCGACCCGTAGGCGGTCTCGCTGCCCGCCTCCCCCTGTACCAGGCGCACGGCCCGGCCATCGGCGACGTCGACTGCGGGAAGAAGTACCAGACTCACACGACCAGCCTAGTGCGTCGTGTCATCCGGGTTTCCGCGCTCCTGCTGCTCGCGGTCGGCCGCGCGCCCCACGATGCGGTTGGAGACGAACCCCATGGCCGCGACCGCGCCCACGAGGCCGACCGCGACGATCAGCAGACCGATCGCGGGGCTGGGGCGCAGGAGGTTGAGCAGCAGCACCGCCGCGGCGAGCACGGCGGCGGCGGCGCCGAGCGAGAACAGCGCGAGCCGGCCGAGCGAGAGTCCCCGGTTGCCGCTCACAGCGTTCCCACCCAGTTCTTGAGCAGCACGGCTCCGGCGTCGCCGCTCTTCTCCGGGTGGAACTGGGTGGCCCACAGGGGGCCGTTCTCCACGGCGGCGACGAAGCGGCCGCCGTGATCGGCCCACGTGACCCTGGGCGCCCGGATGTGGTCGGCGATGTCCAGTTCCCACTGCTGCGCCGCGTAGGAGTGCACGAAGTAGTAGCGGGTGTCGGCGTCCGTGCCGGCGAACAGCTGCGAGCCCTCGGCCGCCTCGACGGTGTTCCACCCCATGTGCGGAACCACCTCGGCCCGCAGTCGTTCGACGGTGCCGGGCCACTCCCCGCAGCCGCGGGTCTCGACGCCGAACTCGATGCCCTTCTCGAACAGGATCTGCATGCCCACGCAGATGCCCATCACGGGACGCCCGCCGGCGAGCCGCTCGCCGATGATCCGGTCGCCATGCACCGCCCGCAGGCCCGCCATGCACGCCTCGTACGCGCCCACGCCGGGCACCAGCAGGCCGTCGGCGGCGAGCGCGATCGCCGGATCAGCGGTCACCGTGACCTCGGCGCCGGCCCGTTCCATCGCGCGATGCGCGGACCGGATGTTGCCGGAGCCGTAGTCGAGGATCGCCACCTTCTTCATGCGCTCCAGCCTAATCGGCCGCCGCCCGGCGGCGCAGTGCGCGTATAGGGTGGCGGCCGTGGGGACTCGTGGTGATGGAGACGGCCGGGCCGCGGAGGCCCTGCGGCGCACCGTGATCGACGGGACGCGGGCACTCACCGATGCGGACCTGGCGGCGCTCCGGTCGCCGGGCGCCCCGCTGCTCACGGGTGACCCCGCCGATCCCGCCCGGGTGCGGGCGCTGTTCACGTACACCCCCGCCGGGGCCGACGGGCAGCCGCCGGCCGGCGTGTACCTGTGGGTGAACCGGCTCACGGACAAACGTCACGCGGCCCGGGGCGGGATGCGGCTCCGCGGCGCCGGGGACCTGTGGTTCGCGGAGCTGACGGTGCCGCGCGACGCCCTGGCCTCCTACCGGTTCCTCCCCCTGCGCGGACCGGAGAACAAGGGGGCGCAGGCCCCGCCGCCCCGGGATCTGTTGCGCCGCGGCGAGATCGACCCGTTCAACGCGCTCGCCGTCGCCGACTCACCGTTCGGGTCGGTCCTGCGGGGCCCGGACGCGCCCGGGATCGACGCGTGGACCGCGCCGCCACGCTCCTCGTCGACGGTGCTGGACCGGGTCGTTCCGGCGGGTGGGGCGGCGATGCGCGTGCGCCTGGTGGTTCCGCCGGGCCCGCCTCCGCCGGACCTGCTCGTCGTGTTCGACGCGGACGCGTGGCTCGACCGGCTGCGACTCCCCGACGTCCTCGCCGCCGCGGGCAGGCGCTGCGCCGTGCTGGGCGTCGACTCCCCCGCCGATCCGCAGGAGCGGCTCCGGTTCCTCGGCGCTGACGAGGAGGTGCTGGGCGCGCTCGCCCGTGAGGCGCTGCCGCGGGCGCGCCGCGCGAGCGGCGGGCCCCGCCGCGTCACCCTCGCGGGGCAGCGCCTCGGCGGCCTGACGGCGCTGGCGTTCGCGGCCGCGTACCCCGCGCTCGTCGACGAGGTGCTGGCCTACTCGCCGTCGGTGTGGTGGCGCCCCGGACTGACCGCCCGGCCGAGCGATCCGGCCGCGCGCCCGGAGTGGATCCACGAGCGGGTCTCGTCGAGCCGCGGCGGGGCGTTCACGATCCACCTCGCGTCGGGCGCGTTCGAGGAGGAGCTGACGCCCGCCGTCGCGGACCTGGCCGGGACCGCCCGCGCCGCGGGCCGCGCCGTGACGCACACCGTGTACGCCGGCGGCCACGACGAGGCCGCCTGGGCCGCAGTGCTTCTCGATCACGTCACGGCGGCGGCGGGGGCTACGGGAGCAGGATGAACTTGCCCCTCGGGTGCGCCTGCGCCAGCTCGGCGTGCGCCTGCGCGACCTCCGCGAGGGGGAAGGTCTTGGCGATCAGGTTGTTCAACCGCCCGGTGGCCGCGAGGTCCAGGAGCGGCGCGCGGGCCTCGTCGCGGATGCGCGCCCCCTCGGGGTCGGAGCCGCCGATGGCGATGATCCCGTCCTGCTCCGCGCGGCCGAACGCGGCGATCGTGACGATCCGCGCGCGGTCGGCGACCAGCGCCAGCGAGACGTCCACGGCCTCGTCGGTGCCGACGGTGTCGATCGCGGCGTCGACACCGCCGGGAGCGGCCGCCCGGACGCGGTCGGCGAGCCCCTCGCCGTACGCGACGGGAACGGCGCCCAGTTCGCGGAGGTAGTCGTGGTTGGCCTCGCGCGCGGTGCCGATCACCGTTGCTCCGCGCAGGCGCGCGAGCTGCACCGCGAGCAGCCCCACGCCGCCGGACGCGCCGTGGATGAGAACCGTATCGCCCTCCCCGATTCCGATGCGCTCCACAGCATCCCACGCAGTGGCGCCGGTCAGGAGGAGACCCGCGGCGTCCTCCCAGTCCAGGCCGGCGGGCTTGGGCAGAACCGCTCGGGCCGGCTGGACCGCGGACGAGGCGTAGGTGCCGTCGCCGCGGTAGACGACCACCTCGTCGCCGACCGCGATCGGTCCGCCCGGCCCCACCGCGTCGGGTCCGACCGCGGTCACCACGCCGGCGCCCTCGCTGCCCACGCGCTGCGGGAGTGTCGACTCGTCGGCGCCCAGGGCCCCGCTGTAGAGCTTGTAGTCGATCGGGTTGACCCCGATGGCCCTGAACTCGACGATCACCTCGCCGGGCCCGGGAGCGGGGAGCTCCTGATCGATGATCTCGAGGACCTCGGGCCCTCCGAACGCCTGTGCCACCACTGTTCTCGCCATGGTCGTTCCAACCACGGCAGGCCGCTGCACATTCCGATGAAATCACCGGGAGTCCAAACCGGGCCGGGGGGATCAGATCTCGCGTGCGCCGATCAGGGCGTCGGAGATGATGCCCGTCGCGCGCTCCAGTGCGGGGATCGCGCGATCGACGAAGCCGTCGCCGAGTCGGGAGACGGGTCCGGAGATGCCGACGGCCATGGGGGTGGGCGCGCCGGGTACCGCCATGGCGTAGCACCGCACGCCCACCTCCTGCTCCTCGTCGTCGATCGAGTAGCCGCGGGCGCGGATCTTCTCCACTTCGGCGAACACGCCGGACAGGGTGCTCACACTGTTGGGCGTCGACGCCGGGATCCCCGCCTGGCCGACGAGTTTGACGATGCGGGCGTCGTCCAGCTCGGCGAGCACGGCCTTGCCCACCCCGCTGTTGTGCAGGTGCACCCGGCGGCCGGCCTCGTTGTTGGTGCGCATGCTGTGCTGCGAGGGCACCTGCCCGGTGTAGATCACCATGTCGCCGTCGAGCACGGCGAGGCTCGCGGTCTCCTCGAGCTCGTCCACCAGCGACTGCAGGACGGGGACGGCGACGGCACCGAGCTGCCGGTTGGCGACCTCGCCGAGCCGGATCAGGCGCGGCCCCAGCGCGTACCGCCGATTCGGCAGCTGCCGCACGTAGCCGATCCCGACCAGGGTCCGCAGCAGGCGGTGGATCGTGGGCGGGGGCAGCGGCGTGCCGGCCGAGAGCTCACTCAGTGAGCACTCGCCGCCCGCCCTGCCCATCAGCTCCAGCAGTTCGAACGCGCGCTCCACCGATTGCACGCCCGAGGTGGACTTCCCCGCCATGATCGCCTCCCCAGGTCGGGTCATTCACTGTTCCATCACGACCGTACGCCTCAAATTCCATCCTGCGTTCCGTATTGCGGTACAAAGTTCGAACCGCCAGATCGTTGTGCGCTCGAGCGTGCGCCTGTAGCGGAAATTGTGGACCACATGACGGAACACGATTCGATACGCCGCCCCCGCAGAGTCACACCCGCCGGCTATCACCCGGCGCGGTAGTCGTTGTCGCACGGCACAAGTCGCTCGAACACTCCGGATCGGACCGCTTGACAGCTCTCGTAGTACATGTTTCACTCCACGTGACCGGAATCACATTTCCGGAGGGCGGAACGCACTGAGCGACGCCCGACTGCGCTCGTCACGACATCGCATCGTCACCGCGAATCAGCCCCACCTCGCCGCTCCGCCGGAGCACCCACCGCCGCGCCGAGCCCGCGCCCGCCGCCCGGGACCGAAAGGACCACCATGACCGCCCAGCACGAGCAGAGCAGGACCGACGAGGACGTCGCTCCGCCCGGCAGTACCCCGTTCCTGGACCGCTTCTTCGAGATCACCCGGCGCGGGTCGACCGTCCCACGGGAGATCCGCGGCGGCCTGGTGACCTTCGTGGCGATGGCCTACATCGTGGTCCTCAACCCCCTGATCCTCAGCAGTTCCGCCGACGCCGCGAAGGGAACGCTCGGATTCGTCCAGGTCACGGCAGTCACGGGCCTGACCGCCGGCGTCATCACCATCCTCTTCGGCCTCGTCGCGCGACTTCCGTTCGCACTCGCGGCGGGCCTCGGGATGAACTCCTTCCTCGCGGTCGCGGTGGTCAAGGACGTCACCTGGCCCGAGGCGATGGGCCTAGTGATCATCAACGGCGTGATCATCGTGATCCTCGGGGCCACCGGCATCCGGACGGCGATCTTCCGCGCGGTGCCGGCGGAGCTGAAGACCGCGATCACCGTGGGGATCGGGCTGTTCATCGCCTTCATCGGCTTCGTCAACTCCGGCTTCGTCACGCGGACCCCGGCGGGCCCACCGGTCCAGCTCGGCCACGACGGGTCGATCGACGCACTGCCCACCGCGGTGTTCGTCTTCGCCCTGCTGCTCATCGCGGTGCTGGTCGCCCGGCGGATCCCCGGCGCGATCCTGATCGGCATGATCGTGGCCACCGTGGCGGCGATCATCGTGCAGCACTTCGCCAGACTCGGCACCGTCGGCGATCCTGCCCATCCCGACCCGAAGGGCTGGAACCTCAGCGCCCCTGAGCTTCCCGGCCACATCGTGGCCCTCCCCGACTTCGGCCTGATCGGTCGGTTCGACCTGTTCGGCGCCTTCGAGCGGGTCGGAGCACTCTCCGCCACGATGCTCGTGTTCACGCTGGTGTTCACCAACTTCTTCGACGCCATGGGCTCCATGACCGGGCTCGCGCGCTCCGCCGGCCTGGGCAAGCCCGACGGGACGTTCCCGCGCATCCGCTCGGCGTTCGTCGTCGAGGGCCTGGGCGCCGTCGCCGGCGGCGCATCCTCGGGATCGTCGAACACCGTGTTCGTCGACTCCGCGGCGGGCATCGCCGAGGGCGCCCGCACCGGCCTCGCCGCGTGCGTGACCGGCGTCCTGTTCCTGGGCTCGATGTTCTTCGCGCCGCTCATCGGGGTCATCCCGATGGAGGTCGGCGCCGCCGCACTCGTGGTCGTGGGGTCGATGATGGTGGCCCAGATCCGGGACATCGACTTCACCCATTTCTCGGTGGCGCTGCCCGCATTCCTCACGATCGTGACCATGCCGCTGACCTACTCGATCGCCAACGGCATCGGCGTGGGCTTCATCACCTGGGCCCTGCTGAGCGTTCTCAGCGGTCGCGGACAGCGCGCCCACTGGCTACTGTGGGTCGTCTCGGTCGGGTTCATCCTGTACTTCGTCCGAGGACCGATTACCGCCTTGATCGGCGGCTGACCTGCAGCGTCGCAGGCATCAGCCGGGAACGCCTCCGCGCCGGAACTCCGTGATGCGGAAACCGGATTCCGAACACCACTACCGTATGTGACTCCCGTCACCTATCATGAAAAGCACTGGATCGTGTTCGCATGGAAAACCAGCGGTCCAGATCAGCCTCGCAAACCATGCCTGTCCGAACCGCGTGCCGCGGTTCAGTAGGGATGCAGCGGTGACCGAAACGCTGACCGGATGCCACGTGACCGTGAACGGCCGTTCCCGACCCTTCACCGGCCCCGCCCACACGAGCGCCCTCGACTGGCTCCGCGACCAGGGCCTCACCGGCGCCAAAGAGGGCTGCGCCGAGGGCGAATGCGGCGCCTGCTCGATCCTCGTCGCCCGCCCCGGCGACCCCGATGCGCCCGACGACCGCACCCGGTGGACGGCCATCAACGCCTGCCTCACCCCCGCCGCCGCACTGGCGGACCAGGAGGTCATCACCTCCGAGGGACTCGGAGAGCCCGGCGACCTGCACCCCGTCCAAGCCGCCATGGCGCTGCGCGGCGGTTCCCAATGCGGCTACTGCACACCGGGATTCATCTGCAGCATGGCCGCGGAGTTCTACCGCCCGGACCGCGCCCCCGCCGATTCGGGCCCCGCCGGCCCCGGCGACGGCGGCCCCGGCGAGGATTCCGACGCCGAGGAGCACGGCCCGAACGGGTTCGACCTGCACGCGCTCTCCGGGAACCTCTGCCGCTGCACCGGGTACCGGCCGATCCGTGACGCCGCCTACGGGCTGCCGGCGCAGCCCGCGCCCGACGATCCCCTGGCGGCCCGGCGCAGCGCGCCCGCGCCCGCGGCCACCCCCACCGAGATCACCGGGCCGCAGGGCCGCTTCGTCCGGCCCGCCGCACTCTCCGACGTGCTCGACCTCCTCGCCGGCGGCGAGCCGCCGGTCCTGGTCGCCGGCAGCACCGACTTCGGCGTGGACGTGAACCTCAAGGGGCGCCGCGAGTCCCTGGTGGTCGCGATCGACCGGATCCCCGAGCTGCGCCGATTGCGCTGGGACCACGACGAACTCGAGATCGGTGCCGCGCTCACCCTCTCGGAGATCGAGCGCCGCCTCGACGGGCGGGTGCCGCTGCTCGCCCAGGTCTTCCCGCAGTTCGCCTCCCGCCTGATCCGCAACGCCGCCACCCTGGGCGGCAACCTCGGCACCGGCTCGCCCATCGGCGACACCCCTCCCGCGCTGCTCGCGCTGGAGGCCCGGCTCGTGCTCACGTCCCGGGAGGGCAGCCGGATCGTGCCCCTCGCCGACTACTTCACCGGATACCGGGCGACCGTGCGCCGCCCGGACGAACTGATCGCCGCGATCCGCATCCCGCTCCCGCAGAGCCCGCTGACGGCGTTCCACAAGATCGCCAAACGGCGGTTCGACGACATCTCCTCCGTCGCCGTCGCCTTCGCGCTGAGGATCGAGGACGGTGCCGTCGCCCGCGCGGCCATCGGCCTCGGCGGCGTCGCGGCCACGCCCCTGCGTGCCACGGCCACCGAACAGGCGCTGCTCGGGCGGCCGTGGACGGAGGACACCGTGCGCGCCGCAGCCGAGGTGCTGCGCGCCGAGGGCACACCCATGGACGATCACCGCGCCTCGGGACGGTACCGGACGGCCATGCTGGGCCGCTCCCTGGAGAAGTTGTTCGCCGAGTCCCGCACCCGGGAGGAGCTGTCATGAGCCACCTGTCCGAACGCCCGGCCGGCGCCTCCGTCGGGCTGGAGATCCCGCACGAGAGCGCCGCGCTGCACGTCACCGGGTCCGCGCTGTACACCGACGACCTCCTCGGGCGCACCCCGGGCGCGCTGCACGCGCACCCGGTCCAGGCCGACTGCGCCCACGCCCGGATCCTCGCGATCAGGACCGAGCCCGCCCTGCGGGTCCCGGGCGTGGTCCGGGTGCTGACCGCTGCGGACGTGCCCGGCGTGAACGACGCCGGGGTCAAGCACGACGAGCCGCTGTTCCCGGAGGACGAGGTCATGTTCTACGGGCACGCGGTGTGCTGGGTGCTCGCCGAGACGGCGGAGGCGGCGCGCCTCGGCGCAGCGGCCGTGGAGCTGGAGCTCGAGCCGCTCGACTCGCTCATCTCGATCGGCGACGCGATCGCCGCGGAGAGTTTCCACGGTGCCCGTCCCACCGTGCGCCGCGGCGACCCGGACGCCGGTTTCGCCGAGGCCGCGCACGTGTTCAGCGGCGAGTTCGAGTTCGCCGGCCAGGAGCACTTCTACCTGGAGACCCACGCCTCCCTGGCACAGGTCGACGAGAGCGGACAGATCTTCGTCCAATCCAGCACGCAGCACCCGTCCGAGACGCAGGACATCGTCGCCCACGTGCTGGGCCTGCCCAGCAACGCGGTCACCGTCCAGTGCCTGCGGATGGGAGGGGCCTTCGGCGGCAAGGAGATGCAGCCGCACGGCTTCGCCGCCGTCGCCGCGCTCGGCGCAACGCTGACCGGCAGGCCGGTGCGCCTGCGCCTGGACCGGACGCAGGACATGACCATGTCCGGCAAGCGGCACGGCTTCCACGCCACCTGGCGCGTCGGATTCGACGACGACGGCCTGCTCACCGCCCTCGAGGCCACCCTCACGGCGGACGGCGGATGGAGCCTCGACCTCTCGGAGCCGGTGCTCGCCCGCGCGCTGTGCCACATCGACAACGCCTACTGGATCCCGAACATCGCCGTGCACGGCCGGATCGCGAAGTGCCACAAGACCTCGCAGACCGCCTTCCGCGGCTTCGGCGGCCCGCAGGGCATGCTCGTCATCGAGGACATCCTCGGTGCCTGCGCCCCGCGCCTCGGCCTGCCCGCGCGGGAACTGCGGCGGCGCAACTTCTACGGCGACGGCCGGACGACGCCGTACGGCCAGCCCGTCCGGCACGCGGACCGGGTGCGCACCGCCTGGGAGCAGGTGATCGAATCCGGCGAGGTCGAGTCCCGCGAGGCGGAGATCGCCGCGTTCAACCGGGCGCACCCGCACACCAAACGCGCCTTGGCGATGACTCCCGTGAAGTTCGGGATCTCCTTCAACCTCACCGCGTTCAACCAGGCGGGCGCACTCGTCCTGGTCTACAAGGACGGCTCCGTGCTGATCAACCACGGCGGCACCGAGATGGGCCAGGGCCTGCACACCAAGATGCTGCAGGTGGCCGCAACCACGCTGGGCGTCCCGCTGTCCCGGGTGCGGCTCGCCCCGACGCGAACCGACAAGGTGCCCAACACCTCCGCCACCGCGGCGAGCTCCGGCGCGGACCTCAACGGCGGCGCGGTGAAGAACGCGTGCGAGCAGATCCGGGAGCGCCTGGCCGCCGTGGCCGGCTCGCTGATCGGAACCAACCCGGCCGACGTGCGCTTCGCGGACGGCACGGTCAGCGGGCTCGGCGCCTCCGCCCGCAGCGTCACCTGGGAGGAACTCGTCCACGCCGCGTACTTCCAGCGGGTGCAGCTCTCCGCCTCCGGCTACTACCGCACGGAGGGCCTGCACTGGGACGCCCAGGCGATGCAGGGCGAGCCGTTCAAGTACTTCGCGTACGGCGTCGCCGCCAGCGAGGTGGAGGTGGACGGCTTCACGGGCGCCTACCGGCTGCGCCGCGTCGACATCGTGCACGACGTGGGCGATTCGCTCTCCCCGATGATCGACATCGGTCAGATCGAGGGCGGCTTCGTGCAGGGCGCCGGGTGGCTCACCCTCGAGGACCTCCGCTGGGACGTCAGCGATCGCCCCTCGCGGGGCCGGCTGCTCACCCAGTCGGCGAGCACCTACAAGCTCCCGAGCTTCTCCGAGATGCCGGCGGACTTCCGGGTCTCGCTGCTGGACAAGGCGCACGAGGACGGGGCCGTGTACGGGTCCAAGGCCGTCGGCGAGCCACCGCTCATGCTCGCGTTCTCCGTGCGCGAGGCTCTGCGCCAGGCGGCTGCCGCGTTCGGGCCGCCCGGGGTCGCGGTCGAACTCGCCTCACCCGCCACCCCCGAGGCCAGGTACTGGGCGATCGAGTCCGCGCGGTCGGCGGCGCCGGGGAGCCGGCCCGGGCGGGCCGCGACAGAACCGCCCGGGCCGCCCGGGCCGGACCCGGCCGCGTACCGTCGGGCGCACGTCCCCGAGAGCGGATCCGCTTCGGCGGCACCGACTCCCGCACGGCTGCGCTGAGCCATGACCTGGCTGGGCGACGCCGCCCGCCTGCGTCGGCAGCGTGTTCCGGCGGTCCTGATCACGCAGATCGGGGTCCGCGGGCACGCGCCGCGCGAAGCGGGCGCCAAGATGATCGCCACCGCGGACGGCGCATTCGGCACGATCGGCGGCGGCAACCTCGAACTCACGGCCCTCGACCGGGCCCGGGCGATGCTGCGGGACTCGGCTCGGGAGCCGCAGACCCTGACCCTGCGACTGAACGACAAGGCCCGCAACCAGTACGGGCGGCAATGCTGTGGAGGCGAGGTGGTCGTGGTGTTCGAACCGCTCCCGGTGGTACCGGTGGTCGCCGTCTTCGGGGTCGGGCACGTGGGCCTCGAACTCACCCGGATCCTCTCCCGGCACGACGTGGAGCTGTACCTCACGGACTCCCGGCCGGAACAGCTGGACGCGGCGCGGGCCCTGGAACCGGGCGAGGCGACCGTGCACCTGCGGCACTCGATGCTGCCCGAGGAGGTGCTCGCCGAGCTGCCGCCCGGTAGCCACGTCCTGATCATGACGCACGACCACGCCGAGGACTTCAGCCTCTGCGATCAGGCACTGCGCACCCCCGGCCTGGGGGGCGTCGGCCTGATCGGTTCCGCGGCGAAGTGGAGCCGGTTCCGCACCATGCTCGCCGACGCCGGGCACGACGCCGCCGCCATCGACACCATCCGATCCCCCATCGGGCTGAGCACCCTGACCGGCAAGCACCCGGCGACGATCGCCGTGAGTGTGGCCGCCGACCTGCTCACCCGCTTCCCCGCATCCGTTCCCCCTCAGCCGTAAGGAATCCCATGACCGTCTACCGCTGCCGCGTACTCGACACCCCCGACGACCCGTTCACCGGCGGAATGCTCCGCGCCGGCGACGACGAGGGGATCCTGGTGGAGTCCGGGGCCATCGTCGACCGCGGCGACTTCCGTTCCGTCGCAAGCCGCCACCCGGACGCCGAGGTGCACGATCTGCGCGACGGCGTGCTCCTGCCCGGGCTGGTCGACACCCACGTGCACTATCCCCAGATCCGGGCGATCGGCGGCCTCGGCATGCCACTGCTCGACTGGCTGGATCAGTGCGCGTTGCCCGAGGAGTGCCGGCTCGCCGACCCCGAGTACGCCCGCACGGTGGCCCGCGAGTTCCTCACCGGGCTGACGGCGGCGGGGACGACCACGGCGCTCGTGTTCGGTTCGCACTTCGCCGACGCGGTCGACGCGCTGTTCACGGAGGCGGACCGGGTGGGGGTCCGCGTCACGGCGGGGCTGGTCACCAGCGATCGCAACCTGCCGGCGCCCCTGCTGAGCACGCCCGAGCGGTCCTACGACGAGGGACGCAAGCTGGCTGAGCGCTGGCACGGCCACCGGCGCCTCCGGTACGCGGTGACGCCCCGGTTCTCGTACTCGGCCTCGCCCGAGATGCTCGAGAGCGGCGCCGCCCTCGCCGCGGACGTGCCGGGGCTCTGGTTCACCTCGCACATCAACGAGAACCCCGCGGAGATCGCGGCGGTCATCGACCAGTTCCCCGGATCGAACCACTACCTCGACACCTATCACCGCCACGGCCTGATCCACGAGCGCTCGGTGCTGGCGCACAACGCGCACCCCACCGATGCCGAGCTCTCGCTCATGGCGACGGCCGGCGCCGCGGTGGCGCACTGCCCGACCTCGAACTCCGCCCTCGCCAGCGGCTCCTTCCCGCTCCGGCGGCATCTCGATCACGGCGTCACCGTCGCGCTCGGCACGGACGTGGGCGCCGGCAGCGGGTTCTCGCTGTTCAAGGAGGGCCTGCAGGCCTACTTCATGCAGCAGCTCCTGCAGGGCGACGGCGTGCCGCTCACCGCGGCGCACCTGCTCTTCCTCGCCACCGCCGCCGGGGCGCGGGCGCTGGGGCTGGGCGAGGACGTGGGTGACCTGTCGGTGGGGCGGCAATTCGACGCGATCCTGGTGCGGCCCACGGAGGGGCACCCGCTGGACGTGGGCCTGCGGCACGCGGACTCCCCGGACAACGCGCTGGCCACTATCTTCTCCCTCGCGACACCGGCCTACGTGGCGCGCGTCTGGATCGGCTGCGACGAGACGGCCCGGTAGCTGCGGTCCGGACCGGTG
>JBEBXD010000105.1:0-12948 GCA_040391845.1 Tsukamurella paurometabola | reverse complement strand
GCGCACCGGCGGCCCTCCACGACGGGCCCGGCGACGGCGGGCGCGCCGGGCCCGCCCACCGCGAGGTCGTAGTCGGTGGCCGCGAACAGCGGGCTCACGCCGGTCGGCTCCTCGTTGGTCGGGGCGTCGGCGGGGAACACGTCGGTCGCGATCTCGCCCTCCTCGGGCTGCACCGACGCGTCGGACCACAGCACCGCCCCCGCGCCGGGCACGGCCCCGCCGGCCAGGCGCAGCGCACCGGGCCCGCACACCGGGGCGGGCGGGGGCGGGGGGCCGACGGTGACCGTGACCAACGCTCCGGCCGTCACGCGCACGGGGAGCTCCGCGAACCCCGCGCCCGCGTGCAGCACCCGGGCCGGCGCCGCCGCCGCGGCGGACGGGAAGACCGCGACGGTGACCGCGCGCTCCGGGTCGTCGCCGCCGGTGCCGCGCAGCAGCACCCGCACCGCATCGCCCGCCGGCACGACCGCGGCGCAGGCGGGCCCCGGGCCGCGCAGTGCCGCGGCGAGGTCGCCGCCCGAATCGAGCACGGCGATCAGCTCGCCGGCCTCCGGGGGCGCGCCGACGGCCGGCGCGTCGACGAGCAGGACCGCCTCGCGCACCCGGGCGACCACGCGATCGCCGGGCAGCACAGTGCTGTACCGGTCGTCCGTCGGTGTCTGCGGTGTCACCCGATCACCGTACCGCCGGGCCGGTCAGCCGAATCGGCCGGAGATGTAGTCCTCGGTGGCCCGCTCGTCCGGGTTCGAGAACATCTTCTCCGTGGGGTTGATCTCGATCAGCCGCCCGGGCTTGCCGGTGGCCTCGAGGTTGAAGAAGGCGGTCTGATCGGAGACGCGCGCCGCCTGCTGCATGTTGTGCGTGACGATCACGATCGTGTACTGCTGCTTGAGCTCCCCGATCAGGTCCTCGATCGCGAGGGTCGAGATCGGGTCGAGCGCCGAGCACGGCTCGTCCATCAGCAGCACGTCCGGACTCACCGCGATCGCGCGGGCGATGCACAGGCGCTGCTGCTGCCCACCCGAGAGGCCGCCGCCCGGCTTGTTCAGGCGGTCCTTCACCTCGCCCCACAGGTTGGCACCGCGCAGCGACTGCTCGGCCACCTCATCCAGCTTGGCCCGGCTGCGGATGCCCTGCAGCTTGAGCCCGGCCACCACGTTGTCGCGGATCGACATGGTGGGGAACGGGTTCGGCCGCTGGAACACCATGCCGATCGTCTTTCGCACGCCCACGGGATCGACGCCCGCGCCGTAGATGTCGGCACCGTCGAGGGTGATGTGCCCGTCCACGCGGGCGCCCGGCGTCACCTCGTGCATGCGGTTGATCGAGCGCAGCACGGTGGACTTGCCGCAGCCCGACGGTCCGATGAACGCGGTCACCGAGTTCGGCGGCACCGTCAAGGACACGTCCTGCACCGCATGGAACGCGCCGTAGTAGATGTTCAGGTCCTTGATGTCGAGGCGCTTCGCCATGACGGTCTCCTCAGTCTCACTTCGTCTTCGGGGCGAGCAGCCGCGACATCAGCGCCGCGAGGCCGCTGGCGATGCCGACCAGGATCACCAGGGTCAGGGCGGCGCCCCACGCCCGGTACTCGCCGACGGCGCCGGGGTTGGTGCGGTACTGGTCGTAGATGAACAGCGGCAGCGACGACATGTTGCCGTTGAACAGGTCGTAGTTCATCCGGTCGCTGATGCCCACGAGCAGCAGCACGGGAGCGGTCTCGCCGACCACGCGGGCGATGGCGAGGAACACGCCGGACACCATGCCGGACACGGCGGTGGGCAGCACGATCCGCACGATGGTCTTCCACTTGGGCACGCCCAGCGCGTAGGAGGCCTCACGCAGCTCGTTCGGAACCAGCTTGAGCATCTCCTCCGTGGACCGCACCACGACGGGGACCATGAGCAGGATCAGCGCGAGGCTGACCGCGAACGCGGACTGCGGCATGCCGAAGGTGGTGATCCACACGCCGAACACGAACAGCGTCGCCACGATCGACGGGATCCCGGCGAGCACGTCCACCATGAAGGTGGTGACCCGGCCCATGCGGGTGCCCTCCGCGTACTCCACGAGGTAGATGCCCACCATCACGCCGATCGGCACCGAGAACAGGGTGGCGATCCCGGCCTGCACGAGGGTCCCGTACAGGGCGTGCCGGACGCCGCCCGCGTACGAGTCGGGGGCGACGCGGATCATCGACTTGGTCCACCACTCGGCGTGCAGGATCGCGGGCAGGCCGTTGGCGATCACCATGTACAGCAACGAGACCAGCGGCGCCAGCGCCAGCAGGAAGCAGGCGCCGAACACGATGGCCGCGGCGTTGTTCTTGATCCGGCGCGCCGCGGAGGTGCGGTGGAAGACGGTGCCGCTCTTGGCTATCCCGTCCAGGTCGTCGAACTCGGTGGCGGTCATCCGTTCACCCGTCCCCCGCCGATCCAGCGGGCGATCGCGTTCACCACGAAGGTGAGCACGAACAGCACGAGGCCGGCGGCGATGTAGGCGCCCCGCTGGTCGACGTTGTCGAACTCGGCGGCGGCGGAGGCGATCTTGGAGGCGAAGGTGTAGCCGCTGTCGAACAGCGACCAGATGGAGGATCTGGTGGCGGCGAACAGGATGATGAGCACCGCGATGGTCTCGCCCAGTGCCCGGCCGAGGGCCAGCATGGAGCCGGCGACGATGCCCGAGCGCCCGTAGGGCAGCACCGTGAGCCGGATGACCTCCCACTTGGTGGCCCCCAGCGCCAGCGCCGCCTCCTGGTGCGCGACGGGGGTCTGGCGCAGCGCCTCCCGCGTGATCGACGTGATGATCGGCAGGATCATGATCGCGAGCACGATACCGGCGGTGAACACCGTGGAGCCCAGCGAGAGCTCGACGTTGCCGGTCTTGAACAGGAAGAACCAGCCGAGGTTCCGGTTGAGCCACTGCTGCAGCGGCACCAGGAAGGGGGCGAGCACGAAGATGCCCCACAGGCCGTAGATGATCGACGGGACCGCCGCCAGCAGGTCGATCACGGCGCTCAGCGGCCGGGACAGGCGCTGCGGCACGTACTGCACGAGGAACGTCGCGATGCCGACCGCCACGGGCACGGCGATCACGAGCGCCATCACCGAGGACAGCACGGTGATCTTGAGCAGCTCGAGGATGCCGAACCGCATGTTCGACGGGTTCGTCTGCCACTCGGAACTGGTCAGGAAGTCGACGTTGTTCTTCGTCAACGCGGGCACCGCCTGCACCACCAGTTGCAGGAAGATCACCGCGATCACCACGACCAGCAGCAGCCCCGCGGCGCGGCTCGCCCACTCGAAGGCCTTCTCCATGCGGTCGTGCCCGCCGGCGAAGGTCGTGCGGGTGGGCCGGTCGCCCGGCGCGGCGTCCGCCGCGTCGTCGTCATCGGCCCCGCGGCCCGTCGAATCCTCAGTCGCCATCTTTCCCCGTTGTTCGGCCACGAGAAATCTACGCGATGGAGTCGATCGACGAGAGCAGCGTGGTCCGGAACGACTCGGGGATCGGGGCGTAGCCCTGATCGCCCAGCTGGTCCTGCGCCGTCTTGCCGGCCGCCACGGAGAGGAAGGTCTTGAGGCCCTTGCCGATCTCGGCGTCCGCGTACTTCGAGCACACGATCTCGTAGGTGGCGAGCACGATCGGGTAGGCGCCGGCGGCGGTCGGCTTGTAGAAGCCGTCGGTGTCGATCACCAGGTCCTTGCTGCCGGGGGTCTTGAACCGGGCCGCGTCGATGGTCTTGGCGACCGACTCGCTCGACAGCTTCACCGGCTCGGGTCCGGCGGAGGTGATGATGTTCGCGACCTGCAGCTTCTGCGCCTTCGCGAAGCTCCACTCGGCGTAGGTGATGGTGCCCTCGGCCCGGTTGACGGTGGCGGCCACCTGCGAGTTGCCGCTGGCGCCGTTGCCGACTCCACCCTTGAACGCCTTGCCCTTCTTATCGGCGGACCACTCGGCCGGCGCGGCGGCGGCGAGGTACTTCTGGAAGTTCTCGGTGGTGCCCGACTCGTCGGAGCGGAACACGACGGTGATCGGGGTGTCCGGCAGCGCGGTGCCCGGGTTCTCGGCGGCGATCTCCGGGGCGTTCCACGTGGTGACGGCGCCGGTGAAGATCTTGGCGAGCGTCGGCGCCGAGAGGTTCAGGGAGACGTCGCCCAGCTTGTAGGCCACGGCGATCGGGCCGAACACGAGCGGCAGGTTCCACGCGGGGGCGCCGCACTTCTCCTCCGCCTTCTTCGCCTGGTCGGCGTTGAGCGGCGAATCGGAGCCGCCGAAGTTCGTCAGGCCCGAGGTGAACTCGGTGATGCCCTGGCCCGAGCCGTTGCCGCTGTAGTCCACGTTGGCTCCGTCGCAGTCCTGCGCGAAGCTGTTCTTGAAGACGGTCATGGCGTTGGCCTGCGCCGTCGAGCCGCTGCCCTTGAGCTGCAGCTTGCCCTCGCACTGCACCCCGGAGCCGCCGCCGGACGAGTTGCCCGCGGCCTCGCTGGACTCCTCGCTCCCGCACGCGGTGAGGGTCAGGGTCAGTGCTGCGGCCAGGGCGACGGCCGATGCGGATCCACGCTTGATGTTCACCGAGTTTCCTCCGGGTCGAGTGGGGATGCGAGCGCGCCCTGTTCGGGGCGTCCCCAGCAACGTAGGGAGGCCGGGTGTCCGATTCGGGTGTCCCGGGTGAACGCGAGGCAAACACGCCTGGTCGATCGGATCAACGGCGCGCGTACGCCACGTGTCGTTCGTGTTCCGTGAAGCCCAGGCGGGTGTAGGTGTGCAGCGCAGCGGTGTTGTCGCCCTCCACGTACAGCTCCACGTCGGTCATGCCGCGCGCGGCCAGGTGCTCCAGCCCGACGGCGGTCAGCAGCCGCCCGAGGCCGCGGCCCTGCCCGGCGGGCGCGACGGCCACCACGTACACCTCGCCGAGCCCCGTGGCGGGGTCGGCCACCTTCGTCCAGTGGAACCCGAGGAGCTCCCCCGACCCCTCGTCCACCGCGAGGAAGAGCCCCGCGGGGTCGAACCAGTCGGCGCCGGTGCGCTCGTCGATCTGCGCGTGCGACCAGCCGCCCTGTTCCGGGTGCCAGTCGAAGGCCGCGTTGTTCACGGCGAGGATCGCCGGATCGTCCCGCGGGCCGGCGTAGGTGCGCACGGTCACGCCGCTCGGGGCCGACGGTGCCGGGTCGAGTCCGGCGAGGGGCCGGCGCAGGTTGAGCAGGGTGCGCACGGCCGTCAGGCCCAGGCCCGCGGCCACCGCGCGGGCGGCCGGCAGGTCGCCGTGCGCCCAGACGGTGCCGTCGGGCCCCGTCAGGTCGAGCGCGCCGGCGACCACGGCGCGGCCGGCGCCCCGTCGGCGTGCGGACGGGGCGACGACCGCCTCCGCCGCGCCCGGTCCGCCCGCGGGCGGCACGACGACGCCCGCGTAGCCGACCACCGCACCGTCGTCCCCGTGGGCGAGCAGGTGCGGCCCCGGGCCCGTGATGCCGAGGCGGAACTGCTCCGACAGCGCGCCGATGCCGTCGGCGGCCTCCGCGGCGGCGGCGATCACCTCCACGGCCGCCGCATCGGCGACCGGCCCCCGCACCACCTCGACCATTCAGGCCTCCTCGAGATCCGCGTCCGTCGGCGCCTCGTCGTCGATCACGCCGTCGAGGGCGGGCCGTTCCGTCTTGCCGCGCACCGGGCGTACGGCCTTGTAGCCCACGTTGCGGACGGTGCCGATCATGCCCTCGTGCTCGGCGCCCAGCTTGGCGCGCAGGCGCCGCACGTGCACGTCCACGGTGCGGGTGCCGCCGAAGAAGTCGTAGCCCCACACCTCCTGCAGCAGCTGCGCGCGGGTGAACACGCGGCCCGCGTTCTGCGCCAGGAACTTCAGCAGCTCGAACTCCTTGTAGGTGAGGTCCAGCGGCTTCCCGCGCAGCCGCGCGGTGTAGGTGCCCTCGTCGATCACGAGCTCGCCGAGCGCCACCTTGTCGGCGACCTCCTCCTCTCCGCCGGCGGCGCGGCGGGCGGCGACGAGCCGCAGCCGGGCGTCGATCTCCGCGGGGCCGATGCCGGGCAGGAGGAAGTCGTCGAGGCCCCAGTCCGCGTTGGCGGCGACGAGGCCGCCCTCGGTGAGCACCGCGGTCACGGCGATGCGACCGCCGCCCGTGCTGCCGAGGAGCCGGCACAGGCCGCGGGCGGTCACGAGGTCGGCGCGCGCGTCCACCAGCGCGACCTCGGCCGAGCCCAGGTCCAGCAGCGAGGACACGTCCGCGGCGAGCACCCGGACCGGGTGCGGGAGCAGGGACAGCGCCGGCAGCACGGTGTCCGGGTTCGGATCGGACGTCAGTAGGACCAGATCCACATGCCCTCCCCGCTGCGCGGCGATCGTTCGGAAATGAACGAGTGTCAGAATAGCGGTGGTCAGGACGCCGTGTGAGACGGCATCGGGGTGAACGGAAGGGTCGAGGCGTGGCGCAGGGGCGGGAACGGGCGTGGATCCGGCGGGGTCTGATCGCCGTGGCGGCGCTCGCGGCCGTGCTCCTGCTGGCGGAACTCGGCTCCGCCGCCACCGCCGAGTACCGGCTCTCGCGGGCCCTGCGGGCCGCCGCCGGCCTGGCCGCGGACCCCGAGGTCACCGTCGGCGGTTTCCCCTACCTGACGACGGGCGGGGAGCACTCGAAGCTCACGATCGCCGCCCCGGCGACAGTGAACGGGCGCGACGCCCGGCTCGAGGCGGTGATGAACGAGGTCCGCATCCCCGGCGGGCTGCTGCCCCGGTTCGCCCCGGACACCCCGATCACCGCCGGGCACATCGAGGCGCGCGTGCGGCTGGACCAGAAGACCGTGGGCCGGTTCATGGGCATCGTCGACCTGCAGGTGCACACGCCCGCCCCGCCGCGCCCGGGCGCCGGCAGCCCCGCCGACGGGTACGTGAAGGCGTCGATGGGCATCGTGCTCACCGGGACCGTGCCCCTGCCTGCGGCGGACGATGCGAAGCGGACCGTGCTGGTCTCGGTGGCGGCGGACTTCTCGGCCGCCGGCGACGCGATCGCGGTGCGCGCCACCCGGATCTACACCGGGCCCGAGGATCACGCGAAGGCCGACCTGCGGCCGGGTGAGGAGGCGCGGGTGCTCGCCGCGTTCACCCGGGTGCTGCCGGCGATGGCGCTGCCCTTCGGCACCCGGCCCACCGGCGCGCGGGCGGAGAACGCCGATGTGGTGCTGCTCGGGGAGGCCGACGCGGTCACCGTGACGCCGGGCGCCTTCTACACGCCGAGCCCGGCGCGACCCTCGGCGTGACGGCGGGTTCCGGGTTGGGTATTCTCGACGCCATGCGCAACCGCTGTGAGCTGCTGCTCACCCGCCGACTGGCGGTCGATCTGTGCCGTATGGCCGGTTGTTGCTGTCTGGGCTAGTCCCGTTCTCCCCCGGGCCGGGCGCCCGCCTCGCGCGCGTCACCATGCCCTCCCAGCGCATCCGCGCACCCTTCGAAGTGGCGATCTCGCCATCACTTCACGTCCATAGGTATCAACGAAAGGGATCCTCATGGCTCGCTCCGACGTCCTGGTCTCCGCAGACTGGGCTGAGCAGAATCTCGGCACCGATGGTGTCGTCTTCGTCGAGGTCGACGAGGACACCAGCGCCTACGACGACGGCCACATCGCCGGCGCCGTGAAGCTGGATTGGAAGAAGGACCTGCAGGACCAGGTCCGCCGCGACTTCGTCGACGCCGAGCAGTTCGGCAAGCTGCTGTCCGAGCGCGGTATCGGCAACGACGACACGGTGGTGCTGTACGGCGGCAACAACAACTGGTTCGCCGCCTACGCCTACTGGTACTTCAAGCTGTACGGCCACAAGGACGTCAAGCTCCTCGACGGTGGCCGCAAGAAGTGGGAGCTCGACGCGCGCCCGCTGTCGACGGACGCCGTCTCGCGGCCCGCCACCTCCTACACCGCGCAGGCGCCGAACAACGCGATCCGCGCCTTCCGCGACGAGGTGGTCGACGCCATCAACGTCAAGAACCTGGTGGACGTGCGTTCGCCCGACGAGTTCTCCGGCAAGATCCTGGCGCCGGCGCACCTCCCGCAGGAGCAGAGCCAGCGCCCGGGCCACATCCCCACCGCGATCAACGTGCCGTGGAGCAAGGCCGCCAACGAGGACGGCACCTTCAAGTCGGACGAGGATCTCGCCGCGCTGTACGCGGAGGCCGGCCTCGACGGCGAGAAGGAGACCATCGCCTACTGCCGCATCGGTGAGCGTTCCAGCCACACCTGGTTCGTGCTGCAGGAACTGTTGGGACACAAGAACGTCAAGAACTACGACGGCAGCTGGACCGAGTACGGTTCGCTGGTCGGCGTGCCCGTCGAGCTGGGAGCGTAAGAACATGTGTGGAGCACCGAAGCAGGGCCAGGTCCTGCCCGCAGGAGTCGACGTCGAGAAGGAGACCGTGTTGACCGGCCAGGTCCTCGACGGTGCCGGTAACCCCGTCGCGGGCGCGTTCGTGCGCCTGCTCGACGGCACCGGCGAGTTCACCGCCGAGGTCGTGGCCTCCGGCACCGGCGACTACCGCTTCTTCGCGGCGCCCGGTACCTGGACGCTGCGGGCGCTGTCGTCCGTGGGCAACGGCGACATCCAGGTCTCCCCGGAGGCCAACGGCGTCTACAACCAGGACATCACCGTCTCGAAGTAGGCCCGCCCCTCCCCGATTGAACACTGTTATGGACAACGAATCCGCAGGTCGGATTCGCCATAACAGTGTTCAATCGTTTTCCGCGCCCACGATGCGGTCGGCGCGGCCGGCCGTCGCCTCGATGAGGCGGGCGTTGCGCTCGTCCGGGCCCAGCGCCCGCTGCCGCGCCTCCGCGGGGCCGCGGCCGTACCGCATGTGCCGCGCGATCAGCCGCTCCCGGCGGACGGCGGGGTCGACCCGCAGGAACCACACCTCGTCCAGCTCGGCGCGGGCCGCCGGCCACGCGCCGCCGCCGGCCAGCAGGTAGTTGCCCTCGGTGATCACGAGCGGCACGTGCGGCGGCACCTCGACGGCACCGGCGAGGGACGCCTCCAGCTCCCGGTCGAAGCGGGGGGCGTACACGGTGCGGTCCGCGACGCGCAGGCGGTGCAGCAGCTCGGCGTAGCCGGCATCGTCGAAGGTGTCGATCGCACCCTTGCGCTCCCAGCTGCCGTGCCGGCGGAGCACGGCGTCGTCGAGGTGGAAGCCGTCCATGGGGACGAGCACCGCGTCGGCGCCGAGCGCCGTGACCAGCCGCTCGGCGAGGGTCGACTTGCCCGAGGCGGGCGCCCCGGTGATCCCGAGGATCGTGCGCCCCGGCAGTTCCGCCAGGGCGCGGGCGCGCGCCACGAGCGCGTCCGCCACCGTCTCGCCGGCCACTGACCACCTCCGGGATTCACGCGTCCGCCGCGCCGAGCGTATCGACCCGGCCGGTTCCCCGCGGGATGACCGCGGGGGCTACTATCGGCTCATGGTCATCTTCTTCGAGATCCTCATGGCGGTGGCGTCCGTCGCGATCTTCGCGTTCGCGATCTTCGTGATGTACCGCGTTCTCACCGACGGGCAGTAGACCCCGGTGAGCGAGGAGAACATCCCCGCCGCCGAGTCCGAGACCGCCGAGGCCCCCGGTACCGGGCAGGAGACGCTCGACGCGGCGGTGCTCCGCGCCGAGACCACCTCGTCGCGCAACATCGCGAACCTGCCGGGCATCCCGCTGGCGGATGACACGGCCAACCTCCGGCACGGCCCCGATCTGCACCCCGGCCTGCTGGGCCTGCTCCCCCTCGTCGGCGTCTGGCGCGGCGAGGGCGAGGGCCACGACGACACCGGCGACTACCACTTCGGGCAGCAGATCATCGTCAGCCACGACGGGCAGAACTTCCTCTCCTGGGAGTCGCGGTCGTGGAAGCTCGACAGCGAGGGCGAGTTCTCCGAGCCGGACCTGCGCGAGTCCGGGTTCTGGCGGATCGGCGAGGACGACGAGATCGAGTTCGTGCTCACCCACGCCAGCGGCATCGTCGAGGTGTACTACGGCAAGCCCGTCTCGCAGACCGCGTGGGAGCTGGAGTCCGATGTGGTGATCCGCTCGAAGTCCTCCCCCGTGGTCGGCGAATCGAAGCGCCTCTACGGCCTCGTCGAGCAGGGCGGGTCCCTCGCCTACGTCGAGGAGCGCGTGGACGCCGACGGTGAGCTCATCCCCCGCCTGAGCGCGAAGCTCGCCCGCTACGCCGGCTGAGCTCGCGCCGCCCGGCGCTGAACCGACGGGAGCCCCCTCCGGGCGTGAACATCACGCGCCGGAGGGGGCTCCGTCATTCCAGGTGGGCGACCGCCGTCAGGCGGCGGCCACCTCCTCAGTCCTGAAATTCACCATTTCTCGGACCACCTCCTTTCGTTTGACGAGATCGACGCTACGCCCGCCCCACGCGGGCGGCAACGGATTATTCGCCGTACCACTGCGCGACCTGCTTCGAGCTGACGCCCCGGGTGTAGGTGGGCACCTGCGGCCACCCCTCCGGCACCGACTGCCAGTCCTCCTGCCGGCCGTAGGGCAGCAGGTCGAGGAGGCCGAAGATCGGTGAGATCTGTTCGCAGCCACGGCTTCCGGTCTGCCACTGGTGGTACACGGTATCGCCGTCGCGCAGGAACGTGTTGAGCGCGAAGCCCTCGTTCGGCGCCGCACCCATGTCCGCTCCGAAGCTCGACCGGGCGCTGGAGTACCAGGTCATCGGATTGCCCACCAGGCGCTTGTAGGCGAGGACCTCGTCCATCGGGCCGTTCGTGATCACCACGAACCGCGCGTCCCACACCCCGAGCGCCTCGAGCCGGGGGAACTGCGAGGTGAGACCGGTGCAGCCGGGGCACTGCCAGGTGTTCCCGTCGGTCCACATGTGGTGGTAGGTGATGAGCTGGCTCGTGCCCTCGAAGACGTCCGCGAGGGACACCTCGGAGCCGTCCTCGGCGATGAGCCGGTACGGGGGCAGTTCCACGGCGGGCAGCCGGCGGCGCTGCGCGGCGATGGCGTCGAGTTCGCGGGTGGCGGCCTTCTCCCGGACGCGCAGCTCGTCGAGCTGCTGCTGCCAGGTGGAACGGTCGACGACGGGCGGGATGGCGGGCATGATCACTCCTCGTATGTTCACGGCGTACACATCTGATATGTTCACACCGTACACTTCGAGAGCGGGGAACACCAGGACATGGCCTACCACCACGGCGACCTGGCACAGGCACTCGTCGACGCCGGCCTCGAGGTCACCCGCGCCGGCGGCCCGGCGGCGCTGACGGTCCGCGAGGTCACCCGCCGCGTGGGCGTCAGCCCGAACGCCGCCTACCGCCACTTCCCCGATCGCCTCGCGCTGCTGCACGCCGTCAGTGCGGCGATCGAACAGCGCATGGCGGACGCGATGCCCGTCCACCCCGGCCAGCACCCGGCCGAGCGGCTCCGCGCCGTGGGGCTCGGCTACATCGCCTTCGCCCTCGCCGAACCCGGCTGGTTCTCCGTCTGCTTCTTCGGCGACGAGGCGCCCGCGCCGGACTCCCTGGACGAGATCCCCCCGTACGTCGCGCTCTCCGAGACGCTGGACCTGCTGGTGCACGCGGGCCTGCTCCGCCCCGAGGCCCGACGGTCCGCCACCTGGTCCTGCTGGTCGATGGTGCACGGCTTCGCGGAGATGGCACTGCGCGGCCCGCTGCACCACCTCCCGGGGGAGCAGCAGTGGCCGCTCGCCGAGGCCGCCGTCGACGCCGCGATCAGCGGGATCCTGCGAGACTGAGCACCCGCACCCCCGCGGGCGGATCTGCGTGCCCGGCCACCACGACGGTGCGCCCGGGGAACAGCCCTGCGGGGTCGAGGATCTCGGCGAGCAGCCGCGCGGCGTCCGCGTCGTCGAGGTGCTCGGTCGGCTCGTCCAGCAGGACGACGGTGACGTCACTCACCAGGGCGCGCGCCAGCAGCAGCCGTCGCCGCTGCCCGCCCGACAGCGAGGCGGCGCCCTCGTCCAGCGGGGTCCGCACACCGTCGGGGAGCCCGTCGACCCACGCCCCCAGGCCGACTCGGCGCAGGGCCGCGTCGATCTCGGCGTCGGTGGCATCGCCGCGCGCCACCCGGCAGTTCTCGGCGACCGTCGTCGCGAACACGTGCGCCGCCTCGCCGAAGAAGCCGACGGACGCGGGCAGGTCGGCGTAGGACCGCGCGGGACGCCCGTCCACGAGCACCTCGCCGCCGCGGTCGTCGAGGCCGGCGAGCGCGAGCAGCAGCGACGTCTTGCCCGCGCCGGAGGGGCCGCGCACCACCAGGCGGGCACCGGGTTCCAGCACGAGCGGGCCCAGCTCCAGCCGCGGCCGCCGCGCCACCGGCTCCGCGCCGCGCGGCACCTGCGCGAGCGTGAGCAGGGGCACGATCCGGCCCGCCGCGTCGGCGGAGCGCACGTACTGCCGCGCCGCATCGGGCAGCACCGAAACCGCCTCGAAGGCGCTGAGCGGCAGCAGGATCAGGATGCCCAGCGTGGCCGGGCCCGCCGAGTCCACTCGGGCGACGGCCACCAGTAGCGCCGCGATCACCGCCACCCCCACGGCGAGGGGGATCGCGGCGTCGGCGAGCGCGCCCGTGCGGGCCGCGCGGTCCACGGCGGACCGTCGGGCCGCTTCCGCGCGGGCGGCGCGCTCGCGCACCGCGTCCAGCCGCCCGGCGCCGGCGAGCTCGCCGGCGTGGGCGAGCACCGCCGAGGCGGCGGCGCCGAAGTCCTCCGCGCCGGCCGCCTCCGCGGCGGCCCGGTCGCGGGTGGCCCCGGGCGGGAGCCACGGCGCGGGCACCCCCGACAGCCGCAGGCACCCGCCGAGCGCCGCGCCCCCCCCGTCCTCCCCCGCTTACCCGCGGGTGGGGGCTCCGGGGCGGGGCCCCCCCCCGGCGGCCGCCGCCCGCGACGAGGTGCTGCAGCAGGCGGTCTCGCAGGCCGAGCTCGTCCTCGGAGGCC
>JBEBXD010000104.1:0-13330 GCA_040391845.1 Tsukamurella paurometabola | reverse complement strand
AAGGCGGCCGTGGAGGAACTGCGCGCGCTGCAGGACGAGAACGGTGCCGTGCCCGCGCCCGGGGACCGGCCGCGGGCGGCGGCACTGGTGGACGAGGTGATCACGCGGATCGCCGCCCTGGCACCACGGTTCCCGCACGACGCCGAGTACCTCGCCGCCCTGCCCCGCGACTTCCGCAGGTGGGCCGACGGCGGCTTCGCGCGGCCCGCGTTCGACGAGTCCTTGGCCGCGTTCCGCCCCGATCTGAGCCGGAGCGAGGGCGCCGAGCACCTGGTGGTCTTCCCGATGTACACGCAGAACGGCAACGCGGGCAAGGTGTTCGAGGCCGTGCTGCTGTCGGTGGTGTGGCCGGGCTGGCTCGCGGAGACGGAACGCGCCTTCGACAATCCGCAGTTCCTCGCCGTCGCCTTCGAGGACTTCACGCCGGGGTACGACACCCATTCCGCGGTCCTGTTCCCGGAGACCGTGACCGTGGAGCGGACGCCCGAGTTCCATTGGGGGGCCATCTTCTGCGACCGGGAGGCCGCCCGCTTCCGCCGCGTGACGGCCGCGGCGGGCGAGATCCTCTCCCTGCGCCTGCCTCCCGACGGTGAGCGGCTGGTCGCCTCCCAGGCCCTCGCCCAGTCGACCTTCGCGATGTGGGACCTCATCCACGACCGCACCCACAGCCACGGCGATCTGCCCTTCGATCCGTTCATGATCAAGCAGCGGATGCCGTTCTGGCAGTACGCGCTCGAGGAGCTGCGCTGCGATCTGACCACGTTCCGCGAGGCCCACCGCCTCGAACGGGAGGGGCACCCGTTCGGCCTGCCGGTGCAGCTGGCGATCCTCTGCGATCGCCTGTTCCGCTTCCCCATCACCGGCGATCGGGTGCGCAACTACGACGGGCTGGGCGGCCAACTGCTGTTCGCCTACCTGCACCGCCACGGCGCGCTGCGCTGGCGCGACAACCGGCTGGCGTTCGACTGGAAGGCCCTGCCGGAGCAGGTGATCCGGCTCGGCGAGGAGATCGGGGAGCTGTACCACTCGGGCATCGACCGCTCCAAGGTGGGGCAGTGGCTCGCGAGCTACGCGTTCGTCTCCTCCTACGTCGCGCCGGCGCCCGGCTCCACGTGGGCGCAGGGCCCGAACTCCCTGCCCCTCGACGGTCCGCCGAAGGCGCTCGTCGACCTCGTACTGCCCGACGAGTTCCCCCTCACCATGTTCTACGAGGCGCTGCGGCGCACAATGGGTCCCGTGATCGAGAGCACGAGGGGCATCACCGCGGCGACGGAGGTTCCGGCATGAGCGGGGTGGCGGGGCGCACCGTCGTGGTGACGGGCGCGAACGGCGCCCTGGGCCAGGACGTGGTGCGGCGGCTGTCGGAGGCGGGCGCGCGGACCGCGATCATCACCCGCGGCGCGCCCGCGGCCGAACTGACCGCGCTGGCCGGGGTCCACGCGTACCGGGCGGACCTCGCGGACCGGGACGCGACCGCGGAGGCGGCCCGCGCCCTCGTCGCGGACCACGGCAGCGCCGACGGGCTGCTGCACCTGGTGGGCGGGTGGCGCGGGGGCGTGCCGATCGACCGGGCCGACCCCGCGGACTGGGACTTCCTGGAATCCGGACTGATCCGCAGCCTGCAGAACGCCTCGCAGGCGCTGTATCCGGCGCTCGCCGCGAGCACCGATTCCCGCACGGCGATCATCTCCTCGGTATCGGTCGCGAAGCCAACGTCCTCGAACGCGATGTACGCCGCGGCGAAGGCCGCCTCCGAGGCGTGGACCCTGGCGCTGGCCGACGCGTTCACCGGCACCACCGCCGCGGCGAGCGTCCTGCGGGTGATGGCGCTGCTGACGCCGCAGATGCGGGCGGACTCGCCGGAGCGGACGTTCCCGCGCCACACCCCGATCGAGGAGGTCGCCCGCCGCATGCTCGCCCTGTGGGACGTCCCCGCGGCGGAGTGCAACGGCACCGTCGAGTCCCTGGTGCCGGGCGCATGACCCGCCTGCACGACCCGGGCCGGCGCGGCTTCGCGAGCGACAACTACGCGGGCGTGCTGCCCGAGGTGCTCGCGGCGGTCGCGGACGCGAACCTCGGGCACCAGGGCGCGTACGGCGCGGACGAGTACACCGCCGCCCTGGCCGAGCGGATCGTGGAGCTGTTCGGCGACGGTGCCCGGGCCTTCCCCGTGTTCAACGGCACCGGCGCGAACGTGGTCGCGCTCTCGGCGGTCACCGAGCGCTGGTCGTCGGTGGTGTGCGCGGATTCCGGGCACATCCACGTGGACGAGGCGGGGGCCCCGGAGAAGCTGGCCGGGCTCAAGGTGCTCGTGGTGCCGGCCGACGCGGGCAGGCTGACGCCCGCCGCGATCGACGCCGCGGTCCCGGACCGCGCCGGTGATGTGCACTGGGCGCAGCCGCGCGTCCTGTCGGTGGCGCAGTCGACGGAGCTCGGCACCGTCTACACCCCGGACGAGCTCCGCGCCCTCGCCGACTACGCGCACGGCCGCGGCTGGCTGCTGCACATCGACGGGTCGCGCCTGGGCAACGCCGCGGCGAGCCTGGGTACGTCGCTGAAGGCGATCACCGCGGACATCGGCGCCGACGTGGTGAGCGTGGGCGGCACCAAGAGCGGCCTCCTCGGCGCGGAACTGGTGGTGCTGCTCGATGCGGGCGCGGCCCCCGGGATCGAGTACGTGCGCAAGCTGTCCATGCAGCTCGCCTCCAAGCAGCGTTTCCTCGCCGCGCAGTTCCTCGCCCTGTTCGACGGTGACCGGTACCTGCGGGTCGGGGCGCACGCGAACGCGATGGCCGGGCTGCTCGCCGAGCTGGTCGGCGGGATCGACGGGGTGCGCATCACCGCGCCGGTGCAGGCGAACGCCGTGTTCGCGCAACTCCCCCGCGCGGCCGCCAAGGCCCTGCAGCAGCGGGTGCCGTTCTACTTCTGGGACGAGGCGCGCAGCGAGGTCCGCTGGATGTGCTCGTGGGACACCACCGAGGACGACGTGCGCGACTTCGCCGCCCAGATCGAGCGCGAGCTCGGCCGAAGCGGCTACCGCGAGGCCTGATCAGTGATTCTGCTCGGGCATGGTGAGGAAGATCGGCTTGCCGAAGGTGGTGAGGGTGTCGTCGGTGCTGATTGCGACGGTGGCACTCACCCGAACCGCGGGAACTTGATGTAGGCGAGGCCAAGCAGGTCGGTGGAGAGGTAGCCGAGGACGGCGGCGGCGACGCCCCCGCCGACCACCAGGACGGCGCGCCACCAGTCCCGCCGCGGCGCGCCGGTGAGCCACCAGCCGATGCCGGTGAAGGTGACGATCGGCCCGAGCAGCGCGATCGGGAGTGCCGCGAAGCCCGTATCCCCCACGATCCGCACCATCCGCGCGACACCGCCCAGCACGACGGAGACGGCGATGGTGACGCACAGCATCGTCGTCCATCGCGGGCCGCGGGCCAGCAGCCGGTAGCCGAGCACCGATCCCACGGCGCCCGCGAGGGCCAGCAGGGCCGTCACCGGCGCGCCCGGCGCGTGAGCGCATAACCGGCAGCCGTACCGGCCGCCGCGATCACCGGCGCACCGAACAGGAACCGCACCCCTGCCGACGGCGGCATGCCGAGCAGCGCGACGAGCGCGTACACGCCCACCGAGGAGAACCCGGACAGCACCCCGAACACCACGACCGCGAACCATCGGTCGCCCATCCGGTCCCGCAGCGCGAACAGCATCCCGGCCAGCACGGACACCACGGCGAGACCGGCCAGCCGCACGTCGAACGCTAGGCCGCGCCACGCCGGGGCGGACGACAACGCCCCGACCAGGACCGCGGTCACCGCGCCGCCCGCGGCCACACAGGCCAGGGTGCGGCGGTCGGTGGCCAGCACGGGGCGCGGGCCGTCGGGAGGGGTGTGCTGCACACGGGAGACGATACGGAACCTCAGTACGCGCCGTCGGAGTCGACCACCGTGCGCACCGTGCGGGCGATGATGCCCACGTCGGTACCCAGCGACCAGTTCTCCACGTACCCCACGTCCAGCTGGATCGACTCGTCCCAGCTCAGGTCCGAACGGCCGCTCACCTGCCAGGCCCCGGTGACGCCGGGCTTGACCAGCAGGCGCCGCAGCATGACCGGCGGGTACTGCTCCACCTCGTGCGCGAGCGCGGGGCGAGGACCCACCACGGACATCGAACCGCCGAGCACGTTGAAGAACTGGGGCAGCTCGTCCAGGCTGTACCGGCGGATGAACCGCCCGACGCGGGTGACCCGAGGATCGTCCTTGACCTTGAACAGCGGGCCCGCGCCCATGTTCTCGTCCGCGAGCACGTCCCGCCGCGCGTCCGCGTCCACGTACATGCTGCGGAACTTGATCATGTCGAAGAGCTCGCCTCCCGCGCCCACCCGCTCGGCGCGGTACAACACCGGCCCGCGGCTGTCGAGCTTGATCGCGACGGCGATGGCCGCCATGACGGGCGCCGCCACCGCGATTCCGGCGCCGGCGACGGCCAGATCGAGGATCCTCTTGGCCGGGCCGAACGAGCGGCGGGGCCGCGGCGGCGCGACGTGCACCATCGGCGTGCGGCCCACGGTTCCGCCGGCCATCCGACCGAAGGCGACCTCGGGCAGGCCGGCGGTCACCACGAGCTCCACGTCCTCCGCCGCGAGCTGCCACATCAGCTCGCGGATGTCGTCCGGGCCCAGGGCGTCGGTCGGGGTGAGGACCACGAGGCCCGCCCCGGTCTCCCGGACCGCCTCCACCACGCCGCGATCGGTGCCGACGACGGGCACCCGGGAACCGGAGGCGTCGAGGTGGTCGACGACCACCGCATCGGTCTCCGGGAGGCACGCCCCCACGACCCGCGCGCCCGCGGCCTCGGCCCGCAGCAGGCTCCGGGCCGAGGCGGCGGCGGACGCGTAGCCCCCCACCACCAGGGTCGGCACGGCGGGCGCCGCGGAGGCCCCGCGGCGCAACACCGCCCGGGCGAGAAGCGCGCCGCCCAGGGCCACGGGGCCCGAGACCACGATGAGGGCGTTCGGCAGCAGCGGCGGGAACAGCACCTCCAGCAGCAGGAGCGGGCCGTACACCAGCTGGGCGGTCACGAGCACCCGGCGCACCTCGCGGGAGTCGAGGCGCAGGGGCGGCAGGGCCAAGGGCCGGGACACCCAGAGCCGCAGGAACCAGAACAGGTTCACCCCGGCCACGAGTGCGGTGAGTTCGGGGACGCTGGACCCCTGGGCGTAGCCGGCGACGATTCCGGCGCCGGCGGCGAGCAGCGCGACCAGGGCGTCGGCGAGCACCAGCCGCCGTGCGGACCGGGCCCGGTGGGCGGCCGCGATCGCCCGGCGCGAGCCGCCCGCGCGCGAGAGTGCGAAGGCCTCATCGAAGGTGGGGACCGATGCCGGGCCGGATTCGGCCGGCGGTTCCGCGGCGCGGGGCTCGGGCTCCGGAGCGGATTCGATGACAGTGAGCGGGCACGGGTGCGCCGGGACGATGGGCCCCGCTACCCAGGTGTCGATCGACAAGTCCTCAACTCCTCACGCATCCGGTCCAGCCGCCGCAGCGGTTCTGCGACACCATTCCCGCACCGATTCGAATTCACTCATCCGCATATTGCAGTCGCGAATCTTCGAGTCGATGCGCCACGCCACACGTCGTGCGTGATGTGTCACACGCCGCCCCCGCCCCGCGGCGCGACGACCCGGCGGCCACCACGAGCGCCTTCGCGCACCGAGCGATGGTCTGTCGAAATGTCCAGTTCACCGGGCTGGGCGATGCACTCCGGGCGCAGTCCCCCGCGACATCGCCGCAGTCTCTGCGGCTCCGTGCGGCGGAGTCGAGCGGCCGCCGCTTGCAACCGTAGACGCTCGACATTGCGATCGCAAGGCTGATAAGACAGTTTGCAACCAGAAATGCCGTGAGGTCTATGCTCAATCTTCGAAGGGTCCGCCGACAGTTATGGAAACCGCCTCATGAATTGCCGTCTGTGCGGCTCGACGCAGCTGCGGAGCGTCGTCGATCTCGGTGCCACACCTCCCTGTGAGATGTTCCTCACGGCGGAGGAGCTGGACGGGCCCGAGCCCACCTACCCTCTGCACCTGCGGATCTGCGAGCAGTGCCTGCTGCTGCAGATCCCCGCCCTGATCCTGCCGGAGGAGACGTTCTCCGAATACGCCTACTTCTCCTCCTACTCGGCGAGCTGGGTGGAGCACGCGCAGCGGTTCGTGGACGATTCGGTGCGCCGCCTCGGGCTCGGCGGCGACAGCCTCGTCGTGGAGGTCGCCAGCAACGACGGGTACCTGTTACAGCACGCCGTCGCCGCCGGCGTGCCCTGCCTCGGCATCGAGCCGTCGGTCAACGTGGGGCAGGCGGCGCGCGAGAAGGGCGTCCCGACGGTGACCGCCTTCCTCGGCCCGGAGACCGCCGCGCGGGTGCGCGCGGAGCACGGCCCGGCGAACCTGGTGGTCGCGAACAACGTGTACGCCCACATCCCCGATCTGCTGGGCTTCACCCGGGGGCTGCGCGGCCTGCTGGCGGACGACGGCTGGCTCAGCATCGAGGTGCACCACGCCCTCGCCCTCGTCGCGGAGGGACAGTTCGACACGATCTACCACGAGCACTTCCAGTACTACACGGTGCTCACCGCGCAGCGCGCCCTCGCCACCGCCGGGCTCACGGTGGTGGACGTGGAGACCCTCCCCACCCACGGCGGCTCGATCCGCGTGTGGGCCCGGCCGGACGGGGCGGCGCAGGCACCGTCGGACCGGGTGCGCGAGGTACTGCGGATCGAGGAGGAGGCCGGTCTGCACGCGCTGGCCGGCTACACGGGCATGCAGGCGCAGGCCGACGGCGCCCGCCAGGACCTGCTCCGGTTCCTGCTGGACTGCCGGGCCGCGGGCAAGCGGGTGGCTGGGTACGGCGCCCCCGGCAAGGGCAACACCCTGCTCAACTACTGCGGCATCCGACCCGACCTGCTCGAGTACACCGTGGACCGCAACCCCTACAAGCACGGGCGGTACACGCCCGGCACCCGCATCCCGATCCACGCCCCCGAGCGGCTCGACGCCGACCGCCCGGACGTGGTGGTGGTGCTGCCGTGGAATCTCGAGACCGAGATCACCGAGCAGCTGCGTCCCCTGATCGAGACGGGCACCGAGGTGGTCTACCCCATGCCCCGATTGCACGCCGCGCGGCCGCAGGCCGTCGCCTCGGAAGTCTGAAGAAGGGTCGGCAAGAGATGAAGGTGGTCCTGTTCTGCGGCGGCTACGGCATGCGGATGCGCAACGCCGCGGACGACGCGGTGCCCAAGCCCATGCAGCTGGTGGGCCCGCGCCCGCTGATCTGGCACGTGATGCGGTACTACGCCCACTTCGGGCACACCGAGTTCATCCTGTGCCTCGGCTACGGCGCGCAGCACATCAAGAACTACTTCCTCAACTACCGCGAGACCGAGTCCAACGACTTCGTGATCCGCGGCGGCGAGGTGGAGCTGCTGGGCGCGGACATGAGCGACTGGTCCGTCACGTTCGTCGACACCGGCCTGGAATCGGCCATCGGGGAACGACTCCGGCGGGTGCGTCCCCACCTCGACGGTGACGAGTACTTCCTCGCGAACTACGCCGACGTGCTCAGCGACGCGCCGATGAACACCATCATCGACCGGGTCCGCGAGACGGGCTCCGCCGCCTCGATGCTGCTGGTGCCGCCGCAGTCCTCGTTCCACTGCGTGGACGTGGACGGCGCCGACAAGGTCACCGGCATCACCCCCGTCTCCGAATTCCCGATCTGGGAGAACGGCGGCTACTTCGTCCTGACCCAGCAAGTGTTCGACCACCTGCCGCCCGGGGGCGACCTGGTGGCCGACGCCTGCACCGCCCTCTCCAAGGAGGGCGCGCTGCTGGGCTTCAAGCACCGCGGCTTCTGGAAGCCGGCCGACACCTTCAAGGAACGCGCCGAACTGGACGCCGGCTACACGCGCGGCGACCGTCCGTGGATGGTGTGGCAGGAGCCCACCTGATGATCGGACTCCACCCGGGCCGCGTCGGCGAGATCGCGGTCCTCGGCGCGCATTGCGACGACATCGCGATCGGCATGGGCGGCACCCTGCTGCAACTGGCGGAGGCCAACCCCGGCCTCCGGGTGCGGGCCTTCATCGGCAGCGGCTCGGGGACCCCGCGGGAGGCCGAGGAGCGCGCCGCCCTGGCCGCGTTCGCCCCCGAGGCGGAGCTGCACATCTCCGTGCTGGACCTGCCGGACGGGCGGGCGCCGGCGCACTGGCAGCGCGCGAAATCGCTGCTCTCGCAGTTCCGGCGATCCGCGACGCCGGACATCGTGTTCGCCCCGCACCGGGGCGACGCGCACCAGGACCACCGCCAGCTGGCGGAACTGGTGCCCACGGAGTTCCGCGACCACCTGATCCTCGGCTACGAGATCCTCAAGTGGGAGACCGATACTCCGCGGCCCACCCTGTTCAATCCGCTCTCGCCCTACGCCGCGATGGCGAAGGCGCGACTGCTGAGCGAGCACTACCCCTCGCAGGTGGCGCACGACTGGTTCGACGCCGAGTCCTTCCTCGGGCTCGCGCGGCTACGCGGAATCCAGTGCCGCGCAACCTATGCCGAGGGTTTCATGTTGGAGAAGGCGATCTTGGATCTCGGAGGGAATCGATGAAGGTCCTGCTCACGGGCAGTCAGGGGTACTTGGGAACGGTGATGGCGCCGATCCTGCGCACGGACGGGCACGAGGTGACCGGCCTCGATTCGGGGCTGTTCGCAGACCGCGTGCTGGGGCGGGCGGTGAAGGACCCGCCGACACTGACCACCGACCTGCGCGACGTGACCGTGGAGCAGCTGCGGGGCTTCGACGCGGTGATCCACCTCGCGGCGCTCTCCAACGATCCCCTGGGCTCGCTCGCGCCGGAGATCACCTACGACATCAACCACGCCGCGTCGAGCCGGCTCGCGCGCCTCGCCAAGGAGGCCGGAGTCTCCCGGTTCCTGTACGCCTCCACGTGTTCCGTGTACGGCGCCGCCGGTGACGGCCTCGTGGACGAGGAGGCGCCGCTCAACCCGATCACCCCGTACGCGATCAGCAAGGTGCGGGTGGAGGACGATGCGGCGGCGCTCGCCGACGCCGACTTCACGCCCGTGTTCCTGCGCAACGCCACCGCGTTCGGCTACTCGCCGCGGCTGCGCGCCGACATCGTGCTCAACAATTTGGTGGGCTACGCGGTGCTCACCGGCGAGGTGCTGGTGCTCTCGGACGGGACTCCGTGGCGGCCGCTGGTGCACGCCCAGGACATCGCGCGGGCGTTCGCCGCGTGCCTCACCGCGCCGAAGGAGACGATCTCCGGGCGCGCGTACAACATCGGCACGGAACGCAACAACGTCACGGTCGCCGAGATCGCTCAGTCCGTGGTGGACGTAGTGCCCGGCGCCGCGGTCCGGATCACCGGCGAGGCGGGCGCCGATCCGCGCTCGTACCGGGTGGACTTCTCCCGTGCCCGTGACGAACTCGGCTTCGAGGCGCAGTGGACGGTGCCGGACGGTGCCGCCGAGTTGCACCTCGCGTACACCGAGTACGGGCTCACCGAGCACGCGTTCCAGCAGGACTTCACGCGGCTCGCCGTGCTCAAGGGCCTGCAGGCCGAGGGCGCGATCGACGAGTCGATGCGCCGACGATGACCGTCCGCTCCGAGGTCCGCTCGGCCGGGGCCCGCTCAGCCGAGGCGCGCCCGCAGCTCCGCCCAGGACCCGGCCGCCCGGTCCCGCGCGGAGACGATCGACGCGGCCAGCGGCCACTGCAGGGCGAGCTCCGGATCCGCGTGGTGCACCGCGAGATCCTCGGTGGGGTCGTGCGGTCGGTCGATCCGGTAGCAGACGTCCGCCACATCGGTCAGCGCCTGGAAGCCGTGCAGGAGGCCCGGCGGAACGTAGAGCGTGGCGAACGCCTCGTCATCCAGCCGGAAGGCCTGGGAGCGGCCGAACGTGGGCGAGTGGGGGCGCGCGTCCACCAGCACGTCGTGCACCGCCCCATGGGCGCAGCGCACCAGCTTCGCCTCCCCGCGGCCGGCGCGGCCGTGCATCCCGCGGAGCACGCCCCGCAGCGATCGGGACTGCGAATCCTGCACGAACCGAGCAGCCGCCCCGGCCTCGCCGAGGTACTCGTCGAAGATCTCGGCGTCGAACGTGCGGGTGAACAGGCCGCGATCGTCGGCGTGCGGCGTGGGCACGAGAAGCAGGACGTCGGCGAGTTCGGTCTCCTCGATGCGCATGGGGACATGTTGCCATGAGACACGCGCGCACGTGCCGCGGCTGCGGCGGACTCAAGCTGACCCGGGTGCTGGACCTGGGGCGGGTTCCCGCCGCGGACCACTTCCCGCTCGCAGGTTCGCCCGTGGCGGCCTCCGAATCGGCGCACTCCCTGGCGATGGACCTGTGCGCCGCGTGCGGCCTGGCGCAGCTCGCGGACGACGACACGGCCGCCGACGAACCCCGCGCCATGGAGCCGCGGGCGCTGCGCGAGCAGGCCGCGGACGCCGTGGCGCGGGTCGCCGAAGCCCGGCTGCTGCGCGGGGAGACGGTGCGCGAGTTCGGCAGTCCGCACGGCGGCACCTGGCTGCCGCTGCTGGCCGACCGCTGGTTCCGCACCACCGACGGCCCCGCCGACGTGGTGCTCGACAGCTTCGGGATCATGCACGACCCCGATCAACGGGCCGCGTTCGCCGCGCGGGCCGCGGCCGTCGCCGCCGGCGGGGTGCTGCTGCTGCAGTACCAGCCGCTGGGTGGCATCGGGGACCAGCTGCAGTGGACCGCGCTGCGGCACGGGCCCGTCGGCTACTACACCCTGACGGCGCTGCTGCGGCTGCTGGCCGCCGCCGGGATGGAGCCGGTGCGCGCCTTCGAGTTCGACCTGTACGGGGGCACCGTGCTGCTCGCCGCCCGGCACACCGGGACGGCGGACATGGTGCCCGGACCGGGCGCCGCGGACCCGGTGATCCGCCGGATCCTCGCCGCCGAGTCGGAGGCGGGCCTGGGCACTCCCGCCGGTCTCCGCGCCCTGGCCGCAGCCCCCGCCGATCAGGCTGCGGCACTGCGGGAGTGGGCGCGGGCGCAGGCCGCCGCCGGCCGGCCGGCCGCGGCCTACGGCGCGGCCTCACGGGCCGTCGCCCTGTTCGCACTGGCCGGCCTCGACGCGTCCCTGATCACCTGCGTGGCTGACGCGTCACCGTCGAAGCAGGGACGCCGCATGCCGGGCACCGACATCCCGATCGTGGCGCCCGAACGGCTCGCCGACGGCGACGGACCCGTCCTGCTGACTCTGCCGGACCTGCACGACGAGGTGCTCGATACCTGGCCCGCGCTGCGGGGAAGGCTGGTGAGCCGGATATGAGCGACCCCGATTTCACGGAGTCCCGGCGCCTGCAGGACCGCCTGCACCGCCTCGTTCCCGGCGGCGCGCACACCTACGCCCGCGGCGCCGACCAGTACCCCGAGTACATGCCGCCGGTGCTCACCCGCGGCCTCGGCGCCCACGTGTGGGACGCCGACGGTAACGAGTACATCGAGTACGGCATGGGCCTGCGGGCCGTGACGCTGGGCCACGCGTACCCGCCGGTGATCGACGCGGTGCGCGCATGCCTGGGCGACGGGCTCAGCTTCAGCCGGCCCACCATCACGGAACTCGCCGCGGCGGAGGACTTCCTGGAGCTGGTGCCCACGGCCGAGATGGTGAAGTTCGGCAAGAACGGCTCGGACGCCACCACCGCGGCGCTGCGGCTGGCGCGGGCCGTCACCGGCCGCGACCTGGTGGCGGTGTGCGCGCAGCCCTTCTTCTCCACCGACGACTGGTTCATCGGCGCGACCGACATGCCCGGCGGGATCCCGGCGGCGGTACGGGAGCAGACGGTGGGGTTCTCCTACAACGACATCGGCTCGCTGCGGCAGCGGTTCGCCGAGCACTCCGGCGCCATCGCCGCCGTGTTCCTGGAGGCGGCCACCGCGCTCGCGGAGCCCGAGCCGGGCTTCCTCGAGGCGGTGCGGGCGCTGTGCGACGACAACGGCGCGCTGCTGGTGTTCGACGAGATGATCACCGGCTTCCGGTGGTCGGCGCACGGCGCGCAGTCCGTGTACGGCGTCACACCGGACCTGTCCTGCTGGGGGAAGGCGATGGGCAACGGCTTCCCGATCTCCGCGCTCGCCGGCAAGCGGGAGTACATGGAGCGGGGCGGGCTGAACACCGACGCGGAGCGGGTGTTCCTGCTGTCCACCACGCACGGACCGGAATCGGTGTCGCTCACCGCGTTCCGCGCGGTGGCGCGGGCCTACCGGGAAGGCGATCCAGTGGGCGCGATGGAGCGGGCCGGGCGGCGCCTGGCCGACGGGGTGAACGCCGCGGCCGACGCCGCGGGCGTCGGCACGGCGGTGCGGGCGATCGGCCGCCCCTCCTGCTTGGTGTTCACCACCGAGGACTCCCACGGCGCCCCGTCGCAGGCCTTCCGCACCCTGTTCCTGCAGGAACTGCTGCGGCACGGCGTGCTCGGGCAGTCGTTCGTGATCTCCGCCGCGCACACCGATGCGGACGTCGACCGCACCGTGGAGGCGGTCGCGCAGGCGCTCGAGGTGTACCGGAGGGCGCTGGAGGCGGGCACCGTCGACGGCCTGCTGCACGGCCGCCCCGTGGCGCCGGCGCTCCGGAAGACCGCGGCGCCGCGCAGGCTCAGCGCAGGTAGGTGAACATCGTCGCCTCGGCCCAATCGCCGACGGGCGGGGCCCAGCCCTCGTCCGCGAATCCCGCGGCGGCGAGCGACGCGCCGCACGGATCCCCGGCGGGCACGGTGAACGAGACGCGGCGCAGCCCCGCATCGGCGCCCAGGAGGTGCCGCGCGTAGGCGGCGAGCGGGCCGGCGATCCGCGGATCGGGCGGGCTGCCCAGCGGCGTGAACTGCAGTTCCGCCGTGGCGGTTCCGCCGTCGACGCGGCCGACCGCGGCGTCGGCGGAGCCGTCGGGGTAGCTCACCGTGAGGCCGAGCAGCGCCCCGCCGCCGGCGGCGCGACGGGCGTCCGCCTCCGGCACGCCCGCGGCGATGGCCGCGGCGATGGCGCGGTCGGGGGGGGCGGGCGCGAGCACGGCACCGTCGACCGTGATCCGGGGCCCGGGGGTGGTGGCGGCGGCCGGCCGGCGGGCGGACCGCACGGCAGCGCGGGCCCGGCGCACGGCGATCCGCGCGCCCGCCACCGCGAGGGGCGGAAGGGATCTGAGCTCGGCGCGGGCCATGCCGGTAGTCTACGTGTGTGATCGCAACAACGCGCGTGCTGGTCGTCGGGCCCCCGCCGCCCGGCCCCTCCAGCCGCGGC
>JBEBXD010000103.1:0-13580 GCA_040391845.1 Tsukamurella paurometabola | reverse complement strand
GTCGCGCACGCCAGCACCGTGACCAGCACGCCCAGCGCGCGCCGGGCGGCGGAGGACCGGTCCACGTAGTCGATCGCGGCGGGCGGCGGGGCGCTCAGCACGCGGGCCCCCGTTCCACGGCGCCGTGGCCCGCGACCTCCTCGAGCACGTCCGCGACGCGCGCGGAGGAGGCCTCCGCGTCGAACAGCGCGAGCGCGCGGCGCCGCCCGACGCACCCCTCCCGGGCGGCGAGCCGCGGGTCGGCGAGCCTGCGCGCCACGGCCGCGGCGAGGCCGCTCACGTCGCCGATCGGCAGGACCTCCCCCGCGGCGCCCACCGCGTGCCGCATACCGTTCGCGGCGAAGCCCACGACGGGCCGCCCGCTGGCCATCGCCTCGATGGGGGTGAGCGCCATGCCCTCCGCCCGCGACGGCGCCACCAGGACGTCGGCGGCGGCGAACAGGTCCCGGGGATCGTCGGCGTGCGGGAGCCAGGTGACCGACGGGTCCGCGCTCATCGGGTGCTCGCGCAGCACGGCCGCAGCGGGCCCGTCGCCGACGAACAGCAGGCGGGCGTCGGGGACCCGCGCCAGCACCCCGGGCCAGGCGTCGAGCAGGTAGTCCTGCCCCTTCAGCGGGGCGAGGCGGGCAAGGCACAGGGCGATCGGCGCGTCGTCGAGGCGCAGGCGGGCCCGCGCCGCGGCCCGGTCGGCGGGCCGGAACCGCTGCAGGTCCACGCCGTTGTCGATCACCGAGTAGTCGGCGTCGATCCCGGCCCGCTCGCCGGCGGTCCGCTCGTCGTCGGAGACGCACAGCACCCGATCTGTCCACCGCACCGCGAGCCGTTCCCACAGCCGGGCGGGCACCTCGGTGACGCCGGGCTGGGCGTCGAACGACCACAGGTGCGGCTCGAACACGGTGGGGATGCGGCGCCGCACCACGAGCCGCCCGACCAGTCCGGCCTTGGAACTGTGCAGGTGCACCACATCCGGCCGGGCCGCGGCGACGATCCGGTGCAGGCGCACCGATTCGGCCACTGTGGCGATGGTGGGCGAACGGGAGGCGTGCCAGGAGTACACCCGGGCCCCTGCGGCGGACGCCGCGGCGGCGAGGTCGATGTCCGGCGGACAGGCGACGCTCACCCGCCAACCGCGCGCGATCTGGTCCGCGACGAGCGACGATACGACGGCGCCGACGCCGCCCGTCGACTGGGTCACGTGCAGCACTCTCATGCGAGCACCCCCTCCCCGGCCCGCTGGGCGCGCAGCCGGGCGAGGGCGCCCCGGTTGACCGCGTACGCGGAGGCCCCGAAGACGGCCACGAGCAGCACCCCCTCGCCGATCGCGGTGCGCAGCGAGTCCGCCGGCCCGGCGAGCGGTGTGTGCTCCACCGCGAACCACGCGCCCACGGTGCACGCCGCGGGCAGGGCGAGCGCCCCCGCCGCCCTGCGCAGTTCGACGGCGCCCGGGCCGCATCCGGACCGCCGCATGGCCCACCACGCGGCCGGGACGAGCACCGCCGCGGCGATCGCCTGGGCGGTGGCGGCCGCGACCACGCCGTGCCGGGTCATCAGCGCCAGGCCCGCGACCAGCAGCACGAGCCGCACGACCTCGAGCACGAGGAAGCAGCGGGGGCGGCCGACCGCCATCGTCGGCTCGTACCAGGTGTGCAGGAGGCTGCTGGCGAACCCGTAGCAGCACAGTACGAGCAGCACCGGCACGGCCGGCGCCCAGCGCGCATCGAGCACCACGATCCGCGGAGCCAGGAGGGCGATGAGCACGTACAGGCCGCCCACCAGCACCACCACCGCGCGGGTGAACAGGGCGACAGCGGCCGGCACTGCGGCGCGGCGGCCGTCCCGGATCATCGCCGTGTACACGGGGAAGGCGACCGCACCGAGCACCACGGCGCCGGTGATGTAGGGAATCCACGCGATCCGGAAGGCCATCGAGTACACGCCGAGCGCCTCGGTGCCGAGCAGGCGCGCCACCGCCGGGTAGTCGATGTTGACCAGCAGGACCCCGACGAGCGCGGCGGGGCCCACGACCCGGGCCCAGCGCACGGCCTCCCGGGCGGCAGCCGCATCCCATCCGGGTCGGATCCGCACGCCCACCGCCCGTCCGAGAACCGGCTGCAGGACCGCAGTGCACAGCAGGCCCAGTGCGAGCGAGTATCCGCCGTGGCCCAGCACCGCGAGCACCACGGTGACGACGCCGCCCGCCACGGCGCTGCCGGCGTCGGGCAGTACCCGGCGGCGGAAGTCGAGACCACGGTGCATCACCGCCATCTGGACCCCGCCGGCGGCGGCGAACGGCAGGCTCACCGCCGTGATCGCGAGCAACGGGGCGGCGTCCGGGCCGCCGAGCGCGGCCGCGAGGGGACGTCGTAGCAGGACCACGGCGAGCGCGAGCGCGCCGGCCACGGTGAGCGAGAGGGTGAGCACCGTGCCCGCCATCACGGTGACGCTGCGCCGGGTGCGGGCGAGCACGTCGAACACCCCCATCGACTGGATCACCTGGCTCACGTTGACCAGCGCCACCGCCACGGTGACCCGGCCCAGTTCGGCCTCCGAGAGGGTCGCGGCGAGCACCACGGTCACGCCCATCTGCGTGCCCTTGCTCACCAGGTTCGTCGCGCCCAGCCACGCCGCTCCCCGCGTCGCGCGCCCGGTCAGATCGTCCGCCACCGCATCACCTCCTCAGTCCAGGACCACGGCCACCAGGGCGGCGGGCCGAGGGAGGGCGGACCACGCGGCGGCGAGATCCTCGTGCGTGGCGTCGCGCGCCGCGACGGCGATCACCGGGGTGTCGGGGCCGGAGCGGTCGACGATGCCGGCCTCGCCCCGCAGCCGCGCGGCGGCGTTCCCGGGGTCCGCGACGGCCACGGGCAGGAGCCGGGCGGAGCCCTCGACCAGTGCTCCGAGTGCCCGGAACCGGGCCGTGGCGCGATCGTCGCGGCTGTCGATGAGGATGACGGGATGGTCGACGCCCGCGGCGTCGAGGGAGCGGCGCAGGCGCCCGGCGGCCGCGGGGAGCCACAGCTGGAGTGCTGCGAGGAATCCCATCGCGGCGGCGATCCCGGCGCCGAGGCTCAGTCCGGTGACGAGGAGCAGGCCGGGTCGCAGCTCACGAACGGTGGGGCGGGCGTCGAGCGGCCGCAGGACGGCGACGGGGCTGAGCAGTCCGGCCGCGACCACATGGGCGACCGTGGCGCGGGCGAGTCCGTCGGCCGCGCTCGTGGACGACGCGGTGACCACGATCGTGACGACCGCCGAGTCGGGGGTCCGGTCGACGTCGATCGCGCCCTCGAGATCCTCGATGCTCGGCGCGCCCGGCACCTGGCTGCGGATATCGGAGAGTGCGGAGGTGCTGTGCACGAACTCGACGAGCGCGGGTAGCGCCAGGGTCACGAACCCGCTGAACGTCTCACCGGTGGGCGAAGCCTGGGTCACCGGCTGCGCCACCAGCGCAACGCGGGCCTCGTAGCGGGTCGGCGAGAGCGCCACCAGCGCCGCAGTGACGGCCGCAACGGCAATGATGACCAGCGCAGATCCCGCCGCCCGCGACCTCAGCAACGCCAGTTGTGTCCCGATTTCGAACCGGTCACCCAGACCACTCATCCCGGTCAGACAATCGCAGGACGGTGTTCGGAGTCTAAGAAGTGAGTGAACTTGAGTGTCATTTGCTTCATCATCGCACACCGTAATAACACTGTCGAAGCACGACGCCCGCTTACTTTTATTCACATATGTAGGAATCGGTGATAGATTTACCGCATGAAGCTCTCAGACGGCACACTGCGAGTCACCGACCAGGGATTCTTCGGTCCGGACTCACCCACGTGGAAGGTGTGGGCATCGCCCACCGCGCTCATCGGTTTCCAGCGTTCCGTGGTGCTGGAACACTTCGACCCGAACCTGACCGCCGCGGTCGCCGACTCCGCCGGGATCTACACCGACCCGTTCGGGCGGCTCGACCGCACACTGGCCTACTTCCTGCTGGTGGCGACCGCGGACACGCGGACTGCGATCCAGGCCTCCGAACACCTGATGGACGTCCACCGGAAGGCGACCGGCATCGAGCCGATCACCGGCAGGCGGTACAGCGCGAACAATCCGGCCTCGCAGCTGTGGATCCACGTGACCGGTTGGCATTCCGTACTCAAGTGCTACGAGATGTTCGGGCCGGGCCGCCTCTCCCCCGAGGAGGAGGCGCGGTACTGGAACGACTGCGTGACTGCCGCCGAGTTGCAGACCTGCGACCCGGCCGACGTGCCGACCTCGCGGCAGGAGGTACGCGCCTACTACGAGCGAGTGCGGCCCACGCTGGCGCTGGCCGAGCGCGCCCGCACCGGCATGCACTACCTGCTACGGACCCGCGACCGCGGCCTGCGGCTGCGGGTGGGGAGCTCGCTCATCGCACCCGCCACGGTCGCCACACTGCCCGAGTGGATGCGGACGATGGGTGGGTTCGACCAACCCGGGGTCGTGGACGCGGCGTACCCGCTCGCCGTGCGGCTCGCGGTGCGCGCAGCGTCGGCCCAGCACGCGGCGGGCACGGTGCGCCTCGGCGGCCTGGTCGCTCCTATGACCGGCGGCATCCTCCGCCGGCACTTCGCCCAGGCGGGCGCGGGCGCCGAGCCCGCGACGGGCACCGTCACCCCCGCTCAGGCGCGTGAGCGGTACGGCCGCACCGCGCGTCCGGCGAGCGCCTCGTAGGGTGGCCGCATGACAACCTATGTAGTGACCGGCGCCAACGGCGGCCTCGGCGAGGTCGTGACGCGCCGCCTCGCCGCCACCGGCGGGCGGGTCGTGATGGCGTGCCGGGACGTCGCGGGCGCGCAGCGCATCGCCGACGGCATCGACGGCGACGTGACCGTCGAACAGCTGGACCTCGCGGACCTCGATTCGGTGCGCGCCTTCGCCGACAGGACCGGCGAGGTGGACGTGCTGGTCAACAACGCGGGGCTGATGAACATCCCGCTGCGGCGCACGAAGCAGGGCTTCGAGATGCAGTTCGGCGTGAACCACCTGGGCCACTTCGCGCTCACCGGCCTGCTGCTCGACCGGCTGCGCGACCGCGTGGTCGCGGTGTCCTCGGTGGCGCACCGGCAGAACTACCGCTGGCGCATGGACGATCCGAACTACGAGCACCGCAAGTACCTGCGCAGCGAGGCGTACGGGCAGAGCAAGCTCGCGAACATGATGTTCGCCCGCGAGTTGCAGCGCCGGTTCGAGGCGGCGGGTTCGGAGAAGCGGGCGTACCACGTGCACCCGGGCGTCTCACCGACCGGACTGTTCTCCCGCACGGACACCCCGCTCGACCTGGTGGCGAAGCCGGCGGTGGCGCTCCTGGCGAACCCGCCGGCGAAGGCCGCGGAGTCGCTGGTCCTCGCCGCCACCGATCCGGACCTGGACCCGCACCCCTGGTGGGGGCCCACACAGCTGTTCCAGTCCCGCGGCCCCGTCGGCAAGTGCTCGACCACGGCGACCTCGAAGGACCGCGCCAAGTGGGCCGAGTTATGGGACGTCTCGGAGAACCTCACGGGCGTCACCTACGCGGTATGACCGGGAATCGGCGGCCGTCCGCGCGCGTTGCAACCGCCATGCGCGTGGACGTCTGGACCGATATCAACTGCCCCTTCTGCTACATCGGGAAGGCCCGTTTCGAGAAGGCACTCGCGGCGTTCCCGCAGCGAGATCGGGTCGAGGTGGTCCATCGCTCCTTCGAGCTCGACCCCACCGCAGGCACCTCCGAGCCCGTGGTCCCGCGGATCGCGGCGAAGTACGGCATCAGCGAGGCGCAGGCCGCCGCCAACGAGCGCGGCCTCGGTGCGCAGGCTCAGCAGCTGGGGCTGCCCTACCAGGTCGACGGCCGCGATAGCGGCAACAGCTTCGACATGCACCGCCTCCTCCACTGGGCGCTCGGGCTCGGCCGCCAGGAGGCTCTCCTGGACGCGCTCTACGCAGCGAACTTCGCCGAGCCCGAGCCCGCCTTCGGCAGCCGGGACCGCCTGGTCGCGATCACCGAGTCGGCGGGGTTCGACGGTGCCGCCGCCCGCGCGGTGCTCGACGATCCGACCGCCTACGCGGACGCCGTCCGCGCCGACGAGGAGACCGCCGAGCGGATCGGCATCGGCGGCGTCCCGTTCTTCGTCTTCGACGGCAAGTACGCCGTCTCCGGCGCGCAGCCGCCGGAGATCTTCACCGAGGCCCTGACCAGGGCCCGCGGCGAGGAACCGCTCACCGTCATCACCGAGACCGGCGGCGACGACGCGGCATGCGGCCCCGACGGGTGCGAGCTGCCGCCGAAGTAGCGCTCCCCCTCAGCGCGCCAGCCGCGGCAGCAGCGCGGAGGCGAGCGCGATCGCGAGGACCGCGGCCGCGGTGAGCACCCCGAAGTCCACGAGCAGGTTCGTGGGCGTGCCCACCAGCAGGCCGCGCAGCGCCGAGACCTCGTAGCTGAGCGGATTCGCCACGGCGATGGCGCGCACCCAGCCGGGCATCACGTCCACCGGGTACAGCGCGTTGGAGCCGAAGAACAGCGGCATGGTGATCGCCTGGCCGATGCCCATGAGCCGGTCGCGCCTGAGCACGATGCCCGCGATGATCACCGACAGGCACGCGAAGAACGCGGCCCCGAGCACGACCACCAGGATCACGCCCAACCAGCGCAACGGATTCGGGATGATCGCCACGCCCATGAGCGCGGCCACCACGCCGACGACCACGGCCTGCACCACCGCGCGCACGCCGGCCGCGAACGCCTTGCCGGTGACCAGCGCGGCCCGCGGCGTCGGAGTGACCAGCAGCTTGGTCAGCACCCCGGCGTCGCGCTCCCAGATGATCTGGATGCCGTAGAAGATCGCGACGAACAGCGCGGACTGGGCGATGATGCCGGGCGCCAGGAAGTCGAGATAGGGCACGCCGCCCGAGGGGATCGCCCGGATCCGGCTGAACGTGGTCCCGAAGATCAGCAGCCACAGGATCGGCTGGATCGAGCGGGTGAGCAGCTCCGACCGGTCGTGGCGCAGCTTCTCCAGCTCCACCAGGCACAGCGTGCCCACCCGGGAGAGCAGCGTGCCCGCGCGGGAGCGGTGCGGCTCAGCCCAGACGTCGAGCGGTGCGACGGATGTTCGCGACATTGCGCAGGCCTCCCTTCGATTCGTCCTCGAGCTGCGCGCCGGTCACGGCGCGGAACACGTCCTCCAGCGAGGCGCCGTCACCGTGCGCCGTCTTGAGGTCGGCGGGGCTCCCGGTCGCGGCGAGCGCACCGTCGTGCATCAGGGCGACGGTGTCGCACAGGGCATCCGCCTCCTCCATGTAGTGCGTGGTGAGCAGCACCGTCATCCCGTACTGCTCCTGCATCCGCACCACCCGCTCCCACACCGAGTCCCGGGCCACGGGGTCCAGCCCCACCGTCGGCTCGTCGAGGACGAGCAGCGCCGGCCGGTTCACGAGCGCCTGCGCCAGTTCGAGGCGCCGCACCATGCCGCCGGAGAAGGTCGAGGCCAGCCGGTCCGCGGCGCCGGACAGGTCGACCAGCGCCAGTGCCTCGATCACGCGGTCGCGGCGTTCGCGGCGCGGCACGTCGTACAGGCGCGCGAACCAGTCCACGTTCTCCCGGGCGGTGAGCGCGCCCTCGACCGAGAGTTGTTGCGGCACGTACCCGAGGGCGCGGCGCACCGTCATCGCGTGCTTGCGGACGTCCCGCCCGAAGATCTCGATCACGCCCTCGTCCGGCGGGGTGAGGGTGGTCAGCATGCGCAGCGTGGTGGTCTTTCCGGCGCCGTTGGGGCCGAGCAGGCCGAAGCACTGCCCGCGTTCGACGGTGAGCGTCAGGTCGTCGACGGCGACGTGGTCGCCGAATCGTTTGGTGACCCCGCGCAGTTCGAGTGCGTTCACGAATCCTCCTCCAGCCCTGCGGCTATCGCTTCCAGGAGGGCGACGGTGCCGTCGACGCGGCCCCGCATCTCGGGGTCCATCGAGCCGAGCACCGCCACCAGCGCCGCGTGCCGCCGGTCCCGCCAGTCGCGCAGTACGCGCTCCGTGCCGGCGGTGAGCCGCAGCCGCGCGGTGCGCGCGTCGTCCGGGTGGGGCTCGCGGACCACGTGCCCGAGGTCCACCAGCTGCCGGACCAGGGTGGAGACGGTGTTGCCGGCGAGCGAGAGCCGCCGCGCGGCCTCCCCCACGCTGATGCCGGGTTCGCGGCGCAGGAGCCGCAGCAGCTCGAGCTGCGCCCCGGTCAGGCCCTCCCGCAGGGGTGCGCCCCCTGCGGCGCGGGTGGCCCGCCGTACCGCGCGCACAGCGTCGAGCAGCCGTTCGGCGTCGTCGTCCTTCACGCCGACCAATATACCTCTGTTTCAGAGATGTATCGGACCGGTCAGCCCGGGCCACCACCCGGGAGGTCCGTCCCGGTCGCGCGGGCCGCGTACTCCCACAGGCGCGCAGCCGCATCCGCGTCCCGCATCCGCGCGTTCCGCTTGACCACCCCGGTGCGGCCGGAGGCGCCGAACAGCCCCTGCGGGCCGTAGTACTCACCGCCCGCCGCCTGCGGGTCGGTGGCCGCGTACAGCAGCGGTTCCACTCCCCGCTCCGGCTCCTGCATGGGCAGCACCCGCCGCACCAGCCGCGTGGCCATCGGTTCCCGCACGGGCCCGCTCGCGCCGAGGCTCGCGCCCGAGGTCTGCAGGTCGGTGCGCGTCTGCCCGGGGTGGGCGGCCGCGCTGAGCAGCTGCCATCCCCGCCGTTCGCTCTGCGCCGCAAGGTGATTCGAGAACAGCAGATCGGCCAGCTTGGACTGCGCGTAGGACCGCGCGGGCGAGTAGGCGCGTTCCGAGTGCGGATCGTCGAAGTCGATGCGGGCGAAGTTCGCGACGGCCGAGCTCATCGAGACCACCCGCGGGGCGGCCGATCGCAACAGCACCGGGAGCAGCAGGTTGGTCAGCGCGAACGGGCCCAGGAAGTTGGTGCCGAACTGCAGCTCGAATCCGTCGGCGGTCTCGAACCGCGTCGGCGGCGCCATCACCCCCGCGTTGTTGATCAGCACGTCCACGGAGAGCCCGTCGGCGATCACGCCGCCGGCGAACGCGCGCACCGAGGCCAGGTCGGCGAGGTCGAGGACGCGCACCGTCAGGTCCGCCCCGGGCGACTCCGCGAGGATCTCCCGCCGGGCGGCGTCCCCCTTCTCCGGGCTGCGCACGGCCAGGATCACGCCGGCACCCGCGGCGGCGAGGCGCCGCGCCGCCTCCCTGCCGGTGCCGCTGTTCGCGCCCGTGACCACGAAGGTCCTGCCCGCCTGGTCCCCGACCCGGTACATCACGTCTCCCCTTCGAGCGCACTGACGGCCCGGGAGTCCGGGCCCGCACGTACCGTACGCCGCGCTACCCCACCGGCGTTTGCGATTGACAACGCGGGCACCACCAGATGGCCCGCTCCGCCTCGTCGCCGGCGCCGAGCGAACCCACGGCGATCGCGGTTCCGCAGCGCAGGCAGGGGCGCCGCGCCCGGTCGTAGACGAAGGCACGCATGCCGTTCCGGTCGACGCCCGTGGTCACTCGGCGTGTGCGCCCCAGGTTGGCGCGCAGCAGCCGTGCGGCGCCGTCGGCCCAGGCCCGCGGGTCGCCGCAGTCCCCGACCGGCGCCGCGGGGTGCGCTCCGCGCAGGTAGCACAGTTCGTTGCGGTACACGTTGCCCACGCCGGCCAGGTTCCTCTGGTCCAGCAGCGCATGCCCGACGGGGCGCTCCGGTCGCGCCGCGAGGTTCGCCGCGGCGCGGTCCGCGTCCCAGTCCGGGCCGAGCGGGTCGGGCCCGAGGTGGGCGAGGGCACCGTCGGCCTCGGTGGGCGTGAGGATCTCGAGCACGCCCAGGGAGAACCCGACCACCTCGGCACCATCGACCCGCAGGACCGCGCGGGCGGTGTGCCCGGGCCTGCGCCACCGTTCGCCGGGCAGCAGGACGTGCCATTCGCCCTCCATCTTCAGGTGGCTGTGGATCACGGCGCCGCCGGCGGCGATCAGCAGGTGCTTGCCCCGGGCGGTCACGGCGGTGACGGTGGCGCCGGTCAGGTCGACGGTGGCGTAGCGGGGCACGCGGATGTCGCAGCCGGTCAGCGTGTTCCCCTCGAGGACCGGCCGCAGGCGCGCGGCCAGGTTGTGGACGGTGTCGCCCTCGGGCATCGTCAGTCGAGCCCGGAGAGGAAGGCCTCGACGGCGCCGCGGTACACGGCGGGGGCGTCGTCGTGGACGAGGTGGCCGGCACCGTCGACCTTGAGGTAGCGCAGGTCGGATCCGTTGTAGGAGCGCACCATCGCCTCCCCCACGCCCGGCGGGACGACGGTGTACTCGGCCTCGATGAGCAGCGTGGGCGCCTGCACCGCGCGCCACTGCGCCCAGTGATCTCGCGGCCCCCAGTGATCGGCGATGGCGCGGAAGACGTCGATCTCGCCGTGCAGGGCGCCGTCGTCGAAGGCCTCGTAGAAGTAGCGGCCGGCGATCGGCCCGAACATCTCCTCGCACTGCGCCTGCGAGGCGAACCGGTCCGGCCAGGTCGCGAACCACGGCGCCCAGGTATCGGTGGACTGGCCGGTGAACTCGGGGGACATGTCCTCGACCACCAGTGCGCGCACCAGCTCGGGGTAGGCGGCGGCGGTGCACCAGGCGTGGAGGCCGCCCATGGAGTGGCCGATCAGGGTCGCGGGGCCCTGATCGAGGTGGGTGAGGATCTCCGCGACATCGGCGACGAAACGCTCGGTGGTGATGTCGTCGGGCGGGGTGGGAAAGCCCGCGCCGCGGTGGAACTCGGCGTCGAAGGTGAACACCCGGCCGTACCGGCGCAGCCACGGGACCTGGCGGCGCCAGGTGCGGCCGCGGCCCATCAGGCCGTGCAACAGCACGATCGGGCCGGCGCCGTCCCGGCCTCCCCAGTCCTGCAGTCCCACGCAGCTGTCCATTCGGCCAACCTACCCAAGCCCCGTGCGAATGCGATCTAGCCGGACGACACGCGATCGGTGAACATGCCGTGGAACCCCGGAAAGAAGTGGTGCGGTAGCCGTGCCACTGCGATCGGGCCGGCCTCGATATCGCGGGCGTCGACCACGTAGAGCGCCGAGCGATGCTCCGCGGCGAGGTAGACGACGAGCAGTAGCCACCCGTCGTCCTCGGCTTCGCTGTCGGCGCGAGGAACGAAGAACGGCTCGCCCACACCGTCGTCGATGGAGAAGCCGCCCATCGACGTCTGCGTCCCGGTCTCATCGTCGATCTTCTCCAGCGACGGAGCGGTCACTCCATCGGACTGCATCAGGTAGGAGTAGCGGAAGTACCGGCCGGTGCGGCGCCAGTCGTGCATGGGGAACTCACCGAGCGAGTCCGAAAGCTCCGTGAGCTCCACGCGATCGCTTCGCGTGATCCGCAATCGGGTGAGTCGGCCGCCCCGCGCGGGTCCGTACTCGCGGAAGTCCGCGAGCATCTTGGTCGTCTCGTTCCAGTCGTCGTACCTGACCACGTCGATGAGAACGTCCTCACCCACCTCGTAGGCGTTGTTGACGTGCACCTTCGCGAGCGCTGGGATCGTGAACCGGCGCGGCTCCCCGCCATCGCGCGGGACCAGGATCACCTCGCTGCCCAGTTCATCGCGAAACACTGTGGCGGAGTTGAAATCGGCGATGCCCGCGCCGGCGCGGACCGCGCTCGCAGCGCCGATGGTGAGCGGATCGAGGACGAAGACCAAGTACCGTTCGGTGATCGCGAAATCGTGACAGATCAGCACGTGCTTGAGCGGTACGGTTCGAATGGTGCTCAGGCTCCCCCTTGGATCGACGCGGTAGCAGCGCAGTCCCACCACCCCGGCCGCCCTCCCCAGCGGAGGGATCGTCAGCCCGAAGTTGAAGAGCTCACCCGTCACCGGGTCGACCTTCGGATGCGGCGAGAACGTACTCAGCAGGCCGAGCGCACCATCGAAGTCGCACCGCCCCCTGGTGGTCAGCGAATCGGGATCGATCTCCCACGGCCGTCCGTCATCGGAGAGCGCCAACAGGCGGCCGCCGTGATAGATCGACGTGGTGTTGGCGCGGTCGGCAGGTCCACGCCCGGCGTTCCCGAGCGGGCCCCCCGCGGCGAGGGTGCCGAGCCCGCGGATGCGCTCCCCCTGCCCGGCTTCCTCGCGCCGGTACTTGGGGGTACGCACGTACCGGTTCCGGTAGCGCAGCGTCCCTCCCTCCAGCGTGAACTTCGCGACCATGCCGTCACCGTCGAACAGGTGCCGGGCGTAGAAGCCGCCTGCCTCCCACCGCACCGGTGCGCTGCGATACAGGGTGCCGAGCAGATCCTCAGGAAGAGCACCGGAGATGTCCTCGATCACGATGTCGTCGAACTCGCCCACAGCAGGCTCGAAAACGCGGGCCCGGCCCACATCAGTGCGTTCTCCGGTGGTCATGATGCTCCGCCCTCCTGAGGTCCATCGAATTGGCTCCACCCGACAACACCGCGCCGGCCGGATACAAGTCAGATACAGTGACCCCATGACAACGGCTCGCAATACCGGCTCCGGCCTGCGACGAACACCCACTCAAGACAGGGCGAAGGAGACGATCGCCCGCGCCAAGTCAGCAGCGAGTCAGATTCTGGCGGAGTCCGGCTACCCCGGACTGTCCATGGGGTCCATCGCCGACCGCGCCGGCTCATCCAAAGCGACGCTGTATCAGTACTTCCCCAACAAGGAGTCCGTCGTATCCGCCGTCGTCTCCGAGGCGATGGACGACCTGGTGGAGGCGTTCGGCAGTCGCCTCCACGAGTCGTTGGCAGTCGGCGACATCACCGTCGGACCGGAACTCCTCGCCGCCGTCTTCGCCGAACTCGACCGCCATCGTCCCGCATTGACCGCTGTTCTCGACGGTGCACCACATCTCCTGCCCGTCTCCGCATTCGAACCGATCTCCCAGCGCTGGGGCGACGCCACCCGCACCCTTCTCGCCCTCGGCGCGCAGTACCACGGCCCGGTCGGCCGCACACCGGTGGACGCCGACGCCCTGGTCACGATCCTCAGCGTCTGCGGTCCGGCACTATGCCTGCACTACCTGTCCACAGACCTGCGCAGCCACCGCGACGCTCTCGCGCGCACCTACTTCTCCATGGCCTACGGGGGGCTCACCGCAGCCGGACTCACCACGGTGAGCGAGGTCACCGACAGGTCCGAATGACGACACCTGGATCGCCCTCCGCCCGCTCGCCGACCCCGGGGCAGCGGCATCGTCGCAATGACCTTCCTCGACCAGCAGTCCCCGACCGCCAGCTGACGCTGCGATCGGACACGCCGCAACGCACCGTGGGGTACTAATGTGCCAAGAGTGACCAACAGCGGCCATGACTCGCACGACAGAGGATCCGCCGGTACGGGCTCACACCGCACAACATCGAGAGAACCCGACTGAACCCAGGAAGTGAGCGCCATGAGCGTCGTGAAGATCAACGCCATCCACATCCCCGAGGGCGCGGGCCCCGAGCTCGAGAAGCGGTTCGCGCACCGCGCGCACGCGGTCGAGAACTCGCCCGGGTTCCTCGGCTTCCAGCTGCTGCGTCCGGTCAAGGGCGACGACCGCTACTTCGTGG
>JBEBXD010000102.1:0-13840 GCA_040391845.1 Tsukamurella paurometabola | reverse complement strand
GTTCGCCGTCAACGACGGCGACGACGTGTGGGTGCTGCCCGGCGGGCTCACCCGCGTGGCGCTGCCCGAGGGGTCACTCGTGGTGAACTCCTCGCAGGGCGGCGGCTCGAAGGACACCTGGGTGCTCGCGGCCCGCTCGTCCGCCGCGGAGGCGGAACTGGAGGGCGCCGAGGTGGTGCCGAGCCGCGACCTCGCCGAGCAGCAGCAGGTGGAGCTGGGCCCGGAGCTCAGTTCGCAGGACCAACAGCAACAGCAGGCAGCTCAGGAGGGACGTCATGCTCGCCCGTAACGCCGAGGCGCTGTACTGGATCGGCCGGTACGCCGAACGCGCCGACGACACCGCCCGGATGCTCGACGTCACCGTGCACCAGTTCCTCGAGGACGCCACCGTGGACGAGGACCGGGTCTCCCGGCAACTGGTGCGCGTCCTCGGGATCCCCGAGCCGCCGGCCGATGAGCCGCTGGACCTGCGCTCGGTCACCGAGGTCGTGGCCTACAACCGGGATCCGGGCAGCGGATCGATCGCGGCCAGCGTGGCCTCCGCGCGGGAGAACGCCCGCGGCGCCCGGGAGGTCACCAGCTCGGAGATGTGGGAGTGCCTCAACGCCACCTACAACGGTCTCGCGGAACGGGAACGGGCCGCGCGCCGGCTCGGCCCGCACGAGTACCTCAACTACATCAAGAACCGCGCCGCGATGTTCGCGGGCCTCACCGATTCGACGCTCTCGCGCGACGAGGGCTACCGCTTCCTGCTCCTGGGCCGCTCGATCGAGCGGATGGATATGGCTGTGCGCCTTCTGCTCTCCCGCGCCGGCGACCGGGCGGGCTCGCCCACCTGGGTCACCGTCCTGCGGGCGACGGGGGCCCACGACACCTACCTGCGCACCCACCGCGGCGTCCTCGACGCGACGCGCGTGGTGGAGTTCATCCTCGTCGACCGCCTGTTCCCGCGATCGGTGATCCACGCGCTCACCACCGCCGAGGACTGCCTGAACGCCATCGAGGGCGGCCGCGAGGGGCGCCTCGGCACCCGCACGGAGGCCCAGCGCCTGCTGGGGCGTGCCCGCGGCGAGCTCGAATTCCTCGCTCCCGGTGAACTTCTCGAAGAGCTGCAGCGGCGGCTCCTGGCGTTGCAGGAGCTGGGGCAGGCCGCGGGCGAGGCCGTCACCACCCGCTACTTCCACGTGACGCCGTACGTCGCGTGGACCGACGCCCGCGCCCGGGGCGAGATCGACACCATCCTGGAGGGGGAGCTGTGAGCTGGCGTCTTCGAGTCGTGCACTCCACCGGTTTCGGCTACAACGCACCGGTCACCTCGTCGTACAACGAGGCCCGCCTGACGCCGCGCAGCGACCAGCGGCAGAACGTGATCCTCAACCGCGTCGAGACGGTGCCCGCCACCCGCGCATACCGGTACACCGACTACTGGGGCACCGCCGTCACCGCGTTCGACCTGCACGCCCCGCACACCGCGCTGGAGGTGACCGGCGCCTCCGTCGTGGAGACGGAGGCGGCCGACGACTCCGGCGAGGTCGTGTCCTGGGAGGAGCTCGGCACGGACCGGGTGCGGGACCGGTTCGACGAGCTGCTCAGCTACACCGACTACGTGCCCAAGCAGCGCAAGCTCGCGACGCAGGCACGCAGGCTGGTCAAGGATCTCGAGCCCGACGAGGCCGTGATCGCGCTGTGCCGGTGGGTGCACGACGAGCTGGACTACGTGCCCGGCACGACGGGTGTGCACTCCTCGGCGATCGACGCCTGGGACGAGCGCAAGGGCGTGTGCCAGGACTACGCGCACCTGACGCTGCTCCTGCTGCGCAGCGTGGGCATCCCCGGCCGGTACGTCTCCGGGTATCTGCATCCGCAGCGGGACGCGGAGGTCGGGGCGACGGTGGCGGGGGAGTCGCACGCGTGGATCGAGGCCTGGACGGGCCAGTGGCGCGGCTACGACCCGACCAACGACGTCCCGATCGGCGAGCGGCACGTCTCCGTCGGCGTCGGCCGTGATTACGCGGACGTGCCCCCGCTGCGCGGCGTGATCGCCGGCGGCGGTGCCTCGGACCTCGACGTGATCGTGGAGATCACCCGCCTCGCCTGAACCCGGTACTCACCCGAGCAGCGCAGTGATTCCCTCTTCGTAGGTCGTCACGCCGAACGCGGGGAAGCGGGCGTCGAACTTCGAGGAGTCGAAGATGTTGTCCACCTTGTACCGGGGCATCAGCTCCCACGCCTCGTCGGCCGCTGCGTTGACGAGGCCGGCGACGCGGAACGCGGTGATCGGGATGGCCGTGTACGAGATCGGCCGTCCCACTCGCGAGGCGGCGATGTCGATCAGCTCCCGGTAGGTGCGCCGGTTCGAGTCGATGGGCAGGTGCCACGTCTGTCCGTAGGCGTCTACGGAGTTGCCGAGCAGCCCCATGGCCCGACTGGCATCGGGGGTCCAGATCAGGCTCCGTACCGTGTTCGCGCTGCCGGGAACAAGTGGTCGCTTCCCTGCTTCGATGCGGTCGAAGACAAGGGAATTGGTGAGGCTCTTGGTCTTCCCGGGACCGTAGAACTCGGGCGCGCGGCAGATCAGCGCCTCGATCCGGCCCGCGGCCATCTCCGCGAGCAGCATGGAGGCGACCTGCGCGCGAACCCGCGACTTGCGCCCGTGTGGGTCGAACGCCGTCGACTCGGTCTGGGGTGCGGCGGTGCGGGGGAGCATGTAGGTGTTGTCGAAGAACACCAACTTGCAGTCGTTGTTCCGGCAAGCGGCGATGGTGTTCGCCATCATGACCGGGAACCGCTCCTCCCAGACCGCCGAATCCATCGGTAGCCCGACAGTGAGGTATGCGATGTCACTTCCGCGAACCGCGTGGTCCGCCGCATCCGGATCCATCAGGTCCGCCCGAACGAGTTGGTCGGTGTCGTACATCCGCGAGGGATTCCGGCTCACGAGCCGGATCTCGTCGGTTACCTCCTCGTGCAGGTAGTGCACGAGTTCCTCGGCGATAGGGCCGTTCGCCCCCAGGACCGTTTGCATGCCCCGCCTCTATCCTCTCTCGTTCAGCGCGCTCGCGAGGAAGTCGATCGCCAGCTTCCGGGCCACGTTGGCGGCCCTGGTATCCCGGAGGCTGTCGAGCAGTAGGAAATCGTGCACCATCCCGGCCACGCGAACCGAGGTGACGTCGACGCCCGCCTCGCGGAGCTTGTTGGCGTACTGCTCGCCCTCATCCCTGAGCACATCGGCCTCGTCCGTGATGACGAGTGTCTTCGGAAGTCCTTGCAGCTCGGAAAGACTCGCCTGCAGCGGCGACGCGTACTTCTCTGCGCGCCGGGCGGGGTCCTTGGTGTACGCATCCCAGAACCACTGCATGCCGTCCCTGGTGAGGTAGTATCCGTCGGCGAACTGTTGATACGACGGGGTGTCGAAGTTCGCGTTCGTGACCGGGTACAGCAGGGCCTGGGCCCTGAGGGGAACCCCTCCGCGGTCCTTGTTCATGAGGGCGAACACAGTGGACATGCATCCACCGACCGATTCGCCGGTCACGGCGATACGGTCGGTGTCCATGCCGTGTTCGGCACCACGGGCGAGGATCCATTGGCCGACCGCGTAGTTCTGCTCGACCTGCGTCGGGTAGCCGTGCTCGGGTGCGCGGTCGTACACGGGGAATACGCCCACCGCGTTCGCGCCGACGGTGAGCTCCCGGAAAAGCCGGTCGTGGGTCTTGTCGTCTCCGAAGACCCAACCCGCGCCGTGAATGTAGACCAGGACGGGTAGTGCTCCGGTGGTTCCGCGCGGGCGGATGATCCGCGTCCGTACGGTTCCCCACTGTCCGGCGTCCACGTCGACCCATTCCTCGTCGACGTCGGGCCGAGGCACGGTCGGATTGTCCTGCAGATCCGACAGGATCTTCCTGCCCTGCTCGGGAGGCACCTCGTAGATCCGCGGGTGCGGTGCGGTCGCGTCGGCGAGTGCCTTCGCCTCGGGTTCGAGGTACGGCTCGATGGGTGCGGGGACGTCGGTCATGGTTGCTCCGTTCGTGGTTGGGGATGTGCGAAGTGAAGACGTGCGTGGTTCAGCGGACCGAGATCGGCACGGGCATGTGCAGCGCCGCCTGCGCCGAGGTGTTCACGTCGAAGGCGATCGTGCGAATAGGCCGCAGAGAGCGGAGGTCGTCCGAGACGCGTCCGTGTCCCAAGGTGAGGTCCAGGTCGCCCGGCAGCCTGGTGCCGCCGGATGCGAGGACGTTGGTCTGGTTGAGAGTCGAGTACCAGGCCCCGTCGCGCTCTGTGTACGAGGTCAGAGTGGAGACCCTCGACCCGCTCGCGTACGTGTTCTGTGCGGGAGTGCGGGCGGAGAAGGCGAGGTCGACGTCACCGCCGGCGTTCGCGATTCGGGCGGTCGTGCGGGTCGCGTCGATCTCCACGTCGAGCTCGGTGACCCATTTGGGGAAACCGTAGCCGTCGTGCCCGCGGACCTGCGCGATCTCGGTGTTGACCGGGAGCGACAGGACGTAGCTGTGCAGATGGTCATCACCGAGCGCGGAAGCGACGTCGGCGATAGCCGACGACAGCCCGCCGTGCCGGGCCGGACGCACAGCGACACCCACGGCCGCCTCGGTGTAGAAGTCGATGTCGCACACGTCGTAGCGGAACAGGATCAGCGACGCCAGGCCGATTCCGGGGGCGATCTCGAGCGGTGTGAGTTCTCGGGGGAGTCGCGTGCGAATGGCTCGGGCCGGCGCGAGCATCGTCAGCCGTGCGGAGGACATGGCGTAGTAGAAGTTCGGCGTAAGGGTGGGGCCGATCGGTGACTCGACTCGCGTCTTGGGGAGGGCGCGGAAGAAGTCCACGCCGGGAACACGGGGATCGCGTTCGACCGCGTCGAGCGGCGTGTTCATGCGGTGGCGGTCGAACAGGCCGCCCTCGGGAACCGCGACGGTCCTGCCTCCCAGATCGACGTCCACGGTGCTCTGGACCGGTGCGCTCATGTTGTGGATCCTTCCACTCTGATGTATGCGTCGCTCACATCAGGGTAGACGTGAATGTGAGCACTGTCCACACGATGGGGTGGTTCGTGACGGACGGGTGGATGAGCGCCGCGACGACGACGTGGCGGACCGAAGGTGGCGCCGCTACCGCTGGGGGCGAAGCCCGAGGGTGGTGGTCACGACCGATCGGACGGTCGCGGCGACGTGCTCATGCGAGGTGGTGTCGAGTTTTCCGTCCAGGAACAGGAAGGCGAGGCCGTGTACGAGTGCCCAGGCGCCGGTCGCGACGGTCTCCGGCGCATCGGACGGAAGGGAGCTCGCGACGATGTCCATCAGGTAGCTGTTGATGGCCGCGACGGCGTCCACGCGATCCGGGTCTCCCGTGTCGCACACGCCGCCGAACATCACGCGGAAGAGTCCGGGCCGCTCGATCGCGAACTGCACGTACGCCACCGCGATGTCGCCGAGATCTGCGGCCGAACGGGGGGCCGGGTGTGCCGCCCGGAGAGTGTCCGCGAGTTCGCGGTAGCCCACGGCTGCTACAGCCGACAGGAGGGCGTTCCGGTCGGCGAAGTGTCGGTAGGGCGCCCCGGTGGAGACTCCCGCGCTGCGAGCGACGGCCCGGAGTGAGAGGTCCGCGTCCTGGCCGTCCCTGTCGAGCGTCTCGATCGCGGTCCTCACCAGCGTCGCCGGCAGGTCGCCGTGGTGATAGGACGAGCGTGATTGCACAGTGCAACGTTATCAAGAGTGCTGGTCGCCTCCCGGAGGCGCGGTAGGCGTTGACGCGTGCGGACGGAACAGTTAATGTAAGCGGCGTCCACATGTTATTCGTGAGGAAACCCCGCATGCCGAAACGCATTCTCTCCGTGGTGACCAACGTCGGTCACTACGACGATCCGTCGCACAAGACCGGGCTGTGGCTGTCCGAGCTGACCCACGCGTGGCACGTCTTCGACGAGGCGGGATTCGAGCAGGTAATCGTGAGCCCGCGGGGCGGGACGGTGCCGCTCGAACCGCGATCGCTCAAGTTCCCCAACTACGACAAAACCGCGAAGGCCTGGCGCGCCGATCCGGCCGGAATGGCGCTGCTGGAGAACACGCGCAGCCCTGAGGAGATCGATTCGACGGAGTTCGACGCCATCTACTTCACCGGCGGCCACGCCGTGATGTACGACTTCCCCGACAGCGACGGGTTGCAGCGCATCACCCGCGAGTTGTTCGAGCGAGGCGCCGTCGTCTCGTCCGTGTGCCACGGTTACTGCGGGCTGTTCAACACGAGACTGTCCGACGGTTCGTACTTGATCGCCGGGCGCACGATGACAGGATTCGCCTGGCAGGAGGAGGTTCTCGCTCGGGTTGACAAGCTGGTGCCGTACAACGCGGAGGAGCGGTGCAAGGAACGCGGCGCGCTCTACCGGAAGGCGAAGCTGCCCTTCGTCTCCCACGCGGTCGTCGACGGCAACCTCGTGACCGGGCAGAACCCGGGCTCGGCCAAGGAGACAGCGGAGAAGGTCGCGGCCCTCCTCTGAATCGGGGGCTCGGGGCGGCGGGTCAGGTCCAGCCGTAGTCGTCGCGCAGGCGCTGGGCCACCGATTCGAACCGGCGCCGGTCCAGCACGGCGCCCTCGCGCCGGATGCCGTCCTCGGGCACGTCCAGGACGCGGTCCAGCCGCACCCACGACGGCCGCTGCTGCGCGTCCCACGGGCCGGAGCCGATGCCCACCCAGTCCGGATCGCCCATGTGCCGCTCCTGACTGGACAGCATCAGCCCGAGCAGGCTGGTGGTGGAACGCCCGACCACCAGCACCGGCCGGTCCTTGCCGTGCCCGGCGTTGGGCCCCGTCTCCTCCTCGAACTCCACCCAGGTCCACACGATCTCCCCGGGGTCGGCCTGGCCGTCGAGCTGCGGCGCGTAGAACACGCCGCGCGCCATCAGCGCGGTCGGGGTGGACGTGCGGGTCACCGGGCGGCCCGGCGTGAACTCCTTCGGCTCCGCGGGCGCCTCCAGGCCGAGGGCCTGGTTCACCGTCTGCGTCACCATCTGTGTGATCGCCTCCCGGCCCGCGCGGATCGGGGGGCTGTTCACTACCTGCGCGGCGAGCCGTGGGCCGTGCTCGCGCGCGAGCTTGGCGGCCACGGCCGTGAAGCGGGTGAAGTCGTTCGCCATACCACCAGGATAGGCCGCGCGCCGATCACTCCGCGCGGACGAGCTCCGCACAGCGCTCGCCCACAAGCATGACGGTGATGTTCGGGTTCACCGTGGTGTGTTCGGGGAACACCGACGCGTCCGCCACTCGCAGGCCCTCGACCCCCTTGACCCGCAGCTCCGGGTCCAGCGGCGAAAGGGGATCGCCGGCCGCGCCCATCCGCACGGTGCCCGCCGGGTGGTAGACGGTGTTGTGGGTGCGCCGGATGTAATCGGCGAGCTCGGCGTCGGTCTGCGCGCCCGGCCCCGGGTACAGCTCCCGCTCGATCCAGTCCCTGAGCGGCCCGGCCTCGGCGATCTCGCGTGCCTTTCGGATGCCCGAGATCATCACCGCCATGTCGTGCCCTTCGGGGTCGGTGAAGTACCGCGGGTCCACCCGGGGCTTGTCCCGGAAGTCGCGCGACCGCAGCCGGACGGTGCCGCGCGAGCGCGCGTGCGTGACGTTCGGCGTGAGGCAGAAGGTGTTCTCCGAGGTGGGGTAGCCCTGCCGGAGGGTGTGCATGTCGAACGGCACGCTGCCGTAGTGCATCATCAGGTCCGGGCGGTCCAGGCCGTACTCGGTGGGCGTGAAGATCCCGATCTCCCACCACTGCGTCGACTCGCGCACCATCGGCCGCGAGGTCTCGAAGCCGATCACGCCCTCGGGGTGGTCCTGCAGGTGCGCGCCAACGCCGGGCGAGTCGACGAGCACCTCCACTCCCGTCTGCCGCAGGTGATCGGCGGGGCCGATCCCCGAGAGCATCAACAGCTTCGGCGAGTCGATGGCGCCCGCGCTGACGATCACCTCGCGCCGCGCCCCGACGAACGTGGTGCGGCCGAACGCGTTGTCGGTGATGTCCACGCCGGTGGCACGCGGGTGATCGCCGGACGTGTCGAACACGACGCGCTTGGCCCACGCGCCGGTGCGGATCGTGAGGTTCTCCCGGTCCAGGATCGGGTGCAGGTAGCTCACCGACGACGACGAACGCGTACCGTCGGCCCTCCGGTTGATCTGGAAGAAGCCGGCGCCGCTGAGCACCGTCTCACCCGAATTGAACTGCACCCGTGGGATGCCCACCTCCTCGCAGGCGTCCAGCAGGGCCACGCCGCAGGGATCGTTCGGCGGCACCGTCATGATGTGCACGGGGCCGGAGCGCCCGTGGTGCTCCCCGGGGGCGTCGTTGGTCTCGATCCGCGGGTACAACCGGTACACCGATTCCGAGCCCCAGCCGGCGGCGCCGTGGTCCCGCTCCCAGGAGTCGAGGTCCTCCCGCGGCGCCCAGAACGCGATGCAACTGTTGTGGGAGCTGCAGCCGCCCAACACCTTCGCGCGGGCATGCCGCAGATGCGAGTTGCCGTTCTCCTGCGGCTCGATCGGGTAGTCCCAGTCGTAGCCCGATTCCAGCAGTTCCATCCACCGGTCCAGCCGCAGGATCGCCTCGTCGCCCACGTCCGACGGCCCCGCCTCCAGCAGGCAGACCGTCACCGCCGGGTCCTCGGACAGGCGGGCGGCCACCGCGGCGCCGGCGGACCCGGCGCCCACCACCACGTAGTCGAAGGTGTCGGTCTCGGATGCGTTCGTGGTCACTGGGCGTCCTTCCGCTCGGCGAACCATCCGGTGGTGGACGGCCGCAGGTTCTCGTACACGTGCTTGGCCTCGAGGTACTCCCCGAGACCCGTGGGCCCGAGCTCGCGCCCGATGCCCGAGGCGCCGAAGCCGCCCCACTCGGCCTGGGGCAGGTACGGGCCGAAGTCGTTGATCCAGACGGTGCCGTGCCGCAGGCGCCGGGCAACGCGCTTCGCGCGGCCGCCGTCGGCGGACCAGACGGCGCCCGCGAGCCCGTACTCGGTGTCGTTGGCGATCGCCACCGCCTCGTCCTCGGTCGTGAAGGTCTCGACGGTGACGGTGGGCCCGAACGCCTCGTCGTGCACGCATGCCATCGACGGATCGCAGCGGTCGAGCACGGTTGGGAGATAGAAGAACCCGGAATCCAGTGCGCCCGAACCCTGGTCGCCCGTGGCGAACGCACCGCCGGTGCGCACCACGGCGCCGTCCTCGCGGGCCTTCTCCACGTAGGCGTGCACCTTCTCGCGGTGCGCGGCGGAGATCAGCGGGCCGGTCTCGGTGCCGTCCGCGAACGGCAGGCCCTGCCGGATGCCCTCGGCGCGGCGCACCAGCTCGTCGACGAACACGTCGTGCACCGACTCCTCGATCACCAGCCGGGCGCCGGCGGAGCACACCTGGCCGGAGTGCAGGAACGCGGCGTTGAGCGCGTTGTCGACCGCCGCGGCCAGCCCCTCCGGCGTGGCGCAGGCGTCGGCGAAGATCACGTTCGGGTTCTTCCCGCCGAGCTCCAGCGCCACCTTCTTGACGGTGCCGGCTGCGTTCGCGGCGATGAGCCGGCCGGTGACGAGGCCCCCGGTGAAGGAGACCAGGTCGATGTCCGGGTGGGTGGACAGCGGCGCCCCGGCGCGCGCCCCCGCACCGAGCACCAGGTTGGCGACCCCGTCGGGCAGCCCCACGTCCTGCAGCACCCGCATGAGCAGGATCGAGGTGTGCGGGGTGAGCTCGGAGGGCTTGAGCACGAAGGTGTCTCCCGCCGCGAGCGCGGGCGCGACCTTCCACGCCGCCTGCAGCAGCGGGTAGTTCCAGGGCGTGATCATCGCGCACACGCCCACCGGCTCGTACACGATCTGCGAGCTCACGTCGGCCGAGCCGGCGTCCACGATGCGCCCGCTGTCCTGGCCGGCGAGCTTGCCGAAGTAGCGGAAGCAGGCGGCGATGTCCGCCATGTCGAGCTCGGACTCGTACAGCCGCTTCCCGGTGTCCAGGGTCTCCGCGCGGGCGAACTCGTCACGGCGGCGGTCGATCTCGTCGGCCACCCGCAGCAGCAGGTCGCCCCGCTCGGCGGCGGGGGTGTGCGGCCACGGGCCGGTGTCGAAGGCGGCGCGGGCGGCGGCGATCGCGGCCTCGGTATCGGCGGCGGTCGCCTCGTCCACGATCGCCACCTCGGTGCCGTCGGCCGGGCACGCGATGGTGCGCGTGCCGCCGTCGCCGCTGTGGCGCCAGGTGCCGCCGATGAACAGGGTGGGTTCGCGGTCGGTCATGCGGGGGTCCCTTCGGTTTCGTCGTGGTGGTCGCCGGCGGCGCGGCGAAGGTGTAGGTAGCCCAGGTGACGTTCGTACTGGTCCAGGATGTCGCCGATGATCTGCTCGCGGGTGTACCCGTTGAGCGTGTAGCCCTGCGAGCCCTCCGCCAGGTACACCTCGCAGCGGTAGTACCGGTCCGCGGAGCGCTGCGCGAGGACCGCGTAGCTCGGTGCGGGCGCGGAGACGGGCCACACGCAGTACTCGAAGTCCGTCTCGTCGGCGAGGTCGACGGTGAGCGTCGGCGACGGCAGGGATTCGCTGCGTCCCGATTCGTCGATCGTCGCGGTGAGTCCCTCGGCGGCGAATTCCGCTGCCACGTCCCGCATCGCTGGGCCCACCACGTTCTCGAGGAAGCGGTTCGTGGCCGCCCTGCCGGGGTAGTGGATCGTCGCCAGCAGCCGCCGCCGCCAGCTGGCGGGGTCACTGCTGCCGCGCCCGGCGGCGAGGGACTTCGGCAGGGTGGTGCGGTAGCTGTCGAGCTTGTAGGACTCGGTGTGCAGGGCGCGCAGCAGCGAGAGCCCCACCAGCGCGAGGACGAACGAGAACGGCAGGCCCATGATGATCGTCGCCTTCTGCAGCGTCACGATCGAGCCCTCGTCGCCGGCGAACAGCATCGCCAGGGTGAGCAGGCCGATCGCGAACGACCAGAAGATGCGGGTGCTGCGGGCGCAGTCGGCCATCGGGTCGGACAGCTTCGAGGTGAAGTTGCCCATCACCAGGGAGCCGGAGTCCGCGCTCGTCACGTAGAACAGCAGGCCGGTGAGGGTGGCGATCGCCAGCAGCAGCGGGGCGCCGGGGTACTTCTCGAGCAGCGAGTAGAAGCCCACCTCGGGCGTGGACGCGGTGGCCTCGGCGAACGGCTTGTCGCCGCGCGCCACCTCGAGGGCACTGTTGCCGAACACCGAGATCCACACCAGGATGAAGCTGAACGGCACCACGAGGACGCCGAACACGAACTGGCGCAGCGTGCGTCCGCGCGAGATGCGGGCGAGGAACAGGCCCACGAACGGCGCCCACGCCACCCACCACGCCCAGAAGAACAGCGTCCACGCGTCGAGCCAGCCGCCCGGGTCGGAGCCGGGGGTCTCCGGGTTCACCTGGCCCCACGCGAAGGTGTCCATGGTGCGGTCGAGGAAGGTCGAGACGTAGTCGCCCGTGTTCTGCACCAGGGCGTTGAGCAGGAAGTCGGACTTGCCGGCGATCAGGATGTACACCAGCATGCCGATCGCCAGGATCACGTTCAGCTCGCTGAGCCGCCGGATGCCCTTGTCCACGCCGGAGGTCGCGGAGATGGTCGCGACGATCACGGACAGCACGATGAGGCCGATCTGCGCGGCCTTGCCCTGGGAGATCCCGAACAGCTCGTGCAGGCCGTAGTTGAGCTGCACGATGCCGATTCCCAGCGAGGTGGCGATGCCGAAGATGGTGCCCAGCACGGCGGCCACGTCCACCACGTCGCCGAAGCGTCCGTGCACGCGCCTGCCCAGGATCGGGAACAGCGCCGCGCGGATCGTGAGCGGCAGGTTGTGTCGGAACGCGAAGTAGGCCAGTGCCCCGCCCATCAGCGCGTACATCGCCCAGCCGGTGATCCCGTAGTGGAACACCGTCCAGGTGACGGCCTCCCGGGCGGCGTGGTTGTTCTCGCCGGCGCCCACGGGCGGGTTCAGGTAGTGGCTCACCGGCTCGGCAACGGAGAAGAACATCAGGTCGATGCCGATGCCGGCGGCGAACAGCATCGAGGTCCAGGTGAACAGGCTGTACTCGGGGCGGGACTCCTCGGGGCCGAGGCGGAACCGGCCGTAGCGGGAGAGCCCGATGAACACGACCGCGCCGACGATGCCGGTCGCGAGGAGGAAGTACCACCAGCCGAACCAGGTGGTGATGAAGTCGACCACGCCGCTGATCACGCTCTCCGCGGAGCCCGGGGAGGCGAGCGCCCAGACGGCGAAGGCGAGGACGGAGCCCGCCGCGGCGGCGAAGACTCGGCGGTTCAGGGAGCTCGTCGGTGTCGGTGCGGTCTCTACTGGTCTCGATGGTGCTGAGGATTCAGGATCACTCATGTCTTTCGACGTTACCGTGGTGGGTATGAGCCCGGACGAGGTCCGTCATTCCCCGGACACTGCGGGCGGACCGTGATCCGGGTGGGCCGGGCGGGCATGAGAAACTGGGGGACGACGTGTGCCGGGACCCCGGCCAGCCGCCCGAGGAGTGAGACCGATTCCCAGCTTCGCCGATACCACCTTCACGGATCCCGCCCGGATCCGTAACTTCTGCATCATCGCGCACATCGACCACGGGAAGTCGACCCTGGCCGACCGGATGCTGCAGCTCACGGGTGTGGTCGAGGAACGCGCCATGCGCGCGCAGTACCTGGACCGGATGGACATCGAGCGCGAGCGCGGCATCACCATCAAGGCGCAGAACGTGCGGCTGCCCTGGACCGTGACGGGGGAGGACGGTGCCGAGGAGCAGTACGTCCTGCACCTGATCGACACCCCCGGGCACGTGGACTTCACCTACGAGGTGTCCCGCGCGCTGGAGGCCTGCGAGGGCGCGGTGCTGCTGGTGGACGCCGCGCAGGGCATCGAGGCGCAGACGCTGGCGAACCTGTACCTGGCGATGGACAAGGACCTGGAGATCATCCCGGTCCTCAACAAGATCGACCTGCCGGCGGCGGACCCGGACCGCTACGCCGACGAGATCGCGCACATCATCGGGTGCGAGCCGGGGGACGTGCTGCGGGTCTCCGGGAAGACCGGCGAGGGCGTGGGCGCCCTGCTGGACCGCGTGATCGAGCGGGTGCCGGCCCCCGTCGGCGATCCCGACGCGCCGGCCCGCGCGATGATCTTCGACTCGGTGTACGACACCTACCGCGGCGTGGTCACCTACATCCGCGTCGTCGACGGGCGGATCGTCCCGCGCGAGAAGATCGCGATGATGTCCACCGGCGCCACCCACGAGCTGCTCGAGGTGGGCATCGTCTCGCCGGAGCCCAAGGCCTCCAAGGGCCTCGGCGTCGGCGAGGTGGGCTACCTCATCACGGGTGTGAAGGACGTGCGGCAGTCGAAGGTCGGTGACACGGTGACCACCGCCCGCAAGGGCGCCGAGGAGCCGCTCACCGGATACCAGGAGCCGCGGCCGATGGTCTACTCGGGCCTGTACCCGGTGGACGGCTCCGACTACCCGGACCTGCGCGAGGCCCTGGACAAGCTGCAGCTCAACGACGCCGCGCTGACCTACGAGCCGGAGACCTCCGTGGCTCTGGGCTTCGGTTTCCGCTGCGGCTTCCTGGGCCTGCTGCACATGGAGATCACCCGCGAGCGGCTGCAGCGCGAGTTCGGCCTCGACCTCATCTCGACCTCCCCGAACGTGGTGTACCGCGTGGTCGGCGAGGACGGCAAGGAGCAGATCGTCACCAACCCGTCGGACTGGCCCGAGGGCAAGCTCCGCGAGACCTACGAGCCGATCACCAAGACCACGATCATCGCGCCCAGCGAGTTCGTGGGCACGATCATGGAGCTGTGCCAGTC
>JBEBXD010000101.1:0-14463 GCA_040391845.1 Tsukamurella paurometabola | reverse complement strand
GACTCGAACCTAGAATGGCTGAACCAGAATCAGCTGTGTTGCCAATTACACCATAGGCCAATGACTCGTCCCGAGACCGCTTCCGACCTCGTTTTGAGCCGCGATCCAGCTTACCCAGGGAGTCCGGTTCCGCCAAATCGGCTGGTCAGCCCTTACTGCTGCGCGGCACCGTCGGAAGGGACCAGCGCGCGGGCGGACGCCAGGCGCGCCAGCGTGCGCTCGCGGCCGAGGAGCTCCAGCGACTCGAACAGCGGCGGGCTGATGTGCGAGCCCGTGACGCCCACCCGGATCGGCGCGTACGCCTTGCGCGGCTTGAGCTCCATCTCGTCGATCAGCCGGCCCTTGAGCGCCTCCTCGATGGCCCCGGTGGTCCAGTCGGTGAGCCCGTCGAGGGCCGCGATGCTCGCGTCGAGTACCGCCCCGGCGTCGGCCTTGATGTTCTTCGCCGCGGCGGCGTCGTCCACCGTGAAGGCCGCATCGTCGACGTAGAGGAACTTCAGCAGGTCCCACGCGTCGGACAGCACCACGATGCGGGTCTGCACCAGCTCGGCGGCGGTGGCGAACTCCGGACCGAGGCGCGCACCGTCGACGAAGCCCCGCTCGACGAGGAAGGTGCGCAGGCGGCCCTCGAAGTCCTCGGGGGTGAGCAGACGGATGTGCTCGGCGTTGATCGCGTCGGCCTTCTTCTGGTCGAAGCGGGCCGGGTTGGAGTTCACGCGGTGCACGTCGAACGCGGCGATCATCTCGTCGAGGCTGAAGACGTCGTTGTCGGCGGAGATGCCCCAGCCGAGCAGCGCGAGGTAGTTCAGCAGCCCCTCGGGGAGGAAGCCGCGGTCGCGGTGATGGAACAGGTTCGACTCGGGGTCGCGCTTGGAGAGCTTCTTGTTGCCCTCCCCCATGACGAACGGGAGGTGCCCGAACTCGGGGGTGCGCTCGGCGACGCCGATAGCCTCCAGCGCCTCGTACAGCGCGATCTGGCGGGGCGTGGAGCTGAGCAGGTCCTCGCCGCGCAGCACGTGCGTGATCCGCATCATCGCGTCGTCCACGGGGTTGACCAGGGTGTACAGCGGGTCACCGTTCGCACGCGTCAGCGCGAAGTCCGGCACGCTGCCGGCGGCGAACGTGGTCTCCCCGCGGACCATGTCGTTCCAGGTGAAGTCGTGGTCGGGCATGCGCAGCCGCACGACGGGGTGCCGGCCCTCCGCCAGGTACGCCGCCCGCTGCTCGGCGGTGAGGTCCCGGTCGAAATTGTCGTAGCCCAGCTTCGGGTTCCGGCCGGCGGCCACGTGCCGCGCCTCCACCTCCTCCGGGGTGGAGAAGGCCTCGTAGGCGAAGCCGCCCTCGACGAGGCGGCGCACCACGTCCAGGTGCAGGTCCTTGCGCTCGGACTGGCGGTACGGGCCGTACGGTCCGCCCACCTCGGGCCCCTCGTCCCAGTCCAGGCCGAGCCAGCGCAGGGACTCGAGGATCGCGGCGTAGCTCTCCTCGCTGTCCCGGGCGGCGTCGGTGTCCTCGATGCGGAACACGAAGGTGCCGCCCGTGTGTCGCGCGTGCGCGAAGTTGAACAGCGCGGTGCGCACCATGCCCACGTGCGGGGTCCCGGTGGGCGACGGGCAGAAGCGCACCCGGACGGACCCGGGCGCGGCGGTGTTCGACGGGGCGGAGGAGGTCTCGGTCACGGACCCCAGCCTAGTCGGCGCGCGCGGCGCGGCCGCTCACGAGTGCTCCGCTACCAGTGCCCGGATCCTCTCCAGCTGCAGCGCGGAGACCTCGTCGGCCCGCTCGTCCTCGCCGAACACGTTGGAGCAGATGATCGCGTCCTCGCGGGCGAGGAATCCGCTCCTGCCCAGGTTCGCGAACAGCTCGGCCCAGTCGACGTCACCGTCGCCGATGGTGAGGTGCTGGTGCACCCGCACCGCGTTGCCCGGAGGATTGGTGATGTACCGCAGGCCGTGCGAGCGGTGGTGGTCGAAGGTGTCGGCGGCGTACACGGCGCCCAGCCGGTCCCCCAGCTGCGGGATCAACGACGGTGCGCGGTCCCCGTAGTGGAACGTGTGGCTCGCGACGTACACGAATCCCACCGCGGGCGTGTCCAACCCGCGGATGATGCGCCACGCCTCGAGTCCGTCCTCGACGAAGTCGTCGGGGTGCGGGTCGATGTTCAGCGCGATCCCCTCCCGCTCCAGCAGCGGGACGAGTTCCTCCATCGAGCGGTAGAAGCCGGCCTCGGACTCCTCCGCGCGTTCGGGGCGGCCGCTGAACTCGGTGTTGATCACCGGGACCTCGAGCTCGGCGGCGATCGCGATGATGCGGCGGAAGTTGCGGACGGCGCTCTCGCGCTGCGGCTCGTCGGGCCACGAGATGCGCTGCACGGGAAGCAGGGAGGTGATGCCGACCCCGGCGTCGGTGGCGCGCTTGCGGACCCGGGCGAGCTGCGCCCGGTCGACCCGCGGGTGCGAGAAGAACGGGATGAAGTCGGCGTGCGGGGTCAGCTGGATCCACTCGTAGCCGGCCTTCGCCGCCACGTCGAAGAAGTCCTCGAATTCGTGCGTCGAGTGGTACGGGGTGGGATCGAGGGCGATGCGGACCACGATGGCTCCTATGCTCGGCCGGCGTAGAACGCCGGGGTGTCGGGGATGTCCACGGGAACGGGGCCGGCGGTCTCCAGCGCCCGGACGCCGGCGGCGCAGCAGACGGCCACCTTGTAGCCGTCGAACGCCGACGGGCCGGCGATGCGCCCGAGCTTCGCGGCGTCGACCCACGCCTGCACCTGCCGGTCGTAGGCGTCGCGGAACCGGGTGGTGAAGTCGGCGTGCTCGGCCATGGCGAACCGCCCGTCGTGCCACAGCTGCAGACCCGCCGGCTCGCCGATGCGGGCCACGCCCTGCTCGAACACGGCCTCGGTCTGCACCTGGTAGCCGAATCCGATGGACACGTTCATCTCGACGTCGGCGAGCACGCCGTTGTCGAGCTCCATGAGCACGAGGATCGGCTCGCGCAGGCGCTCGGGCGTCAGCGCGTTGCGCCGCGGGTACTTCACCTCCACGGACGTCACGGTCCCGCCGGCGAGCCACGGCACCACGTCGAACTCGTGGACCACGGAGTCGGTGATCAGGTTGGACTGCTGGTAGCTCTCGGGGACCGAGGCGTTGCGGTGCCGGGCGTGCAGCATCAGCAGTTCGCCCGCCGGCGCCCGCACCACCGCCGCCCGCAGGTCCTCGTACTCGCGGTCGAACCGTCGCATGAACCCGACCTGGATCAGCTGCCGGCCGCCGGCCATCTCGGCCTCGACCACCCTCCAGGAGGATTCGGGGTCCTGGGTGAGCGGCTTCTCGCACAGCACGGGCAGGCCCGCGGAGAGCACCGTCAGTAGCGCGTCCTCGTGGAACTGTCCGGGGGTCGCGATGAGCACCCCGTCGACGGTGCCCGACGCGAGCGCCGCGTCGAGGTCGGCGAATCCGGCGGCGCCGGGCGCCGATTCGAGCGCGGCCGTGCGGCGCACGGCGTCGGGTTCGACGACGGCGGACACCGTGGCGCCTGCGATGGTGGTGGCGATGCGCCGGATGTGGTCGGCGCCCATCATCCCCGCGCCGACGACGGCCACGCGGAAGTCCTGGGTCATGGTTCTCTCGTCTCCTCGTGGGTGTCGATCGGTGTGGTCGGTCTCAGCGGGTGCGGGTCAGCGGGTGGCAGCCGAAGATGTGCTGCCGGGTGCGGGTGGCGATGCCGAGCGGCAGGTCGATATCGGTCCCGGGCATGTCCTGCTCCACGATGGCGAACAGCTCCGGGTCGATCCGCACCGCGGCGTCGATCACGGGGGCGAAGTCCGGGACGCCGCCCGGCGGCTCGACCATGATGTCCGACGCGGCATCGGCGAACGGGACGTCGTTCTTCAGCACCTCCCAGATCAGCTCCGGGTCGATCTGCTTGAGGTGCAGGTAGCCGATGCGCTCCGGGTGGCGCTGCATCAGGGCCACGTTGTCGCCGCCGTAGTAGGCGAAGTGCCCGGTGTCGAGGCACAGGTTGAGGTACCGCGGGTCCGTCTCGGCGAGAAGGCGTTCCACCTCCCGGGTGGTGCCGACGTGGCTGTCGGCGTGGGAGTGGAACTGCTGGGAGATCCCGTACTCCTCCGCCAGGGCCCTGCCGAGCCGGTCGTGGCCGGCGGCGAGCGCCTTCCACTGCTCGTCGTCCAGGGTCCGCGGCTCCAGGGCCTCGCCGGTGAGGTCCGAACGCCACAGGTCGGGGATGACCACGATGTGCTCGGCCCCCATCGCCCGGACCAGGGTGGCGACGTCGCTCACCTGCTGCCAGGCGCGGTCCCACTGATCGGCGCCCTTGTGGAAGCCGGTGAAGATGGTGCCGCCGGAGAGTTCGAGGCCGCGCGCGTCCAGTTCGTCCCGCAGGCGGTGCGGGTCGGTGGGGAGGTAGCCGTACGGGCCGAGCTCGATGTAGTGGTAGCCGGCCTCGGCGACCTCGTCGAGGAAGCGCTCCCACGGGGTCTGGCGCGGGTGGTCGGGGAACCACACGCCCCACGAGTCCGGTGCGGTGCCGATGCGCAGGCCCCGGGTGTGGGCGGCGGCGCCCGTGGGGGCGTCCCGGGTGTCGGTCATGTCGGCGTTCCTTCGGTCGTACGGGTGCGGCGTCTAGCCGAGGAGGGGTCGCTGGGCCTTCTGCTGGTCGAGGTACTCGGCGCGGGCGGTGGTGGTGCTGTCGATCGTGGAGACCTGCGCGACGGGCACGTCCCACCAGCCGTCGCCCTCCGGCGCATAGACGAACGGGTCGTTGTGGATGTGGATCACGGTGGGGCCGTTCGCCTTCTTGGCCTCGCGCACCGCCCCGGTGAGCTCGGCGACGGAGTCGGGCCCGGGGGCGATGTCGATCACCCGAACGCCGTAGCTGCGGGCGTTCGCGGCGAGGTCGACGGGCAGGAACTCGCCCCGCTCGAGGTCGGGGGCGGGCACGCCGCCGGCACCGTCCGCGGTGCGGTACCGGGTGCCGAAGCGTTGCGAGCCGACGGTCTCGGACAGGTGGCCGATCGACGCGTAGCCCTGGTTCTCGACGATGACGACGATCAGCTTGATCCCCTCGGCGACCGCGGTCACCAGCTCGCTGTTCAGCATGAGGTACGAGCCGTCGCCCACCATGACGACCACGTCCCGGTCGTCGCCGAGGGCGAGCAGCCCGCGCTTGGCGCCGAGGCCGCCGGCGATCTCGTATCCCATGCAGGAGAACGCGTACTCGACGTGGTAGCCGAGCGGATCCCGCACGCGCCACAGCTTCTGGAGGTCGCCGGGGAGCGAGCCCGCGGCCTGGATGATCACGTCCCGCGGGTCCATCGCCGCGTGCACCGCGCCGATCACCTCGGGCTGCCCCGGCAGCTCCGCGCCGGTCGGCGCGAGGGCGGCGTCGACCACCGCGTCCCACTCCGCCTTCGCGGTGGCCGCGGCGTCGATCGAGTCCTGGGGCGCACGATGATCCGCGAGCTCGGCGCGCAGGCCGGTGAGCGCCTCGCGGGCGTCCGCGATCACGGGCAGCTGGGAGCCGTGCTTGTACGCGTCGAACGAGGCGACGTTGACGTTCACGAACCGGACGCCGGCGTCCTGGAACGCCGTGCGGCTGGCGGTGGTGAAATCGCTGTAGCGGGTGCCGATGCCGATGATCACGTCGGCCCGCGCGGCGATCGCGTTCGCCGCGGCCGTGCCCGTGGCGCCCACGCCGCCCAGGTTGAGCGGGTGGTCCCACGCGAGCGCGCCACCGCCGGCCTGGGTGGTGCCGACGGGGATCGAGGTCTCCTCGGCGAACCGGCGCAGCTCCTCCTCGGCGTCGGCGTACAGGACGCCGCCGCCCGCGATGATCATGGGCCGCTCCGCATCCCGGATCGCCTGCGCGGCCCGGGCCAGCGGGCCGCGCTCGGGCAGCGGCCGGCGGATGTGCCACTCGCGGTCGGCGAGGAACTCCTCGGGCACGTCCACGGCCTCGGCCTGCACGTCCTCGGGCAGCGCGATGGTCACCGCGCCGGTCTCGGCGGGGTCGGTCAGCACCCGCATCGCGGCGAGCGCGATGGAGAACAGCTGCTCGGGCCGCTGCACCCGGTCGAAGAACTTCGACAGGGGGCGGAACGCGTCCGAGACCTGGATGCCGATGTCGTGCGGGTGCTCCAGCTGCTGCAGCACCGGATCCGCCACGCGGGTGGCGAACGTGTCGGACACCAGCAGCAGCGCGGGCAGCCGGTTGGCGGTGGCGAGCGCGGCGCCGGTGAGCATGTTCGCGGCACCGGGGCCGACGGAGGCGGTGCACGCGTAGGTGGCGCGGCGGCGGTGCATGCGGGCGAAGCCCACGGCCTGATGCACCATCGCCTGCTCGTTGCGGGCCTGGTGGTAGGGCATCACCGAGGGATCGGTCGCCGCGTACTGCAGCAGCGCCTGCCCCACGCCGGCCACGTTGCCGTGCCCGAAGATGCCGAACGTGGCGGGGACGGTGCGCTCGCGCAGCGTCACGGTCGCCCCGTCGGAGGCGCCCGGCACGGGCACCTCGTCCACGGTCCACTGGTGCGCCAGGAACTCGATGAGGGCCTGGGCCACGGTCATCCGCCGGGTGCTCATCGCTCGTCTCCTTCGGTCGGTGCGGCGCCGTAGGGCAGTCGCGGATCGGGGCCCTGCGCGGGCCAGGTGTCCCGCAGCCAGGCCTGGCGCGGGTCGTCGCTGATCAGCCAGACCCGCTCGGGGTCGGGGCCGGCCATCACGTTGAGGTAGTAGAGGTCGTACTCCGGGGCGGCCATCGCGGGCCCGTGGTAGCCGTAGGGAACCAGGGCGATGTCCCCGGTGCGGACGAGCGCGTTGGTGTCGATCTCCCCCGCCGCCGAGGAGTAGGTGACGAAGCTGCCGAACGCGTCCGCGTCCGACGGTGCCGTGCCCGCGGGCAGGCCCCGGCGCGGCGCCGCCTCGAAGTAGTAGATCTCCTCGAGGCGGGACTCGTGGCCGGCGATGTGCTCGTCGTGCTTGTGCGCGGGGTGGCTGCTCCAGTTGCCGCCGGGCGTGATCACCTCGCACACGATCAGCGCGGCCGCGTCCAGCGCGCCGGGCGTGCCGAAGTTGTGCACCTGCCGGGTGTCCCGGCCGGCGCCGCGCACCTCCACGGGCACCTGCTCCGCGGGGATGTACCGGGTGGGGCGCGACTGCGAGGTGGGGGCCTCGGCGATCGCCACCCGGGCCGGGCCGCGCACCGTGAAACCGCCTCCCGCACCGACGTACAGCACGTCGGTGGGGCCGTCGAACACGGACGCCCGGCCGGCCAGGGCGACGGTGGGCGCACCGTCGAACCCGGCGGCCGCGGCCCCGCCCAGCTCGACGATGACGCCCCCGGACAACGGCACGACGATCCGTTCGATGTCGCCGCCGGGCAGCGCGACCGGCTCGGCGCCGAGGTCCGCGACGCGGATCCCCGTGTGCGCCCAGCCGGGCACCGACCCGTCCACCACCGACTCCCACCCGTCGCGCGCGAGCGCGCCGCGGGGATGGAACCACTCGTTCGGCGTCGTCGTCATCGCCGTCCTCTCAGTCGTTCTGGGGGAAGCCCAGGTTGATGCCGCCGTGGCTCGGGTCGAGCCACCGGCTGGTGATCGCCTTGAGCTGGGTGAAGAATTTCACGCCCTCGGCGCCGTGCGCCTTGGTATCGCCGAACATCGAGTCCTTCCAGCCGCCGAAGCTGAAGGTGGCCACCGGAACCGGGATGGGGACGTTGATGCCGACCATGCCCACCCGGATGTCCTTGCCGAAGCGCCGCGCGGCGCCGCCGTCGTTGGTGAAGATCGCGGTGCCGTTGCCGAACGCGCCGGCGTTGATCAGGTCCACGCCCTCCTCGTACGACGCCACCCGCACGATCGCGAGCACCGGGCCGAAGATCTCCTCGGTGTACACCCGGGAGGTGGTGGGCACGCGGTCGATGAGGGTGGGGCCCAGCCAGAAGCCGTTCGCGTCCCCGTCGGGGTTCACGTCCCGCCCGTCGACGACGACGGCGGCCCCGTCCTGGGTGGCGATGTCGATGTACGAGGCCACCTTGTCGCGGTGCGCCTGCGTCACCAGCGGGCCCATGTCGCAGCCGCGCCGGCCGTCGCCGATCCGCAGGTCCTTCATGCGGGCGGTGATCTCGTCGATCAACGCGTCCGCGACGGGCTCGACGGCGACGACCACCGAGATCGCCATGCACCGCTCGCCGGCGGAGCCGAAGCCGGCGTTGATCGCGGCGTCGGCGGTGAGCGCGAGATCGGCGTCCGGGAGCACCAGCATGTGGTTCTTGGCGCCGCCCAGGGCCTGCACGCGCTTGCCGTGCGCGGTGGCGGTCTCGTACACGTACCGCGCGATCGGGGTGGAGCCCACGAACGAGACGGCGGCGACGTCCGGGTGGGTGAGCAGGCCGTCGACGGCCTCCTTATCGCCGTTGAGCACGGTGAAGACGCCGTCGGGCAGGCCCGCCTCGCGCCACAGCCCGGCGATCCAGATCGCCGCGGAGGGGTCCTTCTCGCTGGGCTTGAGCACCACGGAGTTGCCGGCCGCGATGGCGATCGGGAAGAACCACGCGGGCACCATCGCGGGGAAGTTGAACGGGCTGATCACGGCGACCACGCCCAGCGGCTGGCGGGTGGAGTACACGTCGACCCCGGTGGAGACCTGCTCGCTGTACTCGCCCTTGAGGTGATCGGCCATGCCGCAGGCGAACTCGACGACCTCCTGGCCGCGGCTGATCTCGCCGAGCGCATCGGAGAGCACCTTGCCGTGCTCGGAGGTGATGATCTCCGCCAGCTCCCCCTTGCGGGCGTTGAGCAGCTCACGGAAGGCGAACAGCACGGACTGGCGCCGGGCGAGCGACAGCTCGCCCCACGCCTCGGAGGCCTTCTTCGCCGAGGCGACCGCCGCGTCGATCTCGGCGCGGTCGGCCAGCGCGACGCGCTTGGTGACGACGCCCAGCGCGGGGTCGTAGACGTCGGCGGTGCGGCCGCTGCTCGACGGGTACTCGGCGCCGTCGATCCAGTGCGGGACGACGGTCAGGGTCTCGGTGGTGGTCATGGAGCGTGTCCTTCTGCGCGATGGGGTGTTTGACGTTCAGGCGCCGTGCACGAGGGCGGCGGCGGTGTCGACGGCGGCGGTCACGTCGCCGCCGCGCGGGTAGAGCAGGGTGCGGCCGACGACCAGGCCGTGTACGCCGGGGAGCGCGAGCGCCTTCGCCCAGGAGGCGTAGACGGCGTCCGGATCGCCCTCGGGATCACCGCCCAGCAGCAGGGTCGGCAGCGTGGTGGCCGCCATGACCCGCTCCATGTCCTCGACCACGGGCAGCTTGAGCCAGCTGTAGGCCGAGGTGTTGCCGAGGCCGGAGGCGATCGCCACGGAGTTGATGACCGCCTCGGTGGACAGGTCGTTGCCGATCCTCCCGTCCGTGCGCCGGCTCATGAAGGGCTCCAGCATGATCGGGAGCTTCGCGGCGGCGGCCGCGTCGACCGCGCGGGCGGTCGCCTCGAGCGTGGCGACGGTGGCCGGGTCGTCGAGGTCGACGCGCACCAGCAGCTTCCCGAAGTCCAGCCCGTCGCGGCGCATCGCGGGCACGTCGTAGGCGGTGTAGCGGTCGTCCATCTCGAACGCGGCGCCGCGGAGGCCGCCCCGGTTCATGGACCCGACCACGATCTTGTCGTCCAGGAGGCCCAGCAGGGCGAGGTCCTCGATCACGTCGGGGGTGCCGAGCACGCCGTCGACCCCCGGGCGGGACAGCGCGGCCGCCATCCGCTGCAGCAGCTCGTACCGGTCCGCCATGGCCATCGCGTCCGCCCCGACGCCGAGCGCGCCGCGCGCCGGGTGATCGGCCGCCACGATGAGCAGGCGCCGGTCGCCGCGGACCACCGGTCGGCGGACGCGGGCGGCGAGCACGTCGGCGATGGCGTCGGGGTTCTCGTGCCGCGCGGCGCGCAGCCGGTCGAAATCGGCGGAGGTGAGCGGGCCGGACGGCGGAATTGCTGTGTCGGACATGGTCACTGCCTCGTTTCCTCGATGACGGACTCCACCTCGACGGCGGTGGGCATGGCGGTCGAGCACTCGCGGCGCGACGCCACGATGGCGCCGGCGACGTTGGCGAAGGTGAGAACGCGCTCCAGCGGCCAGCCCTCGAGCAGTCCGTGGCACACGGCGCCGCCGAAGCCGTCGCCCGCCCCGAGTCCGTTGATCACCTCGACGAAGTGGGGCGGTACCTCGACCCGCTCGTCCGCGGTCTTGGCGAGGACCCCCTTGGGGCCCTGCTTGACCACCGCGAGCTCGACCCCGCGCTCGAGCAGCGCGTCGGCGGCGCGGTCGGGCACGGTCTCCCCGACCGCCACCTCGCACTCCTCGCGGTTGCCGATGGCGACGGTGACGTGCTCGAGCGCCTTGCCCACCTCCTGGCTCGCGACCTCGGCGGACTCCCAGAACATGGGCCGGTAGTCCAGGTCGAGCACCGTCAGCGGCGAGCGCGCGCGGGCGGCCCACGCCGTGTGGTGCGCGGAGCGGCTCGGCTCGCGCGAGAGGCCGGTCACGGTGGCCCAGAAGATCTTCGCGGACCGGATGGCGTCCAGGTCGAGCGCGTCGTCGTCGAGCATCAGGTCCGGGGCGATCGGGTCCCGGTAGAAGTACAACGGGAAGTCGTCCGGCGGGAAGATCTCGCAGAAGGTGACGGGGGTGTTGAGGCCCCGCACCTCGCCCACGTACCGGTCGTCGACGCCCAGGCGCACCAGCTCGGTGTGGACGAACCGGCCGAACGGGTCCGCGCCGGTGGCGGTGATCACCGCGGACCGTCGCCCGTAGCGGGCGGCGGCCACGGCGACGTTGGTGGCGCTGCCCCCGAGGTACTTGCCGAAGGTCTCGACCTCCTCGAGCCCGACCCCGTCCTGCAGGGGGTAGATGTCGACGCCCACCCGCCCGATGGTGATCAGGTCGAACGGCGCACCGTGGGTTCCGGCGTCAGTCATATGCGAGGCCCTCCTTAGCCCGGTCCGGACGAGACGTGGATCACTCTCGCTCGTTTGTCCTGTCAATCTAACAGACGGTGGCGAGATTGTCCAAGGCCTTTCGACCTGCGGTTTTATTGCGGTCGGATCCGCTCACCCCCACGAAGGGCGGCCTGCGCGCCACCGAGGCTGAGCCAGTATGTGCGGACAAATCGCAGGGCCGCTCGAAAGACGCGATTGTATGAACAAGACGACGTGAGCGACATGGATTCCCGCATCGATGCACTACACTGGGCCGCATGTCCCCCGCCCCGGTCTCGGTCGAACTGGACCGCACCAGCCCCGTGCCGCTGTACTACCAGCTGGCCCAGGCCCTCGAACGCTCCGTCCTCAACGGCGAGCTCGTCCCCGGCGACCGGATCGAGAACGAGATCGACCTCGCCAAGCGGCTCAACCTGTCCCGGCCGACGGCGCGCCAGGCGATCCAGGCGCTCGTGGACAAGGGCCTGCTGGTGCGCAAGCGCGGCGTCGGCACCCAGGTGGTGCGCAACGAGGTGCACCGCGCCGTCGAACTCACCAGCCTGTACGAGGACCTGATCGCCGCGGGCCAGACCCCGTCCACCGAGCTGCTGGACTACCGCCTCGGCCGGCCGGAGGAGGAGGTCGCGGACGAGCTGGGGATCGAGCACGACGCCCAGGTGGTCTCCATCCGGCGCCTGCGCCGCGCGGACGGCGTCCCCCTCGCGATCCTCGCCAACCACATCCCGGCGGAGCTCGCCCCCGCCCCCGACGAGTTGCAGAGCAAGGGCCTCTACCAGTGCCTGCGCGGCCGCGGCATCACGATCGCCCAGGCGCAGCAGCGGATCGGCGCCCGCATCTCCTCCGGCGACGAGTCCACCCTGCTCGACGAGCCCGCCGGCGACGCGGTGCTCACCATGCAGCGGGTGGCGTTCAACGAGTCCGGGACCGCGATCGAGCTGGGCCGGCACGTGTACCGGGCGTCGCGCTACTTCTTCGACGTCTCGGTGTTCAGCCGCTAACCGTCGATGCTCGCCAGGTTCGGCGGCACCACGATCTGGATCGCGCTGGGACGCGGCCGGTGGGGCCCGTCGATCGCCCCGTGGAAGGCCATCACCGCGTGCGCGGCGCCGCGCAGGTCCGCCCGCAGGTCGTGGTGCAGCAGCGCCGAGATCCGGCCCGCCAGGAGCAGTTCCCGGTTCGACTCGGCGAGGTCGTGCCCGATGTAGGCGTGATAGTCGCGGCCCGCGGCGTCGAACGCGGCGACGATCCCACGGTTGCCGCCGCCCGGCGAGTACACGGCCGCCACCTCCCGCTCGGCGCGCAGGACCGCGCCCACCGCGTCCCGGCAGAGGCCGTCGATCCCGCCGGTGTCCGGCACCTCCACGATCCGGCGCGCGGGGTCGAGGCGGCGGATCGCGCTGCGGAAGCCCATCTCCCGCTCCTCCTCGCCGCGGAACAGCTCGCCGCTGCCGACCACCAGGAACGCCCCGGGCCGGGCGCCCACGATCTGCTCCACCAGGTGCGCCGCCGTCGCCCCCGCGGCCCGGTTGTCCATCCCCACGTAGGCCAGCCTGGTGCTGGCGGGAACGTCGGTGACGATGGTGAGCACCGGGATCCGGCGCGCCGTCAGCCGGTTGATCGCCGCGGCCACCTCCGGCACGTCCGGCGCCTTCAGGATGACCCCGTGACTCCCCGTGCGGCGCAGCGAATCCAGCTGCGCCACCAGCTCACCCACGGGCCACTCCTCGCGAACGTGGAAGCGTGCCCGGAAGACCGCCGGGCGCAGGGTGGGAAGCTCCGCCTCGAGCGCGCTCCGGGTGAGCGCGGAGAACCTGCGGGGCGTCTCCATCACCACGTCCAGCATGAAGCGCCGCCCGGACAGCCGCAGCTGCGAGCGCTGCCGGTCGAGGTCCGCGATGGCCTGCCGCACCTGCGCCGCGGTCCCCTCGCGCACGCCGGGGCGGTCGTGGAGGACCCGGTCGACGGTGGCCTCGCTCACGCCGGCCTGCTGTGCGATCTCCCGGATCGGATAGGGATGGGGCACCGTCCTCCTCTCGATCGTCCGCCGCGTGGGCGGCGCGGCGCCGGATCCGCGTCACTGAGGGGTTTTTGAGGGATTCACGGGGTGCCGTGACCCCTCATCGCTTGTCACGATTATGCGGTACAGCACAGCCGAGAGGAACCCAGCGATGCCCACCACCGCATCCCCGCACCCCGTCCGCGTCCGGCCCGAGGACTGCGCGCTCGACGATCTCGTCGCCCTGCTCGCCCCCGAGACCGACCTCGCCGAGTACCCCCTGGCCACCGACACCCGGCGCGGCGTCCTGTTCTACGGGCCCGCGGTACAGGCCCGGGCGGCCGCCGATCCCGCGTTCCGCGAGGACCTGTCGGACGAGCTGGTGCGCGCCCTGCTCGACGGGCCCGGCATCGTCGTCTTCCCCGGGGCCTGGGACGAGCGCCACGCGCTGGCCGAGACCACGGCGGTGTACTCGGAACTGATCGCCGAGCAGCGCGCGGCGGGCGGCGCCGCCGGCGATCACTTCGCCGCGAACGGCGTCAACGACCGGCTCTGGAACGCCCTGCAGAAGCTCGCGCTCCGCGCACCCGAGGAGTACGTGCGCTACTACGCCAACGATGTGCTGAACCTGATCTCCACCGCATGGCTGGGTCCGATGTACCAGGTGACGTCGGCGATCAACGTGGTGAACCCGGGCGGCGTGGCGCAGAGCCCGCACCGCGACTACCACCTCGGGTTCATGTCCCCCGAGACCGCGGCGCGCTTCCGCGTCCAGGCCCATCGCGTCTCGCCCGCGCTCACGCTGCAGGGCGCCGTCGCCCACGTGGACATGCCGCTCGAATCCGGCCCCACCCAGTACCTGCCGTACTCGCAGCGCTACGAGCGCGGCTACCTCGCCTTCAACCTGCCCGAGTTCCAGGACTACTTCGCGGCGCACCACGTGCAGCTGCCGCTGCACGCCGGCGACGCCGTGTTCTTCAACCCCGCGCTCTTCCACGCCGCGGGCTCCAACGTCTCGGCCGGGATCAAGCGCATGGCGAACCTGCTCCAGGTGAGTTCCGCGTTCGGCCGGGCCATGGAGGCAGTGGACCGCTCCGCGATGCTGCGCGCCGTCTACCCGGCCCTCGCCGCCCTCGCCGCCACCGACCGCCCCGGCGCGGACAACGCGGTCGCGGCGACCGCCGAGGGCTACGCCTTCCCGTCGAACCTGGACCTGGACCAGCCGGTGAACGGCATGCACGGCGAGACGCAGGCGGAACTGGCCCGGCGCGCCCTGGACGCCGGCATGCCGGCCGAGGGGTTCGTCGCCGAGCTCGCGGCGCTCGACGCGCGGAGGATCCCGTGACCGGCGGCCTCGACGGCGCCGCGATCCTCGTCTCGGGCGGCACCCAGGGCGTGGGGGCCGCCGTGGTCCGCGCCGCCGGCGCCGCCGGCGCGCGGGTGGCCTTCACCGGCCGCCGCC
>JBEBXD010000100.1:0-14595 GCA_040391845.1 Tsukamurella paurometabola | reverse complement strand
GCATCATCGAGATGCCGACCGGGATGAACGCCATCGCCAGGCCCTGCAGCATGCGGCCGGCCAGCATCAGGATCAGGCCGTCGGAGAGTGCGCAGGCCAGCGAGCCCGCCACCAGCAGGGCCGTGCTCAGGACGAGCACGCGGCGCTTGCCGATCATGTCGGCGAGGCGGCCGCCGATGGACATGGCGACCGCGGCGGCGAGGAGCGTCGCGGTGATCACCCAGGACGCGTTGGCGGAGGAGGTGTTCAGCAGCTGCGGCAGCTCCGGCTGGATGGGGATCACCAGCGACTGCATGAGCGCGGCGACCATGCCGCCGAAGCACAGGATGACCACGGTCACCAGCGGATGGTTCCGGCGGGAGTCGCGGACGGGCGCGTTCTCGGTCGCGGTCGCGGTGCTGCTCACGCGGACCACCTTTCTCTCCGGGTGCATCTCCCCGGGCGCGGCCCGGACGATGTGTGTAACATACATATCGTTGAACCGTGCAACCATATGCGTCCGCCGACGCGCACGCAACACGGACAATCCGGATGGAAGGCAGGGCGAGCATGGACGACGCCGCGCGGCGCCTCGAGCGCGAGGTCAACGCCCTGACCCGGCACATGCGGGCGCGCCCACGGTCGACGGACCTGCACCTGGACCGCTCCGCGTACGTGCTGCTCCTCCTGCTGGACCACGCCGGACCCCGCACGCTCAAGGAGATCGCCGCCGAGCTCGAGCTCGAGCAGTCCACCGTGAACCGTCAGGTCAACAAGGCCATCGACCACGGGCTCCTCGAGGCCGACGGTGCCGTGACCGGGCCGAGGCGGATCCGCGCGACCGAGGCGGGGCGGGCCGCGTTCCAGCGCGACCGGGAGGTCAACCTGCGCGGAATCGGTTCGATGCTGGCCGATCTCGCGGAGGCGGACCGCGAGGCGCTGATCGCCGGCATCACCGCCCTCAACGCCGCGCTCGCCGCCCGGTCGGACGCGGGCCGCGGCGCGCCCGCCTCCTCGCCTACAGCTTCGTCAGGGTGACCGACAGGCCGGGATCGGTGGCGGCGGTGAGGTCCGTCGGCGCCGGGTCGGCGTCGATGACGTGGGCGCCGAGCGCGGCGATCATCACGCCGTTGTCGGTGCACAACCGCGGCTTCGGCACGCGCAGTTCGATCCCCGCGGCGTCGCACCGCTCCTGCGCCAGCGAGCGGATGCGGGAGTTCGCGGTGGCGCCGCCGCCCAGCACCATCGTCTCCACACCCGTGTCGTGCGCCGCACGGATCGCCTTGAACGTCAACACGTCCGCGACCGCCTCCTGGAAGGAGGCCGCGATATCGGGCACGTTCAGCGGCCGGCCCGCGGCGGTCTCGGCCTCCACGTGCCGCGCGACAGCGGTCTTGAGGCCGGAGAACGAGAAGTCGTAGCGCGCGTCCTGCTGCCGGGTCATCGCGCGCGGGAAGCGGATCGCCTCGCGGTCGCCCTCGCGCGCGAGCTCGTCGATCACCGGGCCGCCGGGGTAGCCGAGCCCGAGCAGGCGGGCCACCTTGTCGAAGGCCTCGCCCGCCGCGTCGTCCACAGTGGTGCCAAGTTCGGTGATCGGCGCGCCCAGGTCGGTCACGTGCAGCAGGTGCGTGTGACCGCCGGAGACGAGCAGCGCGACGCACGGGGGCATCGGCCCGTGTTCCAGGGTGTCGACCGCCACGTGGCCGCCGAGGTGGTTGAGTCCGTAGAAGGGCACATCCCATGCCGCCGCATAGGCTTTCGCCGCGGCGACGCCCACCAGCAGCGCGCCGGCGAGGCCGGGGCCGATGGTGACCGCGAGGGCGTCGGGCCTGTCGACGCCGGCCGCGGCGAGCGCGCGGTGCATCGTCGGGACGATCGCCTCGAGATGCGCGCGGGAGGCGACCTCGGGCACGACTCCCCCGTACCGCGCGTGCTCCTCCTGCGAGGAGGCGACCTCGTCGGCGAGCAGTGCGGCCGTGCGGGTCCCCGGGTCCCAGTCGACGATGCCGACGCCCGTCTCGTCGCACGAGCTCTCGATCCCCATGACGATCATCGGGCGTCCTCCTTCGCCACCGGCTCCCGCTTCATCGTGTAGGCGTCCGCGCCGGAGGGCCGGTAGTAGTTCTTCCGCACCCCGACGGTGACGAAACCGTTGCTTTCGTACAGCTTCCGGGCGGGCTCGTTGTCGGTGCGCACCTCGAGGAACACGGCGCCGCCGTGCCGTTCCGCCTCGTGCAGGAGGGTGCGCAGCAGCGCGTAGCCCACGCCGCGGCCCTGGTACTCGGGGGCCACGCCGATGGTGAGCACCTCCGACTCGGGGAAGAAGCTGTTGCCCAGCAGGCCGATCCCCGCGTAGCCGACGAGGCTCTCGCCGTCGCGCGCGGCGAAGAACCGGGTGTGCTTCTCGGGGACGAACGCCGATGCGGGCCAGGGGTTGTCGCCGGGGAACAGCACGCCCTCGAGTTCGGCGCAGCGCTCGGCCTCGGCGGGCCGCAGGGCCCCGATCGCGATCTCAGGCACGCGCGGCCATCTCCACGGCGTCGGGGCGGCGCAGGTACAGCGGCACCAGCGGCTGCGGCGGGGTGCCGAGCAGGTGCCGCCCCACCGCGAACAGGCTCGCGGGCGACGGGGACCCCTCGACGATGCGCGCACCGTCGGCGTCCAGGTCCGCGGGCCGAAGCACGCCCGGGCCGGCCGTGCGGACACCGTCGGCGTAGCGGGCCCAGTAGACCTCCTTGCGGCGGGCGTCGGTGACCACCACCACCGCACCCGGCTCGCCGTGCGCGATGGCGTCGAGGCTGCACACGCCGTGCACCTCGATGCCGAGGGCGTCGCCGAACGAGGCCGCGGTGGCCATCCCGACCCGCAGCCCGGTGAACGGGCCGGGCCCGCAGCCCACGATCACGGCGCCCAGGTCCGCGCGTTCCAGGCCGGCGTCGGCGAGGCACTCGAGCAGGTAGGGCACCAGCACCTCGGCGTGCCCCCGGGCGTGGGTGCGGTCGCGGCGGGCGAGCACCGCGCCGGTGTTCGAGTCCACGATGCCCACCGTGAGCGCCGGCGTGGCGGTGTCGAGGGCGAGCACATGCATACCTGCAGGTTACCCGCGCAGCAGTCCACGGACGAACCGGGCGATCACCGCCCGCACCTCGGCGACGGCGGTATCGCGGTCGTCGGCGCGGGTGATGTAGAGGGCCGATTCGTCGAGCATGCCGAGGATCGCGTGCGCGAGCGGGCGCACGGGCTGCGGGTCCAGCTCGCCCTTCTCGATCGCCAGCGTGAGGAGCCCCTCGATGACGGCGATGCCGTACTTCTCCCCGCGCGCCCGCCACGACTCCCAACCGAGGACGGCGGGCGCATCGATCATGGTGATGCGGGTGACTCCGGGGTCGGCGATCGCCTCGAGGAAGGCGTCGACGGCCACCAGCATGGTGTCGACGGGGTCCAGCTCGCCGGCCTCGAAGACGGCCTGCGCGGCGCCGCCGATGCTCTCCTCCTCCACCAGGTCGAAGACGGCCTCGAACAGCCCCTTCTTGTCGCCGAACTGGTGGTACAGCGCGCCGCGCGTGACGCCGGCCGCGTCGACGATCGCCTGCGTCCCCACGCCCGCGTAGCCGTGCTCGGCGAACAGCGGGCGCGCGGCCGCGATCAGTGCGGTCCGCGTCGCCGCGGTGCGTTCCGCCTGGGTGCGACGGGCGCCGCGACCCGCACCGTTGACTTCCATACAGTTTGCACGTAACTTTCATACCGAGTGTCCGCAAATACGCCCGTACTGTAGCCCCCGAACGTTCGAAGGGCGCGCGCCGCAAGGAGCCCTGTCATGAGCCTCGCCACGCTGCCGTCCGGCACCGTCGACTTCCACGTCTACGGCCCCGACTCCTCCGACCGTCCGCCCGTCCTGTTCGTGCACGGCGTGCTCGTGGACCTGCAGCTGTGGGACCGCGTCGCCTCCGACCTGGGCGCCGCCGGGCACCGCTGCTGGTCCGTCACGTGGCCGCTGGGCTCGCACCGGATCGCCTGCCCGGACGCCGTCGCCGACGGTCCGCGCGGCGTCGCCCGGATGATCGCCGAGTTCATCGAGGACCAGGGCCTGCAGGGCTGCACCCTGGTCGGCAACGACACGGGCGGCGCGATCTGCCAGTACCTCCTCTCCGACCGCCCCGAACTGATCGGGCGGGTGGTGCTGACCAACTGCGACGCCTTCGACACCTTTCCGCCGCAACCCTTCTCGACGCTGTTCGCCCTCCTGCAGCATCCCGCGCTGCTCCGCCCGCTGATGGGCTCGATGGGCGCGACCGCGCTGCGGCACTCGCCGCTCGGATTCGGCCTCCTACTGCGCGATCCCGATCCGGCGCTGACCGCGTCGTGGGTGCGGCCCACCCGCGTGGCGGCGAAGATCCGCGCCGACCTCGCGACGCTGCTGCGCGGCGTCGAGCCCGCGGATCTGGCCCGCGTCTCGCCGACCATGCGGGACTACCCGGGCCCCGTCACGCTGGTGTGGGGCACCGCCGACCGGTGCTTCACGCCCGAGCTGGGGCGCCGCCTGGCCGCCGCCTTCGGGGACGACAGGCCCGGCGGCACACGGTTCGTCCCGGTCGACGGTGCCCGGACCTTCGTCTCGCTCGACGAGCCGCGGGCCGTGGTCGCGGCGATCGAGGAGATCGCCGCGGTGCGCTGAGTCCGCGGTGCTACTGCGCGGCCGCGGGATCCGCCGGCTCCGCTGCGGGGTCCGACTCGGGCTCCGGTTCGGGGGCAGAGGCGGGGTCCGACTCGACTTCCGGTGCAGGGTCCGCCTCGTTCGCCTCGTTCGCCTCCGGGGCGGCGGCGGGCGCGGCCGCGGGCGCGGCGGCGTCGCCGGCGGCGTCCAGCGCCGCGTCGGCTGCGTCGGTGACCGGCTCGATCGTCACGTCGTCGAGCGGCGTCGGCGGCGCCTGCGGCACAACCGGATCCACCGCGTCCGCGGCGTCGGTCACCCCGCCGGACACGCGCTCGATGATCTCGGCGACGTTGCCGCTGCCCTCGGCCGCGTGCCGGCCGCCGGCGTTGACCGCCTCGGCGCCCACGTCGAACCCGGCCTGCACGAGCGGCGTCGCGATCGGCGTGACGACGCCCTGGTAGAGCGGCGTCAGCAGCCTGGACGCGGCGCCGAGCGGATCGGTCAGGCCGAGGCCCGTCGGATCCGTGACGCCCAGCAGCCCGAACAGGACCTTGGGATCGAGCGAGATCAGCGTCGTCGGGATCTCGAAGCCGCCGATGAGATCGCCGACGGAGCCGCTGCCGCCGCCCGCGGCTGGCTTGTCACCCACCTGGAAGCTCGGCAGCCCGATGCCGAACAGCGACGGGGCGGTGAACCCGAAGCCGCGCGGCCCCACGTTGTACGAGCCCATCGAATAGATCAGCGGGATGCCGGGGATGCCCGTGGACCCGGTCTGCGGCAGCAGCACCGTCCAGCCCGTGTTCACGTTCACCCCGTCCGGGCCCACGTGCCAGGACTCGAGGAACGACGTGGTCTGCACGCCCAGCCCGGCGCGCGGGAGGCTCAGGCCGAAGGAGCGACTGCCCAACGCGGCGTTGATGTTCTGGCCCGACTGCGCCACGATGCCCGGCGTGTACAGACCGCCGACGGTGAGTAGGTCCAGCGGCAACGCGACGCCGCCCGCGAGTACCGGCACCGTCGCGACCCTCGCGGGGGTGTTCCCGTGGGCCGGGACGATCACCTGTGTCACCTGACCCAGCCATCCGACGCGGCCGTTGCCCGGGAGCGTGTAGTCGCCGCCCGCTCCCCGCTTGATGACCGAGAATCCGGGGATGTCGATGCCGTTCACGATGTCCAGCGCGCCGGGGATCGAGTCGGACGGGTCGTAGCGGGTATCGCGGACCGGGTTGCCGTCCGCATCCAGGGTGGGGGTCCACTTGGTGCAGAAACAACTCAGGTCGAATTTCGCCTTGCCGTGTTCGATGATGAGGGGGTTCGGGTCGTTGAGGTTCGCGCCGAGGGCGGCCCTGATCTGCTGGCCGGTGACGCCGGCGACGGTGAGGCGGTCGTTGAGGAGCCACGTGGTGCCGCCGGTCTGCAGGAGGGGCCAGGCGACGGTGTTGTTCCACGTGGTGGTGGTCCTGGTCCCGGTGGGGAGGAGCCCCAGGGCATCGGCCAGCGACGGGATTCCGGTGAGCTGGCCCGCGTTCTGAATCACCTTGGTCTTGCCGCCGATCGTCTCCAGCGCGGCTCCGGTGTTCTCGCCGAGGGTCAGGAGGTTGATGCCGTTCAGCGCCACCACCGCTCCGGTGATCTGGCCGGCGGCTCCGAGCCCGGCGGCGCCGACGGCGAGGAGCGGCTCGCCCAGGAGGATCTGGGCGGGGAGGGTGCCGGCCGTGGCGAGGCCGGGGAGGCCGGGCACGGCCGAGGTGTCGGCGGGCGCGACGACCATGCCCGCGGCCTGCGTGAGCGCCGTGAGGTAGTCGACGTCGGTCACCGTCGACGTGCCCGTGGTGGAGGAGGTCGGCACCCAGCCCTTGGGCAGGGGCTTGGCGGCGACGCCGAGCACCGAGTCCTGCGCCGCGCTCGCAGCACCGAGGATCCTGGCGAGGTTCTCCCAGGTGGTGTAGCCGTTCTCGGCGGCTCGGACCGAATCGATCTGCGTCACGGCGGCGGCCTGGGCCGCCGGTGCGAGCGCGATCGCCGCCGAGGCGGCGATCGCCCCGGCCGCCGTCGCCGCGCGCCGTCGAGCGACGCGCCGTGCGGAACTGCGATGCGAACCGGCCATGATCTGATCTCCCCTCGTCACCACCGACGAGCGCCGGTCGGCGCCGCGGCACGGAGACGATGATGCCCCGGCATCCGGACATTTCGTCGGTTACCGCCCGGTAGTCGTTCGAACGGATGACAGCCGGAATCTTTTGCATCCCACCAATTCTCGCCATGCACTGCAACGACTACGGGCGCGGGGGGCACCATGGAGGCATGACCGAGAACACGGACCCCCTTACCGACTGGGCACCGCTGGTTCGCGGGCTGCGCACCCGGTTCCGCACCCGCGACTTCGCCGCCGGCCTCGAGCTGGTGACGGCCTTCGCCGCCGCGGCGGAGGAGGCGAACCACCACCCCGACCTCACGCTCCGCTACGGCACCGTCGACGTGCTGCTCTACAGCCACGACGCGGGCCGCGTCACCGACCGGGACCGCCGGCTCGCGGCGCGGTTCTCCGAGATCGCCCGCGACCGGTCCATCGGCGCGAGCCCCGGGGAGCTCTCGGTGATCGAGCTGGGGCTGGACACGGCGAACGAGGCGGAGATCGCGCCGTTCTGGTCTGCCCTGCTCGGCGCCGAGATCGGCACCGCGAACGATCTCGAGATCCGCACCCACGGGGCCGACGCGATCATCTGGTTCCAGCGGACCGACCCGCACGAGCCGCCCCGGCAGCGCTTCCACCTCGACGTGTGGGTGGACCCGCGGGAGGCGCGCAGCCGCATCGACGCCGCGATCGACGCGGGCGGCACCCTGGTCTCCGACGCCGACGCGCCCAGCTTCTGGGTGCTCGCCGACGCACAGGGCAACCACGCCTGCATCTGCACCGCGGCGGGCCGCGACTGACCGGAGTACCGTGGTACCAGGCGCGGCATCGGAGGTACCACGTGGCGCTGAACATCAAGGACCCGAAGGTCCACGAGATGGTGAAGCAGATCGCCGCCATCACCGGCCAGTCCCAGGCCGCGGCGGTGGAATCCGCCGTCGAACAGAAACTCAGGGAGCTCCTGGCCGCCGACCGGGCGGAGCGGATCCTCGCGCTCGGACGCGACGCGGCGAGCCGCATGACGCCCGAGGAACGCGCCTTCGACTACGACGCGGAACTGTACGACGAGGAGACGGGGCTCCCCAGGTGATCGTGGACAGTTCCGCTCTCATCGCGATCGTTCGGGACGAACCGGAGGCCGAGGAGTTCGCGCACGCGCTCGCGATCAATACCAGCCGTGTCTCGGCGGCCACGTTCGTCGAGGCCTGCATCGTCGCCGACCGATCCGCCGATCCCGTCGTCGGCCACCGGCTCGATGAACTCCTCGCGACATCGGAGACCGAGATCGTTCCTCTCACCGCCCAGCAGGCGAGGATCGCCCGCCGCGCCAACAGGGACTTCGGGAAGGGCAGTGGGCATCCCGCGCGACTGAACTTCGGCGACTGCTTCGCGTACGCCCTCGCGATCGACAGCGGAGAGCCGCTGCTGTACAAGGGCGACGATTTCGGGCACACCGGCGTCGCCTCGGCCCTGCCTGCGGATCCGCCGCCGGAACCGCCCCGGCATTAGCCCGGGTCAGGCCCCGTCGACCCACTTCCAGGCGACGGTCCGCACGTCCGTGCCCTCGGCCCGTCGCAGCCGGACCATGAGGTGCCGGTCGGCGAGGCGCTCGGCGATCCCCTCGCCCCACTCGACGACCACGACGCAGTCCTCGAGGTCGGTATCGAGGTCGAGCGCGTCGAGCTCATCGAGCCCGCCGAGGCGGTAGGCGTCCACGTGGACCAGTCCCGGGCCGCCGGGGCGGCCGGGGCGGTGCTCGCGGGCGATGATGAAGGTGGGCGAGGAGACCCGCCCGCTCACCCCGAGCCCGGCGGCGATTCCCCGTGTGAGGGCGGTCTTCCCGGCGCCGAGCGGGCCGTCCAGGATGACGACGTCGCCGGGTTTCAGGCCGGCTGCGAGCTCCCGGCCGAACGCCTCGGTGTCCTCCACCTCCGGCAGTTCCCGCGCCCCTGCGCCTGTCACGCCGCCGTCCGTCACGCCACCGTCCGTCACGCCGCCGCCCGCGCGACCAGGTCCGCGATCGCCGTCGCCACCCGCGCCGCCGATTCGAGGATCAGCATGTGCCCGGTGTCGGCGAGCACGATCAGCTCCGAATCCAGCTCCTCGGCCAGGGCCTTGGACTTGCGCAGCGGCGTCATCCAGTCGTGGTCCCCGCACACCACGGACGTCGCGATGCGGCGCAGCACCGGCAGGGCCGCCCGCTCGTCGTACTCCTCCAGCGCCGGCATGAATCCCGCGTAGGTGCCCAGCGGCGCGGACAGGCTCATCGTGGAGGAGAAGTCGGTCATAGTCGCGCTCCTCTCCCCCGGCGCGTACGCGCCCGCCGTGACGAACGGCGTCGCGATCGGCGCGATCACCTCCCGCCCGCGGCCGACGACGGTCGGCAGGAAACGGATCGCGGTGCGCACCACGTCGAGAACCGGATTACGCAGCGCCGCGGCGAGTCCCACATCGGTCAGCGCGTGCGACGCGGTGCCCAGCATGCAGGCGCCCACCACCCGCGGACCGATCAGCTCCGGGTGCCCGGTGGCCAGCGCGCAGATCGCCATGCCGCCCATCGAGTGCCCGGCGAGCACCACCGGCCCCTCCGGGACCAGGGCGCCGATCACGGTGGCGATGTCGTCGCCCAGCAGCCCGACGGTGCTCTGCTCGGGTGTGCAGGCGCCCGAGTCGCCGTGGCCGCGGCAGTCGGGGAAGACCATCCGCACGTCGTCGCCCCACCGCCGCTGCAGCGCGTTGCGCACCAGCACCCACGAGCCGCTGCGCAGGGTGAAGCCGTGCACGAACAGCACCGTCATCGGCGCAGACCGGGGGCCGACCTCCCGGACGCACAGCGGCACACCGTCGGTGCTCATGACGATCGTCTCCCGGTCCGCCCGGAACACCAGGTCGTCCGGCGAGACGGGGTCGGCGTCGCGGCCGTGCAGCCCGAGAACCCGTGCCGCGGCGGCGATCCCGGTGAGTGCGGCGACGGCAACGCCGGTGCTCAGGCCGGCGAGCAGCGCCGGCCCGGGCGGGCGGGCCGGAATGCGGATGCGGCCCCTGCCGATTCCCGTGCCCGCGTTCACGGTTCCCCCGTGTAGGTCCGGGCGGCGCGGCCGCGCACGCCGGTGAGGACCTCGTAGTCGATGGTGCCGAGCTTGTCCGCCCAGTCCGCGGCGCGATCCGCGCCGGGGGCGTCGCCGAACAGCACCGCGGTATCGCCCTCGGCGACCCCGCCGCCGTCCGGGCCGAGGTCGATCACGCTCTGGTCCATGCAGACCCGGCCGACCTGGGGGAACCGGCGGCCGCCGATCGAGACCTCGATGCGGCCGCTCAGCGGGCGCCACACCCCGTCCGCGTAGCCCGCGGGGATCAGGCCCACCACGGTGTCGCGCGGGGCGATCCAGCTGTGCCCGTAGCTCACCCCGTCGCCGGCGCGGATCCGCTTGATCAGGATGACGGGCGCCGCGAAGGTCATCGCCGGCCGCAGACCGAAGTCCCTGCCGGACACCGGGACTCCGCCGTACAGGGCGATCCCGGGCCGCACGAGATCGAAGTGCAGATCGGGGCGGGTGAGGGCGGCGGCGGAGTTCGCGGCGTGCACCACCTCGGGCGCGAGCCCGTGCGCCCGGGCGTCGGCGACGGTGGCGGCCAGCGCGTCCCGCTGCACGTCCAGGAAGGGGTGCTCCGGCTCGTCGCCGTGCGCCAGGTGGGTGAACACGCCCTGCAGGCGCACGTGTCCGGCGCGCTCCGCCTCGACCAGCGCGTCCCGGGTGGCCGCCCACTCCGCTGCGGCGACGCCGCCTCGACTGAGCCCGGTATCGACCTTCACCTGCACCGTCGCCGGCCGGCCGATGGCGCGGGCCGCGGCAACCACCCCGGCCAGCTGCCGCGGCGAGCTCACGCCGAGGCGCACGCCGGCGTCGATCGCCCGCTCGTACCCGCTGGTGCTGAGCCAGCTCAGGAGCGGCGCCGTGATGCCGCCCTCGCGCAGCACGAGCGCCTCGTCGATGGTGGTCACGCCGATCTCCGTGGCGCCGCCGGCGAGCACCGCCCGCGCGACGGGCAGCGCGCCGTGGCCGTACGCGTCGGCCTTGAGCACCGCCATCACGGCGGCGTGCGCCGCGTGCTCGGCGACGATCCGCGTGTTGTGCGACACCGCGCCCAGGTCGATGCGCGCGGTCAGCCGCTCCAGCCCGCGGGCGGGAATCGTTGTGTTCATGGCGGTGCCAGCCTAGTCGCGCAGGCACTCGCGCAGGACGGGAGGCACCGCCGCGCTGATCGCGGCGGCGTGGGTGGGAGCGCCGTCGGCGGCGCGGGCGGCGGCGGGGTGGGCCCCCGGGTTGACGGGCGCCGGGTTGATGGTTGCGGGCGGGACGGGGGCCGGCCGGGGCGGGGCCGGGCTGGGCGGGACCGGGCTGGGCGGGACCGGGCGGGGCGGGGCCGGGCGCGGGGCCGAGGTCATGAGCACGGGGCCGGCGGCGGCCGGTTGCATCGCGCCGAGCTGGGCCTGCATCCACTGCAGCCGCTTGACGGTGATGTCGAGCTCGGAGGCGAGCCGGGCGAGCCGGGGGTCTGTCGGGGAGGTGATCGAAGGCATGCCCTCACGCTGCCGCGCCGGGATGCGGCGCGGCAGCGTAGGACTACTCAGTTCCCGGCGGTACTTCCCACCTCGGTACCCGTCACCTCGGCGTTCCCGTCGGCCACCGGCCCGGGCGACGCCGGCCCGGGCGACGCCGGCCGGGTGCGGGCGAGCACCACGGCGGTCCCGGCCAGGCCCACGAGGGTGAGCCCGACGACCACGGCGATCGCGGTGGTCATGCCCGGCAGCAGCTGCCCGGGCCGGGCTTGGGCCCCCGCGCTGGTGGTGATCGCGGTGACCACGGCCATCATCACGGCGCCGCCCACCTGGATGAAGGTGTTGAGCAGGCCGGAGGCGAGCCCCTGCTCGTCGTCGTCCACGCCCTCGGTGGCCTGCGAGTTCACGGCCGGGAAGGTCAGGGCGAAGCCGACGCCCAGCAGCAGGATCGTCGGGAACAGGAACAGCCAGTAGCTGGCGCCCGCCTCCGCGCGGAGGAACCAGACGTACGCGCCGAGGAAGGCCGTGAGCCCCACCGCGACGAGCACCGTGCTGTTCACGCGGTCGAGGACGGCGTCGATCTTGGTGGCCGAGGCCACCACGAGCAGCCCGGCGGGCAGGAACGCCAGCGACATGGCGACGGGGCTCCAGCCCAGGGAGTCCTGCACGTACAGCGTGACCAGGAACTGGAACGCCGCGTAGCCGCCGAACATCACGAAGCCCGCGAGGTTGGCGTGCACCAGCCGGACGGAGCGCAGGATGCCCAGCCGCACCAGCGGGTGGCGGTGCTTGACCTCGATGACCACGAAGGCCACGGCGAGCAGCGCGGAGACCGCGAACAGGGTGAGCACCACCGGCGAGGCCCAGCCCAGGTGCGGCGCCTGGACCACCGTGTAGACGAGGATCAGCAGGGCGCCGGTCGAGGTGAGGGCCCCGGCCACGTCGAACCGCTTGAGCGCGAACGTCTCCGACGGTGCGGTGCGCGGGATGACCCGCCAGCCCAGGACGACGAGCGCGAGGGCGATCGGCCCGGGGAACAGCAGGGTCAGGCGGTAGGAGAGCTCGGTGAGCAGGCCGCCGAACACCAGGCCGAGGGAGAACCCGGAGGCGCCGCACACGGTGTAGATGGAGAACGCCTTGTTGCGGGCCGGCCCCTCGGCGAAGGTCGTGGTGATGATCGACAGGCCCGCGGGCACGGTGAACGCCGCCGCAACGCCCTTGATGAACCGCAGCGCGATCAGGGCGGCGGGCAGGTCGATGAAGGCGGTCGCCACGGAGGCGACGCCGAACACCAGCACGGCGGTGAGGAACACCGGCCGGCGGCCGATGAGGTCGGCGGCGCGCCCGCCGAGCAGCAGCAGGCCGCCGTAGCCGAGCACGTAGCCGGAGACGATCCACTGCAGCGCGGAGGGTTCCATGCCGAGCGCGGATTTGATGGAGGGCAGGGCCACTCCCACCATCGAGATGTCGAGGGCGTCGAGGAACAGGGCGCCGCAGAGGACGAGCAGGAGCAGCCAGGTCCGGGAGGTCCAACCGGAGGCGGTGGTGACGTGGAGCTCTTCCCGCCCGGGGTTCGGGGTCGACGGTGCTGTCGGGGGTTCGTGTGTCGTAGTCACTCCCGAGACTCTATGCGCATGCATTAAATGTGTCCACATTAATTTCGTCGGAATATTTTGCGGTCGTCCGGTGTAGACTCCGGGCATGAGCGCCCACGGCGACGTCGCCGCGGCAACGGAGCCGCCGACGCCCTCCTGCACCCCCGCCGACGACGCGCTGGCCGAGCAGTGGCACCGGCTGATGCGCGACTACTCCCGGATGACCTGTTCGCTCGACCGCGCGCTCGCGGCGCACGAGCTCACCTCGTCCGAGTTCGAGGTGCTGGAGCAGTTGAAGCGGGCCGCGCTGAACGACGGCGCGAACGACGCCGGGAAGGTGCGGATGGCCGATCTGGCTGAGCACGTGCATCTTTCGCAGTCCGCGCTGTCCCGCCTGGTGGCGCGGCTGGAGAAGGACGGACTCGCCACCCGCACGATGTGCGAGAGCGACCGGAGGTCGGTGTTCACCGCCATCACGGACGCCGGGCGGCAGCGCTACGACGAGGCCCGGCCGACCCAGCGCGCGGTACTGCGCGCCGAGACGGCCGGGTGCGAGATGCGCGAGTACCTCTGCGGCGAGGAGTGATCAGCCCTGCGGACCGGCCGCCGGCTTCGGGATCAGCAGGGCGATCACGCCCGCTGCCACCGCGGCGACCGCGGCGACCACGAAGATCGTCTCGAAGGCGCCCTGCGTGGGGATCACGTGGCCGCCCATGGTGACCGACTCGGCGGAGATGATCGCGGCGGCCACGGCGGAGCAGATCGTGGTGCCGAGCGAGCGCATCAGCGCGTTCAGGCCGATGGCGGCTCCGGTCTCGTTCTGCGGGACCGAGGACATGATGATCGTCGGCATGGCGGCGTAGGCGATGGCCACGCCCACGGTGCCGACGATCGAGGCGAGCGAGAGCTTCCACGCGGCGTCCATGAGGAAGTAGGCGAGCACGTACCCCGCGCCCACGACGAAGGCGCCGATCGCGAGGGTGGCGGAGGGTCCGACCCTGCGGATCAGGATGCTGGAGACCGGCGCGAAGATCATCATCATGATGCCGCCGGGCATCATCCACAGGCCCGCCTCGAGCATGCTCTTGCCGAGGCCGAACCCGGTGGCCGTGGGGAACTCCATGATCTGCGGCACGCACAGCATCATGGCCATCATCCCGAACCCGATGGTGACGGTGGCGATGTTGGTGATCAGCACGCGGGGCCGCGCGGAGGTGCGCAGGTCCACGAGCGGATCGTCATGGCGCAGTTCGAACGCGCCCCACGCCAGGAGCACGACCAGGCCGCCGATGAGCAGGCCGAGCGTGGCCCCGGAGGTCCAGCCCCAGTCGTTGCCCTTCGTGACCGCCACCAGCGTGGCGACCAGCCCGACGGCGAGCCCGAGCGCGCCGACCACGTCGATCCGACCGCCGACGCCCGGGGCACCGTCCGGCAGGACGAACAGAACGGCGGCCAGGATGAGCGCGGCGAGCACCGTCGACACCCAGAACAGCATGTGCCAGTCGTAGGTCTGCGCGATCCACGCCGACAGCGGCAGGCCGATCGCGCCGCCCACGCCGAGGGTCGCGCTCATCGCGGCGACCGCCGTGGCGGTCATCGCCGGGGGCGTGACCTCGCGCATCATCGAGATGCCGACCGGGATGAACGCCATCGCCAGGCCCTGCAGCATGCG
>JBEBXD010000099.1:0-15266 GCA_040391845.1 Tsukamurella paurometabola | reverse complement strand
GGGTGGACCCGGATCTGCGCCGCGCCCGCCAGATCCGATCGCGAGGCGTCGCGGGTGCACTCCGCCTCATCGACCTGCAGTTCTACCGCGTGGGCAACCTCGCGTACGCCCGGCGCTACCGCAGCTCTGGCCTCACCACGCTGCGCGACCGCCATGTCGAGATCAGCGGCTCGCGGCTGCGCAGACCGACCTCGACCGCGCGACCGCCGCCCGCGCGGCCCGGTCGGCGACCCTCGACGCGCGGGTCGAGCGTGCGCGGTCCGGCGCGCAGTCCGCGCGCGAGACCGCGATCGCCGACGGCGACGACGGGATCGGCGCCCGTTGGATCGCGCTCAACGGTGCGACGGCGCACGCGCTGTCCGCTGCGGCCCTGCGGATCGCGATCGACCTCGTGTGCGTCGTGCTGGCGCTGCTGCCGTTGTTCCTGCGGCTGTGGCGGGGCGAAACCACCCGCGACATCCGGCACCGGCAGGAACTCGAGAGCGAGCGCCTGGCCGCCGCGGCGCAACTCGCGATCGACCGCAGCCACCAGGAGCGGCGTGTCGAACTCGCGCTGGCACAGGATCAACCGACGCAGGTTCTGCCGGCGCTCAGCGGTGCGGCGCACGGCGCGGCGGCGCTCGAGGCGGCGGGCTTCGAGCCGGTCGCCGTCACGGCGCGCCGCTACGTCCGCACCGCGCCACCGCCGGCCCCGGCCGCCGCGGATCCTGCGCCCGCCGAGGACGACTTCCTCCCCATCGCCGCCGCCGCGGAAGCGGCGAGCCTCGCCGCGTTCCCGCCGGACCAGCCCGCCGCGGACGGTACGCCCACGGGTTCCATCCCCGTGATCACCTGCGCCACCGACGATCCCGAGCCCGCCCAGGAGGCCACCGTGTCCGACGAGACGAACCCGCCCGTCCCCGCGGCGGAGGCCGCGCCGCCCGCGGTCCCGCAGCGGGAGGTCGCGCGCACGCCGAACCCGTTCGTGCCGCCCGTTCTCGACGAGGCCGCGCGCACGATCGCCGGTTTCGTCCGGCCCCTGATGCCGCCGATCGTGGCGCGGGTGCTACCGGGAGGGGGAACCCGGACGGTGCAGCAGTCCTACGAGGAGGTCGAGGAGGTCACCTTCGCGATGCGCCGCACCCGCAGGGTCGTCGTGGGAACCACGGAACAGGACGTGCCGGCACCGTCGTACCCGGATCCGGGCACGCCCGCTCCCGCAAGGCACGGGGCCCCGGCGGTGATCGCGGGGGAGGCGCTCGACGTGAGCGGCGCGCTACCCGGTGATGTCCCGCGCGAGCCGGGCCAGCCGCGCGAGCTCCCCGGGAGCTAGCGACCGGATCGCGGCGGGCGCCGGATCCTCGACGGTCGCGAGCACGTCGACGACGCTGCGCCCGGCGTCCGTGACGGTGACGACCTTCGCCCTCCGGTCGTCGGGGGAGACGGTGCGCTGCACGTACTGCCGGGACTCGAGGTCGTTGACCGCCACTGTGGTGGCGGGCGCATCCATGTCCGCGAGGGCGGCGAGCTCCTTCAGCGTGAGCGGGCCGTAGCGGGCAACGCGCCGGAGCACCCGCAGCCGGCTGAACGGCAGTCCGGTGCGCTCGGCGGCCGCACGCTTGTAGTCCGTGCGGGTGTCCATCACCGCGTGGACCAGAAGGCTCCACACCTCGTCCGGGGATTCAGCGGGCATCGGCGGGCTCCTTCGCCTCCAGCAGCGGCGCGATCCGCTCCTGCGAGCGGGCGGCGCGCGCGCCGGTCGAGAACACGGCGAGGGCGACGACGACGAGGGTGCATCCGGCCACCGTCCACCAGAGCCCGGCCCCCGCGATCAGCCCGGACAGCGCCACCCCGAGGCTGACGCCCACCTGACGGCTGGTGCTCGCGACCGCCGCCGCGGCACCGGCGCGGTCGAGCGGCATGCCGCTGACCGCGGAGTTCGTGATCGGCGCGTTCACCAGGCCGAAGCCGATGCCGAAGACGGTGAACACGACGGCCAGCTCCGGCAGTGGGGTCGTCGCGTCGATGGTGGTCAGCGCGATGGCCGCGATCGTCATGAGCAGTCCGGCACCGAGCAGCGACGGGCGCGTCCCGAACCGCGCGACCAGCCGGCCGGACGCGGGCGAGGCGACGAGGACTGCGAGCGCCATCGGCAGGAACATCACGCCCGTCCGCATCGCCGAGAGATCTCGCGTGTTCTGCAGGTACAGCGACATCGTGAACAAGAAGGCGCCGAAACCCGCGAAGGCGAAGATCGCGGTGAGGGTGGCGGCCGAGAACGGGATGCTGCGGAAGAAGCGCAGGTCGATGAACGGCGAGGGATGGCGGCGCTCGTGCACCACGAAGGCGGCCAGCGCCACCGCGGTCAGTGCGAACACGCGGGGCTCGCGTTCGATCAGGCCGAACACGGCCGTGAACATGACCGCGATGGCGAGCACCTGGCCGATCGGGTCGAGGGTGCGCGGAGCCGCGGCCTTCGACTCGGGCACGACCAGGAAGGTCAGCGCGATGGCGACGGCGCAGATCGGCAGGTTCACCCAGAACACGGACTGCCACCCGAGCGAATCGATCAGGAGCCCGCCGACGAGCGGCCCGACCGCCGTGGACACGCCGACCACCGCACCCCACAGGCCGATCGCCCGCGCGCGCTCGCCGGGGTCGGTGAACACCGCGGTCACGATCGCGAGGGCCACCGGGGAGAGCATCGACCCGCCGACGGCCTGGATGGCGCGGGCGGCGATGAGGACCTCGATGCTGGGCGCGAGGCTGCACAGCAGCGAGCCCACGGCGAACACGGTGAGGCCGATGCGGAACATGCTGCGCCGGCCGAACCGGTCCGCGGTGGCGCCGGAGAGGACGAGCAGGCTGGCGAGGGTGAGCGTGTAGACGTCCACGACCCACTGCAGGTGGCTCACCGACGCCCGCAGCTGGTGGCCGATCTGCGGGAGCGCGACGTTGACGATGGTGGCGTCCATCGACGAGATGAGCAGGCTGAGGCTGCAGGCGACGAGGACGAGTGCGCGCTGCCGCGAGCTCAGATCCGAAACGTTTGTGGGCACACAAGCATTGTATTGGCACAACTAATCGATGGGAAGCGTGTATCGAATCGGCCACGCGACATACGCATTGTTTGCTATACTGCAAACAGGAGATCCGAGCGCAGAGGAGGCGCCCGTGGTAACCGTTTTCGCCGTCTGCGCCGTGGTCGGGGTCCTGGTCCTGATCGCGTCGTTGATCCTGGGGGACTTCGAGGTCGGGGGAGTCGAGATCGGCAGCGCCGACGCGGGCCTGCCCTGGCTGAGCGCGCCGGCCCTGGCCGCGGCCGTCGGCGTGTTCGGCGTGGTCGGATGGCCGCTCACCGCGGGCGCCGCCCTCGCCGCGCCGATCGTCATCGTGATCGCCGCCGCCGCAGGGGTTCTCGCCTACGGACTGCTGATGCTGGTACTGCGCGCGATGCGCCGCGCCCAGTCCGGCGCCGTCGCCGGACTGCGTGCGGCCGTGGGTCGCACCGCCACCGTCACCATGACCATCCCGGCCGGCGGCTGGGGCCAGGTCGCGTACCTCGACGCCGACTCCGTGCGCGCCGTGACCACCGCGGTGCTCGTGGACTCCGGGGCGTCCGTCGCGGACGGCGGCGACGTGCTGATCGTCGACGTCGAGGGTGACCGCCTCGTCGTCGAACCGCTCCGCCTGCAGTCCTGACCCGCCGTACCCGCCGACCCGCCCCGCACGCACCGCGGCGGGGCGGCCCGAGACCATCGTTATGAAGGAGGGAACATGTACTACGTCATCGCGGCCGGCGCCGCAGTGATCGTGATCCTGCTCGCGTTGTGGATCTTCTTCCACAACTACATCAAGTCGCCGCCCGACCAGGTGGCGATCTTCACCGGCCGCGGTGAGATGAAGGTGGTGCGCGGCGGCGCCCGGTTCAAGGTCCCGGGGCTCGAGCGCGTCGACTACATGCCGTTACGCCCCTTCGAGGTTCGCATCGCGCTCAGCAACGCGCGCAGCATCGACGGCGTGCCCGTGGAACTGCAGGCCGTGGGCCTGGTCCGGATCGGCACCACCGACGAGATGACCCGCACCGCCGCCCAGCGCTTCCTCACGGCGAACATGGCCGAGCTGGAGAACCAGATCAACGAGATCCTGGCCGGCAGCCTCCGCGGCATCGCCGCCACGATGACCGTCGAGCACCTCAACAGCAACCGCGAGGCGCTGGCCCGCGGCGTCGTCGACGAGGCCGGCGGCGACCTCGCGCGCATCGGCATGGAGGTCGACATCCTCAAGATCGCCGGGATCGAGGACCGCAACGGATACCTCGAATCGCTCGGCCAGAAGCGGATCGCGGAGGTCAAGCGCGACGCCGACATCGGCAAGGCCGAGGCGGAGCGCGACTCGCTCATCCGGTCCGCCGACGCCCGCCGGGCGGGGGAGATCGCCCAGACCGAGGCCGAGACCGCCATCGCCGAGGCGCAGCAGAGCCGCGACGTACGCATCGCCCAGCTCCGCGCCCAGACCGAGGCGCAGAACGCCGAGGCCGACCAGGCGGGCCCGCTCGCGAAGGCCAAGGCGGAGAAGAACGTCGGCATCGCACTCGAGGAGGCCGAGGCCGCGCGGATCGAGGCGCGCACCGAGGTGGAGCGCAAGCGCCGGGCACAGGCGGAGGCCGCGCTCGAGGCGGACGTGATCGCTCCCGCCGAGGCGCAGCGCCAGGCAGCCATCACCAGGGCGGAGGGAGAACGCCAGTCCGCGATTCTCACTGCCGAGGCGAGGGCCAATTCCACGCGTCTCGATGGTGAGTCGGCGGCCGACGCACGCAAGTCCGCCGCGGCCGCCGTCGAGGCCGAGCTGCGTGCCGACGCGGCCGGCAAGCTCGCGCAGGCAGAGGTGCACGCGGAGTCGATCCGGCTCGAGGGCGAGTCCAAGGCCACGGCGCGCAAGTCCGCGGCGGAGGCGCTGGAGGCCGAGCTGCGCGCCGATGCGGCCGGTAAGCAGGCGCAGGCCGAGGCCTTCAACCGCTACAGCGCCGACGCCGCGCGCCTGCTGCTGGTGCCCCAGGTGCTCGCCACCATCGAGGGAGCCGTCCGGTCCCAGTCCGAGGCGACCGCCGCGATCGACAGCATCAACATCATCGGCGGAGGTCAGAACGACGCGACGGGCGGACTGCTCGGCCTCTCCGCGCAGTCCATCGCGTCGGTCGTGGCCGCCTTGCGCGCGCAGGGCATCGACCTGTCGAGGATGCTCGACGGGGACGCGCAGGTCGCTTCCGCCCCGGTCCACGAGACCGGGCCGGACGGCGGCGCGATCGACGACGAGTAGCCCGCCCGGTGAAGCTCGGCGATGCCGAGGCGCTGCGCCTCGCGGTGGGTCTGCTGGACGAGAGACTCCGGCAGCTGCCCGCCGCGGGGCTGCGCGGCACGGAACTGTTCGTCCTCGCCACCGTCGAGGCGCTCGGCGTCGAAGCCTTCCCGACGGCGATCGGGGACCGGCTCGACATGAAGCGCTCCAACGTCTCCACCGTGGTGACGGACCTGCGCCGGCGCGGATTCCTCCAGGACGACGGTGCCGGGGCCGACGGCCGGAGGCGGCCGGTGACCCTGACCGCCCGGGGTCGGGACGTGCTGCACGCGCGCGACGCGGCGCAGGACGCCTGGCTGATCGACACGGGCGCCGCCCAGCTCACCGCGGAGGAGGTCGCGCAGCTGCGCGCCGCGATCCCGCTGCTGCTGCGGCTCGCCGCCGGCTGAGCGCGCGGGCGTAGCGGCGGCCCCGGAATCATGCTGAGCGCAAACCTGGCGTCACCCGCGGCGGCGGATAGCGTCGACGGGATGAGCGGCGTCTTCTCCTTCCCGAACCCCGTCAACGAGTACGCGGCGCGGGCCACCGCGGGGCTGGTCGTGGTCCTGGCCCTCGTGACGATCGTGGCGGGGCAGTGGTGGCTCTACGCGGCCCTCGCCATCGGCTTCGCCCTGCGCGTCGCGGGCGGCCCCCGCTACTCCCCGTTCGGGCGGCTGTCGGTGCACGTGATCGCGCCGCGCCTCGGCCCGGCGAAACTCGTGCCGGGCCCGCCGAAGCGGTTCGCGCAGACGATCGGCCTCGTCTTCTCCACCGTCGCGCTGGTGCTGTTCCTCACCGGCAACCACCTCGCCGCCCAGATCGTGCTCGCGCTCCTGGTGGTCGCTGCGCTCCTGGAATCGGCGGCGGGCGTGTGCCTCGGATGCGTGGTCTTCGGGTGGCTGCAGCGCCGCGGCGTGATCCCGGCCTCCGTGTGCGAGGCCTGCGCGGGCGTGAACACCACCCCGCCCACCCTCACCGTTCCGCGGTAGCCCGGGCGAACCAGAACGCCGCCGCGGACGGGTCCGCGGCGGCGTTTCGACTGATGAAGGTGGCCCGTCAGATCTGGCCGAGGATCTCCCCGGCCCACTCCACGGCTTTCTCGTCCACGTCGTCGGTGCCCGAGTTGTCGTGCTCGAAGCGCTCGCCCACCTGGGTGGCGCCCAGGGCGGTGAGATGCGAGACGATCGTCTTGCCGCCGGCGTTGTAGGTATCGACGTAGATCGAATCGCCCAGCCCGAAGACCGCGAAGCGCAGACCCGTCAGGTCGGGTGCCGCCTCCACGAGCTCCTCGAAGAACTCGGTGGTTCCGGCGGGGAGCTCGCCCTCGCCGTAGGTGGCGCACGAGAAGACGTGGAAGTCCGCGGGGTCCAGCGCGTCGATCTCGCCGTCCATCATGTCGTGCAGCTCGACGGAGCCGGCCTTGGCGAACACGTCGTACATGGCGTTCGCTGCGCCCTCGGCGGTGCCGGTCGACGAACCGTAGAAGATGTGAACAGACATGGGAGGTGATTCTAGCCAAGCCTCACCTCGCAGTGTGCGCAGCGTCCTCCGGGTGTGACGTCCTAGGCTTGCCGGCATGCCTCACGCCACCCTGCCCGACGGTGCCCGACTCGCCTACACGGTGCACCCCGCGGCCCCCGGGGCCGCCGGCCCGGGAGTCCTCCTGTTCGCCGGGCAGGCCCTCGGCGGGGCCTCCTGGGCGCCGCTCGTCGACGAGTTCCGCGCCGCCGGCCCGGTGATCACCTTCGACCATCGCGGCATCGGCGCCAGCGACGACGTGTTCCCGCGCGGCTGGAGCACCCGGGACTGCGCGGCGGACGCCCTCGCGGTCCTCGACGCGGCCCGCGCGGACGGGTCGATCGGCGACCTCGCCGATGTGTACGGCTTCTCCATGGGGGGCCGCGCCGCCCAGTGGCTCGCCGCCGACCACCCCGACCGGGTGCGGAGGCTGATCCTCGGAGCCACCTCCGTGGGCGACCGCCACGGCGTCCCCCGGCCGAGCGAGGTGCTGCGGATCCTCGTCCGCTCCGACCGGGCGGCCCTCCTCGACCTGTTCTTCACGCCGGAATGGGCGCGGGCCCACCCCGAGGCCACGGAGGCGATCCTCGCGCAGCCCCGCTCGCTGCCCGCCCAACGCGCGCACTTCGCCGCGAGCACCGATCACGACGGGTCCGCGGCGCTGCCCTGGATCGCGGCGCCCACCCTCGTGCTGCACGGCGCCGAGGACCGGATGTGCCCCGCCGGCAACGCCGAGATCCTCCGCGCCGGCATCGAACGGGCACGGCTGCGCGTGTACCCCGGCGCCCGCCACGGCTACCACCTGCAGGAACCCGCGGCCACGGCCGACGCTCTGGAGTTCCTCACCGCACCGTAGAACCGCCACTGCTAGCGTCCCTGACATGGTGGATTTCGGCGGCTTCCAGGACGGCATCTACGCGGAGGGGCTGCTGGCCAAGCACCGCCACTTCCCGTACACCTTCGATGATCTCGAGGCGCGCGCGCAGCAGGTGCTCGACCACGCTCTGTTCGACTACGTGCGGGGCGGCGCGGGCGATGAGACGACGCAGGAGGTGAACGTCGCCGAGCTGCGCCGGTACGGGTTCGTGCCGCGGATGCTGCGGGACCGCAGCGTGCGGGATCTGTCGACCACGTTCCTGGGTGCGGACTTGGATGCGCCGGTGGTGCTGTGCCCGGTGGGGGTGAACGGGTTGGTGTTCGAGGGCGGGGATCTGGCGGTGGCGCGGGCCGCGGACGAGTTGAACGTGGCGGCGATGTACTCGACGCTGGCGGAGGCGACGCTGGAGGAGGTGGCCGACGCCCGGGGCGGTTCGTTCGCGGCGTTCCAGCTGTACCCGACCAAGGACGATCAGCTGACCGACAGCCTCGTCCGCCGCGCCGATGCGGCGGGTTTCGACGCGCTGACGATCACCCTGGACACGGGCTCGCTCGGGTGGCGGCCGCGGGACCTGGCGAACGGCTACATCCCGTTCCTGCGGGGCCGGGGCCTGGCGAACTACCTGAGCGATCCGCGGTTCATCGAGCTGTGCGGGGTGGAGAACCCGCCGCCGCTGCACGCGGGGATCGTGTGGTCGTCGTTGTTCAGCAAGCCGACGTTCTCCTGGGAGGACGTGGCGCGGATCCGGCGCATCACCGATCTCCCGGTGATCCTCAAGGGGATCTGCCACGCGGAGGACGCGCGGCGCGCCGCCGCCGAGGGGGTGGATGCGATCGCCTGCTCGAATCACGGTGGGCGGCAGGCGAACGGGGGGCTGCCGGCGATCAGCCATCTGGAGGGTGTGCTGGAGGCGGGCCTGCCGGTCACGTTCGACAGCGGGATCCGCGACGGCGTGGACGTGCTGCGGGTGATCGGGCTGGGCGCGACCCTGGCGGGCATCGGCCGGCCCTACGTGTACGGGTTGGCGATCGGCGGTGCGGAGGGGGTGGAGCACGTGGTGCGGTCGATGCTGGCGGAGGCCGACCTGACGATGGCCGCGGACTGCCTGACCACCCTCGCGGACCTCGACGTGATCCGGCGGTGACCGCGGGGCCCGGGGCCGCGTTCGACTGGTTCGGCTTCGAGGACGCGGTCTGCGCGGAGCTCCGGACCGCGGCACGCGCTCTCGCCTACCAGAGCGACGGCGAGCTGCCGTACGCCTACGTGCTCACCGGATTCCACGCGGAGGCCAGCGGCCCGATCCTGCTGCCGCACCCCGCGCTGGGCACCGTCGAATCCGTTCCCCCGCACCGGCTCTGGGATCCTGCCGCGTGGCCCCGCGCGGACCCGTCGTGGGCGCGGCGGCCGCCGCTCGACGCGTGGCAGGGCAGGTTGAGCGCGGCCGTCGACGGGCTGGACCGGCCGGACTGGACCGCCGCGCACGAGAGGTACGGGCACGCGCTCCTCGCCGCGATGCGCCGCGCCAAGGCGGAGCTGATCGCCGAGGACGTGCTCCCCGGCGAGGCGGTGTGCGTGCTCGCCGACGAGGACATGATCCTGCTCGCGCGATCGGCGACGCCGCGGGAACTGCGCCGGTTCCGGGCGGCGCGGCAGCGGTAGCGTCCCTGCATGACCTTTTCCACCCTTGCCCTGGTCACCGCGCTCGGGCTGCTGGGGCCGCTGTTCGCCGCGCGGCGCACCTGGCACGTGCCCACGATCGTGGGGCCGCTGCTCGCCGGCGTCCTGTTCGGGGCCACCGGATTCGGGGTACTCGACGCGCGGGAACCGACCTTCGCGTTCCTCGCCGACATCGGCTTCGCCCTGGTCATGTTCGTGGCCGGCACGCACGTCCCGGTCCGCGACCCCGCCGTCCGCTCGGCGCTGGGAGCGGGGGCCGTCCGCGCCGGGGCCGTGGGGGTGATCGCCGCGGTCCTGGGCGTGGCGCTGGCCGCCGCGTTCGGCACCGGACACGGGGCGCTGTACGCGGTGCTGATGGCCTCCTCGTCGGCCGCGGTCGTGCTCCCGATCATCGACGGGAACCGGCTGACCGGCCCGTCCGTCCTCGCGCTCACCGCGCAGGTGGCGATCGCCGACACCGTCTGCGTGGTCGCGCTGCCCCTGGTGATCGACCCGCCGAGCGCGGGCCGCGCCGCGCTCGGCGGCCTCGCCGTGGGCGCCGCGGCTCTCGTCGTGTACCTGGCGCTGCGCCGCGGGGCCGAGCGCGCCGTCCGCGCGCACATCGAGACCGTCTCCGCGGAGCGGGGATTCGCGCTGGAGCTGCGGATCAGCCTGGTGGTGCTGTTCCTGCTCGCCGCGCTCGCCACCACCATGCACGTCTCGGTGATGGTCGCGGGCTTCGCGCTCGGGCTCGCGGTCTCGGCGCTGGGGGAGCCGCGACGGATGGCGGCGCAGCTGTTCGCCCTCGGCGAGGGCTTCCTCGCGCCCTGTTCTTCGTGTGGCTCGGCGCCTGGGTGAACCTGAGGGACCTGCTCGCGCACCCTTCGTTCATCGTCGTCGGGCTCGCCCTCGGGGCCGGCGCGATCGCCGCGCACGTCGCCATGCGGTTCGCCGGCCTCCCGGTGCCGCTCGGGGTGCTCTCGGCGGCGCAGATCGGGGTCCCGGTGGCCGCGGTCACCGTCGGTGAGCAACGCGGCCTACTGGCCTCGGGCGAGGGCTCGGCGCTCATCCTGGGCGCATTGGTCACCATCGCCGGCGCCGCACTCGCGGCGGGCCGGGCGGATCACGCCGGGAAGGCGTAGTCGACCACCACCGGGGCGTGATCGGACAGTCGCCGATCCGGCGACGCCTCCTTGTCCACGACCACCGAGCGCGCCGTCCGGGCGAGCCGCGGCGTCGCGAGGTGATGGTCGATCCGCCACCCCACGTCCTTGTCGAACGACGCTCCCGCCCAACTCCACCAGGACAGCGGCCCGGGCCGGTCGCCGTGCAGCGTGCGCACCACGTCGACGAGGCGCCGGGGGCCGAGCTGCGCGCCGAACCAGTCGCGCTCCTCGGGGAGGAAGCCCTCCATCCTCCGGGCCGTCCGCCAGTTCGTCACGTCGTGCGGCAGGTGGGCGATGTTCAGGTCGCCGAGCAGCAGGAACTCGCGTCCCGCCGCGAGTGCGGCGCGACGGTTGCGGTCCAGTTCGCGGGCGAAGGCGTCCAGGAACCGCATCTTGCGGGCGTACTTGGCGCCGCCGTCGGGCTTCTCGCGCATGCTTCCCGGCCGCTGCAGGTGCGCGGGCAGGCCGCCCTTGGGCAGGTACAGGCAGGCGACGGTCAGCGGCACACCCGACAGGTCGGCCTCCACGTACCGACCCTCGTGCGCGTACGCGCCGAGCCCGCGGGCGCGGGGCGGGTGGCTCGCCCACGTCCGCACGGCCGACGGTGGCTCCGCGCTCAGGATCGCCACCCCGTTGCGGCCCGGGACGGACCCGCAGTCCACGGCGGCGTGGTAGCCGGGGAACCCGCCGACCTCGGCGGGCGGGCAGCGCAGCTCCTGCAGCGCCACCACGTCCGCGCCGCGCCCGGCGAGCCACGCATCGAAGCCGCGGCGGCGCGCCGCGCGGATCCCGTTGACGTTGAACGATGCGACCCGCAGTGCGGAGCCGGCCGGGGCGTTCAGGGCGCCGTCGCCGCGCTCGACGGGTCGATCAGGATCTTGGCGTGCACCTCCGGATCGCCGAGCGCGGCGAACGCGGCGTCCACCCCCTCGAGCCCGACGGTGCCCGTGACCAGGGGCTTCACATCGACCTTGCCGTTCGCCATCATGTGCAGGGTGTCGTGGAACTCGCCCGGGTCGTAGCCGAACGCGAACCGCAGGTCGATCTCCTTGTTCCCGGCGAGGGCGGGCATGATCTGGTCGGGCTCCATGCAGACGCCGACCACCACCACGCGGGTGCGCAGCGGCGCGGCACCGATGATCGAGTCGATCATGCCGGGCACGCCCACGCACTCGAACACCACGGGACCGGACGGGGTCTCGCCGATCCTCTCCGCGAGCCGGAAGACGTGCCACCACGGAACCGGTCCGGGGACCAGCGTGAGCTTGTCCATGGTGCTCACGCCCAGCTTGAACAGGTCGCTGGCCCTGCGGATCTCGTTGCGGGGCTGCTTGTAGGCGTCCCACGGCTGCTGCTCGCGGGGATCGACCACCACGTGGGCGCCCATCTGCTTCGCGAGGGCGCGGCGGCCGGGGGAGAAGTCGCTCGCCACGATCCGCTTCACGCCCGAGGCGCGCAGCATCGCGATGACGGCGAGACCGATGGGGCCGCAACCGATCACGATCGCGGTCTGCCGGCGGCCGATCTCGGCCCGCCGCACCGCGTGCCACGCGACGGACATCGGCTCGGTCAATGCCGCCTCCTCGTCGGAGAGCTTGTCGGGCACCGGCATCGTCATCGACTCCTGGACGAGGACCTGCTCGGCGTACGACCCGGGGGAGCGCTCGGACAGGCCCACGAGCTGCGGCTCGCTGCCGACCATCAGGGTCGGCAGCGCCACCACCCGGCTGCCCACGGGCCACCGCTTGCGACAACCGGGTCCGTACTCGGCGACGGTGCCCACGAACTCGTGTCCCATGACGATGCGCTGGTCGGTGCGCATGCAGTCGGGATATCCCGCCTTCGCCGCGAGATCCGCGACGAGGTCGGCGTGGTGGCGTGCGTGCAGGTCGGACCCGCAGATGCCGGTGCGGGTCACGGAGAGCAGGATCTGTCCGCGGGCCGGACTGGGGGCGGGGAGTTCTTCGACGGACAGGCGGCCTTCGGTGCACACGACAGCTTTCATACATTTGAGAATAATCCGGCCGCCGAGGACACCGGCATCCAGTGCGGCCTCGGGGGAGTGGACAGCGCTGGTTGTTGCAATCGCAACACATCCTGCTACATTTCGCACATGCACATCCTGAAGAAGTCCCTCATCGCGCTCGCGGCGGCCGTGGGCGCCACCGCCTCCCTCCCCGCCGTGGCACACGCCGAAGCCAAGCCCCTCGTGTACGTGATGGGCGGCTTCATCGTGACCGGCAGCGTCTACGAGCCGCTGAACACCAACATCCGCAACGCCGGCTTCGACGTGGAGCCGCTGTGGCTCGCCGGGCTCGACCACCGGGCCGACGCGAACCGGCTCAAGGGCATCGTCGACAAGGAGAAGAAGGCGCACCCCGGGCGGGAGATCTCGATCGTCACGCACAGCAACAACGCGCTCGTCGACCGGTACTTCCTCAAAGTGCTCGGCGGCGCCAAGAACGTGAAGCGCTCCGTGGTGCTCGGCGGTGTCGAGTACGGCTCGCCCACCGGATGCATGCTGCCCGCGCCCTCGAGCCAGTCCTGCCCGAACTCCGCCCTGATCAATCAGCTCAACGCCGGCCTCGACACCCCCGGGCCGACGGAGTACTACTCGATCCGCAGTACGCGGGACCCGCTCTCGGGCGATCTCGACGGGCGCCAGTGCCGCGCCACGGTCCAGGGTTACCTCCCCGCCGCCGCCTCCGTGGACCACGCGTGGCTCGGCTGGGACCCGCGGGTGGTGCCGCTCGTGGTCAGCTCGCTCAAGGGCGATTGCCCCGGCCAGTGGGTGAACTCCCCCGAGGGTTCGGTCACGTACGAGAACAGCGTCGATATGAACCGCAAGTAGATTCCAATCCTGGTGGCGATGCGGGTGAGCCTGGTTCGATGGTTCCGTGAGTACATCGCAGGACACCCGCATCGTTTCCGCCGGACGTGAGATCGCAGCAGCGCCGGACGTGCTGTTCGAGCTGATCGCCGATCCGGCCCGCCAGCCCGAGTGGGACGGCAACGACAACCTCAGCGAGTCCGCCCCGGGCCAGCGGGTCCGCGCCCGCGGGGACGTCTTCACGACGACCCTCACCAACGGCCAGGTCCGCGAGAACCACGTGGTCGAGTTCGCCGAGGGCCGGCTCATCGCGTGGCGGCCGGCCCCGGTCGGTGAACCGGCTCCCGGGCACCTGTGGCGGTGGGAGCTCGAACCCCTCGCGGAGGGCACCCGCGTCACGCACACCTACGACTGGACCGACCTCACCGACGAGCAGCGGCTGCCGCGCGCCCGGGCGACCACCGCGGACCGTCTGGCCGCGTCCCTGGAACGGCTCGCCGAGGTCGCCGAGAACCGCTGACCGGCGCTCAGCACCCCGACTGGTAGAGCGCCTTGACCCAGCCCGCGCTCTGATACCCCCAGCCGAACATCGTCTCGGCGAGCCCGCGGTGCTCCGGGAAGTCCGTCATCTGCAGGGTGCTGCGGAAGCAGCGTTCCAGGATGAACCGCGCCCGTTCCACGTGCGCGGTGGTGGTGACCACGATGATGTCGTCCCACCCCCGCGCGCTCGCCAGCCGCGCCACCTCCTGCGCCTCGCCGCGCGTGGTCCACGGCTGCGGGAGGAAGCAGGTGACCCGCACGCCGGGTATCACCCGCGCGCACAGCTCCCGCATCCGCGCGTCCTGGGCGCCCACCGAGTTCGACAGCACCACCTGGTGTGCGAGCCCACGCTCGGCGAGCCCGAGCCCGTACTCGAACCGGTCGTACGGGTTGCCGCCCAGCACCACGATCGCGTCGGCGGGCCGCAGGTCCCGCTCCACGTCCGGGGCCAGGTACGCGCGCTCGACGGCGACACCGATCGTGGCGAGCACCGCGAGCACGGCGAGGACCACGACGAGGCGCCGCGTCCGCGTCCGCGTCACTGCTGCCCGTACCACTGCAGTATCGCGGTTGCAACAGCCCGCCGCACCTCGGGATGCGAACCGGGGTGATCGCCCGTCTCCGTCCGCAGCACGCGCACCGATCCGGACGCGCGCTCCAGGCGGCGCAGGCCCTCCGGCCCGCGCTGTGCGTCGAACCAGGCGGCGTCGGGCGGGGCGAGCACGAGCACGGCGTCCGTCCCGGCGGCGGCCACGGGCCGCAGCAGCACCTCGGGCACCTGCGTGATCCCGCGGCGCCCCAGGAGCCGCCACGCCGGGTAGGGCAGTCGCGTGCGGAGCAGGTCCTTGATCCGGCCGCGCGGGCTGCGCGCGAACGCGGGGTCGGAACGGGGAACGCCCAGATCCTGCGCGGGCGCGTCCGCGACGGCGGGCTTCACGCGCCACGAGTACAGCACGCTGTTCACCAGCACCACGGCGTCCGCCGCCGCGCCGCACGCCGCGTGCGCCGCGTACCACGAGCCGGAGCAGACGCCCGCCGTGAGCAGCGGCCCCTCCAGGCCGCGGGCCGCGGCGACGGCGTCCTCCACGCCCGAGACGGGGAACAGCGGCACCACCTCGCCGGGGTCGACGGGGCCGGACTCGCCCGCGCCCCTGCGGTCGAAGCGGAGCGCGGCGCATCCCGCCCCGGCCGCGTCCCGGGCGACGGCGACCCACGCCCGGTTCGGTCCGTGCCGGGTGTCGTTGGCGGTGGCGCACACCAGGATCGACCGCCGCGCCGGCCCGCGCGCGGGAACGGTGCGGATGGCCGCCGCGCCGCGCACGTCCTCGATCCGTTCCTCGATCCCGCCCCCGCGCGCCCTGCG
>JBEBXD010000098.1:0-16274 GCA_040391845.1 Tsukamurella paurometabola | reverse complement strand
CCCCCGGCGGCCCCGGCGCCCCGCGCGCGGTCCGCCCCCCGCCGCCGCCCCGCGCCCCCCGCCGCCACCGCGTGGGCGGCGGGCGCCGCGCCCGCGCGCTCGGCGAATGCCTCCACACCCGGCGGCCCGGTCGTCGCGCGCCACCGCGCGGCCCGTGCGGCGTAGCCGTCCGCGGTCCGCTGCCACGCGTCGGCGAGTTCGTCGAGCGCGCCGAGATCCACTGCGTCAGCGGGCATGTGGTGCTCCCGTCAGTATCCGGGCGAACGCGTCCAGCGATCGCGATCCCTCGGCGAAGTACGCCGAGTGCGCGTCGAGCCCGAAGCCGCTCGGGCCGTCCGCCTCCACCGGGGTCGCCCCGAACGACGGTGCCGCCGGGTCGGATCCGAGGCCCAGTTCCACCCCGAGCAGGCGCCGAAGGACCTGTGCGGCACCGTCGGTCATCCCGATGCGCCCGATGGGATCGTCGTCGTCCCGGGCCACGAAGACGGGCATGCCCAGCTCCGCCGCCGAGCGGACCGGGCCGGCCCCGGGCGAGCCGAGCAGGACCATCGCGTCGACGGTGCCGGCCAGCGCGCCGCCCGCACCCGCCGTGGCGGCCGTGGTCGATCCGTAGCTGTGGCCGAACACCACGACGCGCGGATCGTCGGGGCGCAGGCGCGCGAGGTCCGCGAGGTCCGCCCGGAGCTCCGCGGCGCCCCGTCGGGCATGGGCACCGGTGACGACCTGCCCGATCGCCCCGCGCCCCGACGGCGCGTCGTAGCCGATCCACGCGAGCGTCGCGGTGGGGGTGAGCGGGTCGGCGCGGCGGGCCGCCACCTGCAGCCGGGCCGCGTCGCGGGTGACGGAGCCGATGGACGCGGCCGTGGTGCCCATGCCCGGGACGATCACGCCGATGTTCCGGGCGGTGTCGAGGTCGCCGATCGCGACCACGTCGATGCCGTCGCCGCCGAAGGCTCCCGGCTCGTACTCGAACAGCTGGACCGTCTCGCCGCCGCGGCCGAGTTCGTTCAGTCGCGCGTCGATCGCCTCGAGGGTGGCGAGCCGGGCCCGTTCCTCGCGGGTGCGGGCGCGGCCGCGCAGCGCCCGCAGGTCCGCGGCCAGGCGGGCCCGGTTCTCGCGGTCGCGCTGCGCGGCGGACCTCACCTCCGCCTGCCGCACCGGGTGGGCGGGCGGCGCGCCCGCCGGGTGCACGGCGGCGGGCAGGTCGAGCGCGGCGAGGCGGGCGGCGAGTCCGTCTCCGCCGGACCGGATCTCGGCGGCGGCCCGCGCCAGCGCCGCGTCGAGTTCCCGGGCGGCGGCGTCCTCCCGGCCGGCCCACTGCGCGTAGGCCAGCGCGGGCACTCCCCGCCACGCCGCCTCGTCGATGACCATCATGGCGTCACGCTAGGCGCACCGCCGGGCCGCCGACCGGCGCCGAACCCGCCGATCGGCGACTTCGTCCACAGGACCGCGGTCCTCCACAGGCGGGTCCCGGAGGCGTCCACCGGATGGGGCGGCCTTGGCCGCATGGCTCTCGCGGCGCGAAACGCTCTCGACCTGCGAGAACACCGGGCATGCGCGGGGTGCATGACCGTCGGAGCGACACCGCCCAGCCCGCACAGGGGCACCGTCGAAGCACTAGGCTGGGGCCATGCGCATCGGTGCCCACGTCCGCAGTGACACCCACCCCGTCGAGACGGCCGAACAGCTCGGGGTGGACGTGATCCAGATGTTCGTCTCCGACCCGCAGAGCTGGAAGAAGCCGGAGCCGCACCCGCAGGCCCAGGCGCTCAAGGACTCGCCCCTGGAGATCGTGGTCCACTCGGCCTACGTGATCAACGTGGCGAGCCTGAACAACCGGCTCCGCATGCCGAGCCGCAAGGCCGTGGAACACCAGGCCGCCGCGGCCGCCGAGCTCGGCGCGTTCGGGCTGGTCGTGCACGGCGGTCACCTGCGCGACGGCGAGGACCTGCAAGCGGGAATCGACAACTGGCGCAAGCTGTTCACCCGACAGGAGGACAAGGGCGGCTTCGGTGTACCCATCCTCATCGAGAACACCGCGGGCGGCGATGGCGCGATCGCCCGCCAGCTCGAGACCATCGACCGGCTGTGGGACGCCGTCGGCGATCAGGGCGCCGGGTTCTGCCTCGACACCTGCCACGCGTGGGCCGGCGGCGAGGACCTGATGGGCATCGTCGAACGCGTCCTCGCGATCACCGGCCGCATCGACCTGGTGCACCTGAACAACTCCCGCGACGAGTTCGACTCCGCCCGCGACCGGCACGCGAACCTTCAGGACGGCACCATCGACCCCGACCTGCTGGCCGATGTGGCCCGGGCCGCCGGAGCACCGATCATCCTCGAGACCCCCGCCGACGGGCTCGCGGACGACGTGGCCTATCTCAAGGAGGCACTCGCATGAGAACCGCCGAGGACTGGGACGCCCGCTACCGCGCCACCGAACTCGTATGGGGAGCGCCACCCGACCCGTGGATCGTGGAGCAGGTGACGATCCTGCCACCCGGCCGCGCGCTCGACGTGGGCACCGGCGAGGGCCGGCACGCGCTGTGGCTCGCGACCCGCGCCTGGGACGTGACGGCCGTCGACTACTCCCGCGTCGGGCTCGACAAGGCGGCCACCGTGGCGGCCCGGTCGCCGCGCACCGTCCGCGCCCGGCTGCACTGGACCCCGCTCGACATCACCACCGACGAGATCCCCGGCCAGCCCTACGACCTGGCCGTCTGGGCGTACGTGCACCCCGACCCCGCGGACCGGGCGGCCGCCATCGCCAAGGTCGCACAGGCGCTGGCCCCCGGCGGACTGCTCCTGCTGCTCGCGCACGAGAAGGCGGATTCGCACCCCGACGCCGGGAGCGGAGCGAGCGGGTCGCACCGAAGCGGCCTGCCCACCTTCGGGGACGCGGAGCTCTCCGAGGCACTGCCCGAGGACATGGTGGTGGAGCACGTGGAATGGCGCGAGAGTGATCCTTACCACGGTACGGGCACTGACCTGGCCGTTCGCGCACGTCGGCGCCGGTCCGACGCGGTCACGCCGTAGCGAGTGCTTGCACTTGTTCGCACGCCCGGAGCGCGCTATTCTATGGATATTACCGAGCGGTAACTTACCCACAGGTAACAGTCCGACAGCCTGATCTGAGAAGGTGGAACAGCCCCATGGGCCATTACAAGAGCAACGTCCGCGACATCGAGTTCAACCTCTTCGAGGACCTCGGCGTCGGTGAGGTGCTGGAGTCCGGCGCGTACGGCGACCTCGACACCGACACCGCCAAGGAGATGCTGCGCGAGGCCGCCCGCCAGGCCGAGGGCCCGATCGCGGAGTCCTTCGCCGAGGCCGACCGCAACCCGCCGGTCTTCGATCCGGAGACCCACGAGGTGAAGATCAACGAGGCGTTCAAGAAGTCTCAGGCCATCTTCGCCGACGGCGGCTGGGCCTACCTGGGCCTCAACGACGAGCTGGGCGGCACCGACGTGCCCCGCTCCCTGTACTGGGGCATCGGCGAGCTGTTCCTCGGCGCCAACCCCCCGATCTTCATGTTCGCCGCGGGCCCCGGCTTCGCGCAGATCCTCTTCGACGAGGGCACCGACGAGCAGAAGAAGTGGGCCAAGATCGCGGCCGAGCACAACTGGAACGCCACCATGGTGCTCACCGAGCCGGACGCCGGCTCCGACGTGGGCGCCGGCCGCACCAAGGCCATCAAGCAGGAGGACGGCTCCTGGCACATCGAGGGCGTGAAGCGCTTCATCACCTCCGCCGTGATGGACGGCATGTTCGAATCGACCTTCCACCTGGTGCTCGCCCGCCCCGAGGGCGGCGCGCCCGGCACCAAGGGCCTGGGCCTGTACTTCGTGCCGAAGTTCCACTTCGACGACGAGGGCAACCTCGGCGAGGAGAACGGCGTCTACGTCACCGGCGTCGAGCACAAGATGGGCATCAAGTCCTCCACCACTTGTGAGGTCACCTTCGGCGGCCACGGCAAGCCCGCCAAGGGCTGGCTCGTGGGCGAGGAGATCAAGGGCATCGCGCAGATGTTCAAGGTGATCGAGCACGCCCGCATGATGGTGGGCACCAAGGCCATCGGCACGCTCTCCACCGGCTACCTCAACGCGCTCGACTACGCCAAGCAGCGCGTCCAGGGCGCCGACCTGACGCAGATGGCCGACAAGACCGCGCCGCGCGTGACCATCACCCACCACCCGGACGTGCGCCGCTCGCTGCTCACCCAGAAGGCGTACGCCGAGGGCCTGCGCGCCGTGTACCTGTACACCGCCGCGCACCAGGACGTCCGCACCGCGACCCCCGTCTCCGGTGCCGATGAGGAGATGGCGCACAAGGTCAACGACCTGCTGCTCCCGATCGTCAAGGGCGTCGGCTCCGAGCGCGCGTTCACCCTGCTCGGGACCGAGTCCCTGCAGACCTTCGGCGGATCGGGCTTCCTGCAGGACTACCCGATCGAGCAGTACGTCCGCGACTCGAAGATCGACTCGCTGTACGAGGGCACCACCGCCATCCAGGCGCAGGACTTCTTCTTCCGCAAGATCCTCCGGGACCGCGGTGCCGCCCTGGGCCACGTGGCCGGCGAGATCACGAAGTTCATCGATGCCAACGTGGGCGGCCCGTTCGCCGCGCAGATCGCGCAGCTCAAGACCGCCGCCGAGGACGTACAGGCCATGGCCGCCACCCTCACCGGTTTCGCGATGGCCTCGCAGCAGGAGCCGAAGGAGCTGTACAAGGTGGGCCTCGGCTCGGTGCGCTTCCTCATGGCGTTCGGCGACCTGATGATCGGCTGGCGCCTGCTGCACCAGGCCGTGATCGCCCAGGCGAAGCTCGACGGCGGCGCCACCGGTGCCGACAAGTCCTTCTACGAGGGCAAGGTGGGCGTCGCGACGTTCTTCGCCGCGAACATGCTGCCGCAGCTGACCGCCACCAAGGACATCGTGGCCGCCCTCGACAACCAGGCGATGGACCTCGACGAGGCCGCGTTCTGATCGTCGTCTCGTAGCAACGAGCACCCGAGGGCGCCCCGACCACCCGGTCGGGGCGCCCTCTGCCGTTCCCGGGTCCGACGGTGCGCGGCACCCCCGGCCCGGCTCCCCGTAGGATCGACATTCGACCTGCGCCCCAGGAACCCCAGAGCCGACGGAGTGGCCCGCATGGACGATGACCAGCCGAACGAGGTAGTGCTACGGGCCGAGAACCTCGGCGTCGACGGTGAGCACGGCCCCCTGTTCCGGGGCATCGACCTGCAGTTCGGGCCGGGCCTGCACGCGGTGCAGATGCCCGCCGGGCGGGAGCAGGACGCGCTGCTGCTCACCCTCGCCGGGAGGCTCAGGCCCAGCCACGGCACCGTCGACGCCCTGGGCGCCACCACCCCGGGCGCGATCCGCCGACGGTGCGCGATCGCCGCGTTCGCCGATATCGACGAGCTCGACGAATCGGTGACCGTCGAGACCGTGCTCGCCGAGCAGTTGCGCTGGCTCGCCCCCTGGTACTCGATGGTGCCGCTGGGCGCCGGCCGCCTGGAGATGGACGAGGTGTTCGGCGGCGTCGACCGCCCCGCGCCGCGGGCCCGGATCGCCGAACTCAGCGATCTGCAGCTGTTCCTGCTGCGGATCACCCTGGCGCTGTTGGGGAACCGGCCGATCCTGGTGGTCGGCGACCTCGAACAGGTCCGCGACAACCCGGGCCGCGCCGAGGCGATCCAGCGGCTCGGCGCCGTCGCCACCCGCTACACGGTGATCGTCGGGGTCACCAACCCGCTCGGCGGTACCGCACCGCTCCACACCCTGCACGACCGTCGCGCCCTCACCGGGAAGGACTGAACACCGTGTCCGAGAAGAAGTCCGAGAAGGTCCCTGCGAACAAGAGCCGCCTCGTACCGATCGCCGCGGGTCTGGCCTTCGGGTCCGAGATCAAGCGCTTCGGGCGCAGCCGGCTCACCCGCGCCGCCATCGTGGTGATCATGCTGCTGCCCCTCGTGTACGGCGCGCTGTACCTGTGGGCGTTCTGGGATCCCTTCGGCCACGTGAACAAGATGCCGGTGGCACTGGTCAACGCGGACAAGGGAACCGAGGTGAACGGCCAGAAGATCAACGCGGGCGCCGAGGTCGAGAAGTCCCTCGCCGACGACAAGAGCCTGGACTGGCACATCGTCTCCCCCGCCGAGGCGCAGCGCGGCGTGCAGGACGGCACCTACTACTTCCTGCTCGAGCTGCCGGAGAACTTCTCCTCCGCCATCGCCTCGCCGATGAGCGGCAAGCCGGAGAAGGCGCAGCTGCGGGCCGTGTACAACGACGCCAACAACTACATCAGCTCCACGATCGGCCAGACCGCGATGTCGCAGGTCCTCAATGCCGTCTCGACCCGGGTGTCCGGGCAGGCGGTGAACCAGGTGCTCACCATGATGATCACCGCAGGCACCGGCATCCAGCAGGCCGCGGACGGCGCGGGGCAACTGCACGACGGTCTCGTGACCGCCCACGACGGTGCAGCGCAGCTCGCCACCGGCCTCGGGACCGCGAAGACCGGATCCGCGCAGCTGCGCGCCGGCTCGCAGCAGCTCTCCGCCGGGATCGATCAGGCGACGGACCCGCTCCTCGCCGTGACGCGCGCGCTCTCGGGGTTGGGCGGCAACACCGCTCAGCTGCAGCAGAGCGCCGCCGCGCTGGTGGAGGCGGCCGATAAGGCCGGCGTGTTCGCCAAGACCCAGGACACCGCGCTCGCCGGCATCGACGCCGCGATCGCGCAGCTCGCCCGCAGCGGGGACCCCGCGGCGCGGCAGGCCGCCGACGGGTTGCGGGCGGTGCGCGCGCAGCTCGCGCAGGCCTCGCTGACGCCCGTCGTGAAGCAGCAGATCATCGCGGCCGCGGGCGGCGCCGCCCAGCTGACGGAGCAGCTGCGGACGCCCGGCAGCCCGCTGCAGACGGTGCTCGCCCAGGTCGGCGCCACCGGCACCGATCTCACCGCCAAGCTGACCGAGCTGCGCTCGGGTGCACAGCAACTCGCCGCCGGCACCGCCACCCTGGACGACGGGATCACGCAGCTGTCCGACGGTGCCACCAAGCTGTCCGGCGGCACGGCGCAGCTGCGCGACGGGAGCGCCGAGCTCGCCACGAAGCTGCACGAGGGCGCGGGCAAGGTGCCCTCGTGGTCGCAGGAACAGACCTCGCAGGTCGCCGAGACCATCGGCGGGCCCGTGCAGTTGGACGCGACCCACGAGAACCGGGCCCCGAACTTCGGCACCGGCATGGCGCCGTTCTTCCTGACGCTGGCGCTGTTCTTCGGGGCGCTGGTGCTGTGGATGGTGTTCCGGCCGTTGCAGAACCGGGCCATCGCCGCGGAGGTGCTGGCGATCCGCGTGGTGATGGCGAGCTATCTGCCCGCCGCGGCGATCGGCCTCTGCCAGGCGGTGATCCTGTACTGCGTGGTCCGATTCGCGCTGGGGCTTCAGGTGGCGCACCCGGTGGCGATGGTGTTCTTCATGATCGGCGTCTCACTGGCGTTCATCGCCTTCACCCAGGCGGTGAACGCGTTCGTGGGGCCCGCCGTGGGCCGGGTGCTCATCATGGCGCTGCTGATGCTGCAGCTGGTGAGTTCCGGCGGCATGTATCCCGTCGAGACCACGTCGAAACCGTTCCAGGTGCTGCACGCCTACGATCCGATGACCTACGGCGTCAACGGTTTACGGCAGCTGATCCTGGGCGGCATCGATCACCGGTTGTGGCAGGCGATCGCGGTGATGGCGCTGCTGTGGGCGGCGTCGGTCACGGTGTCGTGCCTCTCCGCGCGCCGGAACCGGCTGTGGAACCTGGACCGGCTGCTCCCCGCGATCAAGATCTGAGCGGTCATCGAGTCCGCGCGCCGCTCCGACCGCATCCCCGCCCTCACCGGCCTGCGGGCGGTGGCGGCCTTCGGGGTGTGCCTGACCCACGCCGCGTTCTGGGGCGGTGATTTCACCCCGGACGTGTGGGGCGCCGCCTACGCGCGCCTGGAGACCGCGGTGCCCGTGTTCTTCGCGCTCTCGGGGTACCTGCTGGTGCGGCCGTGGGTGCGGGCACGGGGCGCGCCCGGCGGGGCCCGGCCGGATGTCCGACGGTACGCGGTCGCCCGCGCCTGGCGGATCCTGCCCGCCTACTGGGTGGTGGTCACCGTCGTCTACCTGATCTTCCTGTGGCGGCCCGACGTCACCGATTCCGGCCACGGGTGGGGCGGCTACCTGCGGCACATGGCGTTCGTCCAGGTCTACGGCGTCGGGCACGTGCACACGGGCCTCACGCAGCTGTGGAGCATGTGCGTGGAGGCGGCCTTCTACCTGCTGCTGCCGCTGCTGGGCCTGTGGCTGCTCCGCGCGCGCCGGCCCGCGGCGGTGCCGGCGGTGATGGTCGCGGTGTCGGTGGCGTGGCTGGTGCCGGCGATCGCGACGGAGGTGTTCGGCAGAACCGCCCGCTCGTGGCCGCCGAGCTACGCGGCGGCGTTCGCCGCGGGGATCGCGGTCGCGCTGATCGTGGACCGGGTGCGGCTGCGCCGGTGGCCGCTACTCGGGGCGGCGGCGACCGCGTACGGCGTGCTGCTGACGCCGCTCGCGGGCCCCATCGACCTCTCGCTGCCCACGCCCGCGCAGGGGGTGACGAAGTTCCTGCTGGAGGCGCTGATCGGCGGGCTGCTGGTGGCGGCGTTCGCGACCGGGCCGCCGGGCGTGCTCGGCTCGCGCCCGATGGTGTGGCTCGGCACGATCAGCTACGAGTTCTTCCTGATCCACGTGATGGTCATGGAGGTCGTGGTGCTGGACCTGTTCGGCTGGTCGCTGTTCACCGGCTCCACCTGGCCGATCGCTCTGGTGACCACCGCGATCACCATCGTGCTGTCGTGGGGGCTGCACGCCGGGGTGGAGCGGATCCGGGCGAGGGCGCGGGTCGCGCTGTAGGCCCACAGCGGGCCCGTTCAGCGGAGGAGAGTGGCGGTCGCCGCGTCGAGGAGGGGGCGGCGCTGCGCGGAGGGGGCGTCCCAGAGCTTGCCCGTCAGCGCCTCGAGCGCCGCGACCTTGGGCTCGAGCTCGCCCAGCGCCTTCGTACGTTCCTCGCCGGTCAATTGCGCGGCGGCGATGATGCGGTCGTCGAGCGCGAAGACGGCGTCGTCGAGGGCCGCGAGGTCGGACTCGGGGCCGTCGATCGCGGAGTCCGCGGGCGGCGGTACGGCGGGGGCGACGGCGCCGCGGTGAACGTCGGCGATCGCGTAGCGGGTGCGCTGATGCAGGAGCGCCTCGGTGGAGGTGGCGTTCGCCCACTCGGCGGGGGCGCGGCCGGGTCGCCCGGGAACGAGGTCGCCGGAGTTGGCGAAGTCCTTGATCCGCTTGTTGGAGTCGCGGAGGAACCAGATCACGCCGATCAGCATGAGCACGGCCACCACCGCGACCACGAGGACGATCACGATGCCGAGACTCATGCGGTCCTCCTCGAGATGCGGGTGCAGTGGACCGGATCGACGCCGGCCCCGACCACCGTGATGGTGTCGTAGTCGCGCAGGATCCTCTCGATCAGATCGTCCGTCGCGGTCATGACACCAGCTTAGGCGGCCGGGGCCGGCTGCATCGGTCCTCCGGGGGCTTCGGCCCCCGCGGGCATCAACCCTCGATGATGGCGGTGATCCCCTGGCCGCCGGCGGCGCAGATCGAGACCAGCGCGCGGCCGCCGCCGTTCTCCTTGATCATCTTCGCGGCCGAGGCCACGATGCGGCCGCCGGTCGCGGCGAACGGGTGGCCGGCCGCGAGCGAGGAACCGTTCACGTTCAGCTTGCTGCGGTCGATCGACCCCAGAGGCGTGTCCAGGCCCAGCCGGTCCTTGCAGTACTCGGGCGACTCCCACGCCTGCAGCGTCGCGAGCACCACGGAGGCGAACGCCTCGTGGATCTCGTAGAAGTCGAAGTCCTGCAGCGTGAGGCCGTTACGCGCCAACAGCTTCGGCACCGCGTAGGTCGGGGCCATCAGCAGGCCGTCCTTGCCGCCCACGTAGTCCACGGCCGCGTACTCCACGTCCTTGAGGTACGCGAGCACGGGCAGGCCGCGCTCGGCCGCCCACTCGTCGGAGGACAGCAGCACCGTCGACGCGCCGTCCGTGAGCGGCGTCGAGTTGCCGGCCGTCATCGTCGCATCGCCCAGCGAGACCCCGAAGACGGGCTTGAGCGTCGAGAGCTTCTCGACGGTGCTGCCCGGGCGCAGGTTGTCATCGCGCGTGAGGCCGAGGTACGGGGTCACCAGGTCCTCGAAGAAGCCGCGGTCGTAGGCGGCGGCCATGTTCGTGTGGCTCAGGTACGCCAGCTCGTCCTGCTCGGACCGCGAGACGCCGAACTCCTTGGCGGTGATCGCCGCGTGCTCGCCCATCGACATGCCCGTGCGGGGCTCGCCGTTCTTCGGGATCTCCAGGCCGAGGTTCGCGGGCAGCTTGCCGATCAGCTTGAGCCGGTCGACGGTGGTCTTGGCGCGGTTCACGTCGAGCATCACCTTGCGCATGCCCTCGGAGACGCCGATCGGGGCGTCCGAGGTGGTGTCGACGCCGCCGCCGACCGCCACGTCGTACCGGCCGAGCCAGATGCCCTCGGCGGCCGCATTGATCGCCTGCAGGCCGGTGGCGCAGGCCTGCTGCACGTCGAACGCCGGCGTGTAAGGGCTGAGCGGGCTGCCGAGCACCGATTCGCGGATCAGGTTGAAGTCACGGCTGTGCTTGAGCACGGCGCCGCCGACCACCGCGCCGAGCTGCTCACCCTGCAGGTTGAACCGGCTGACCAGCCCGTTCAGCGCGGCGGTGAACATGTCCTGGTTGCTCGCCTTGGCGTACGCGCGGTCCGAGCGCGCGAACGGGATCCGGTTGCCGCCGAGGATCGCGACCGGACGGGTTTCGATGTTTGCCACGGGTTTCTCCCTGGGAATCGAGGGTTGCTACTACCGAGTATTCTTACTCTGGAGTAAGTTGCTTGTCGATAGCCTATCGGAACCCCACACGGATGAGGTACCTCACATGCCTGATGCACCCAGCACGGACTTCTACGCGGCCTTCGTGAAGTCGGGCCCCGGCTCCTTCCTGGCGAGCCGGCTCGGACTGCCGCAGCCCCCGACCCTGCGCCGCTACCAGCCCGGCAAGCCCGCCCTCGGCGGGCCCGTCCTGCTCGGCGGCAAGGGCCGCCTCGTCGAGCCCGTCCGCGAGCTGCTCGCCGACTACGACCTGGTGGTCAACAACGGCGGCGCCCGCGGCGCCGAGAAGCTCGGCGGCGCGGTCTTCGACGCCACCGGCATCACCTCGATCGACGAGCTGGTGAGCCTCTACGAGTTCTTCGCCCCGCAGATGCGTTCGCTGGGCAACAGCGCGCGCCTCGTGGTGCTCGGCACCACCCCGGAGCTGATCGAGGACCTCGGCGAGCACATCGTGCAGCGCGCCCTCGAGGGCTTCACCCGCTCGGTCGCGAAGGAACTGCGCGACGGTGCCACCGCCCAGCTCGTGTACGTGCACCCGGACGCCGCCACCGGCGCCTCCGGCCTCGCCTCGACGCTGCGCTTCCTGCTCTCGGGCAAGTCCGCGTACGTCGACGCCCAGGTCATCCGGATCACCGATCAGGAGGCCGCCGCGCCCGCCGATTGGGACAAGCCGCTCGCCGGCAAGGTGGCCCTCGTCACGGGCGCGGCCCGCGGCATCGGCGCCACCATCGCCGAGGTGCTCTCGCGCGACGGCGCGCACGTGATCGCGGCCGACATCCCCGCCGCCGGGGAGGCGCTCTCGGAGGTCGCGAACAAGGTCGGCGGCACCGCGCTGCCGCTGGACGTGACGGCCGCGGACGCCGGCGCGAAGATCGCCGAGCACGTCAAGACCCGCCACGGCGGCCTGGACATCATCGTCAACAACGCCGGCATCACGCGCGACAAGCTGCTCGCCAACATGGACGAGGGCCGCTGGAAGTCCGTCATGGCCGTGAACCTCAAGGCGCCCAAGCAGTTGGTGGACGACCTGCTCGCCGCGGACGCGCTGAACGAGGGCGGCGCCGTGGTGGACGTGTCCTCGATCGCCGGCATCGCGGGCAACCGCGGCCAGACGAACTACGGCGCCACCAAGGCCGGCGTCATCGGCATCGTCGACGCGTACGCGCCGGTGCTGGCGAAGAAGAACATCACCATCAACGCCGTGGCGCCGGGCTTCATCGAGACGGCGATGACGGCGGCGATCCCGCTCGCGACCCGCCAGGCCGGCCGTCTGATGAACTCGCTGCAGCAGGGCGGCCAGACCGTCGACGTCGCCGAGACCGTCTCCTACTTCGCGGCGCCGTCCTCGGCGGCCGTCACCGGCAACGTCGTGCGGGTGTGCGGCCAGAGCCTGCTGGGAGCCTGATCATGGCCACGAACACCACTGTGCTGCAGGCTCCCCCGTCGAGCCTGTCGGTGCTCACGCGCGGGCTGCGCGGCATCCTGCCCGTGGTGGGCAAGCAGGGCAGGCTCACGCCGGAGACGGTGCTGCCGACCCGCGCCGTCGAGCTGACCGTCGATGTCGACCCCGGGCGGGTCGGCGAGTACTGCGAGGTCGTGGGGCTGAAGAACACCGGCGAGGTGCCGGTCATGTACCTCTACGTGCTGTCCTTCCCCCTCATCATGGACCTGTTCCTCGCCGACGACTTCCCCGCCGCCGCAGTCGGTTCCGTGCACGTGGAGAACACGATCACGCGCCGGCGCCGGGTGGTTCCGGGTGAGCGGCTGACGCTGCGCACCTCGGTGGGGAACCTCCGCGAGCACCGCAAGGGCATGCTGATCGACTTCACCACGGAGTTCACCGATTCCGACGGTGCCCCGGTCGCCTCCGAGGTGTCGACGATGCTGATCCAGCAGAAGACCTCGCTCTCGGGCGAGGCCTCCGGCCCGGCACCGAAATTGAGCCGGCCGGGTGCCCCCGACGCGCTGCTCTCGGTGGACGGCGGCCTGATCCGCCGGTACGCCGGCGTCAGCGGCGACCGGAACCCGATCCACATGTCGCCCCTGGGCGGCAAGGCCTTCGGCTTCCCGTCGTCGATCGCGCACGGCGCGTGGACGGCCGCGGCCATGCTGCGGGTCGTGGAGGGCCACGTCCCCGACGCGGTGGTGCACCACGTGCGCTTCGGCAAGCCGGTGATCCTGCCCGCGCGGATCGGCCTGTACGTCACGCGCGACGGGGCCACCGGCGGCACGGAGATCGTCGCCAAGGACCTGAAGAAGGGTTTCCCGCACGTGACGGCCACCGTCACCCCGCTGTAGCCGTTCACTGTTCGACGGTGCCCGCCCGGCCTCGGCCGCGGCGGGCACCGCCGTCTCCGGGTCAGTGTCCGTCCAGATAGGCGCGTAGGGCGTCCCGGCGCGCCGCGATGCACTCGACGCAGCGGCACATGCGCTGCCACTCGTCCTCGACCGCGCGGCGGGCCGCGGGATCGAGGTGCCGTGCCGATACCCCTCCCGCGTCCGACGCCGCATCCAGAAGGTCTGCGACGAGCCGCGTGGGTACCCCCGCCGAGACGAGACCCCGCACGTCCGCGGCCCTGTCGACCAGATCCGGCGAGTAGTCCCGGTACCCGTTCGCCGCCCGGTCGGGGACCAGGAGCCCGACGTCCTCGTAGTGCCGCAGGCTCCGCTCACTGATGCCGGTGAGCGCCGCGAACTCCCGATGCGCACTCGCTTCCCCTCCCCCGTCTTGACCTTCACGCTAGTGCGAACCTCGCACGATCTCAGCATGAGAACCACGAAGATCCATGACGTCGTCCTCGGCGATCCGAAGGGCACGCCGGTCCTGCTGATCCACGGCTTCACCGTCGATCACCGCATCCTCCTCCCTCTCGACGCGGCCTTCGCCCACTCGTCGCACTCGTGGCGGCGGCACTACATCGACCTCCCGGGATTCGGCGCGAGCCCGGCGGGGCCGGACATCGACGGTGTCGACGCGCTCGCGCGGGCCGTGGAGGCCTACGTCGCCGAGAGATTCGGCGGCGATCCGTTCGCCGTCGTGGGGAACTCTCTGGGCGCCGCACTCGCCCGCCACGTCGCATGTTCGATGCCGGCCCGCATCCTCGGGGCCTGCCTCCTCGTCCCATCGGTCGCGCCTCTCCCCGAGCGACACCTCCCGCCGCCGCGCCGCTTCGCCGTGGACGGTGCGCTACTGGACTCACTCCCGGTCGAGGATCGCGAGTCCTACGAGGAGATGGCGGTCGAACTGACGCAGGACAATTGGGAGCGCTATCGAGCCGCCGTTCTCCCCGGGATCCGGGCGTACGACCGCGCAGCGGCCAGACGGATCCGGGCGGACTTCACCCTGTCGACGGAGCCGGAGTCGCGCCTGGCGGAACCGCTCGCCGCACCGTCGTTGCTGGTGAACGCACGGCAGGACTCGGTCGTCGGCTACACGGACCAGCTCCGCCTCGTCCGGCACTACGACCGGATGGCGGTGCTCCTCGTCGACCGCGCGGGCCACAACGTCCACATCGACCGTCCCGGCCTGGTTCGGAACGCGATCACGGACTGGATCGCCCGGATGACGGGGTGACGCCTACTCCGGGCGCTCGCCGCGGATGCCGCCCCAGAGGAACGAGGTCATCACCTCGACCGCGCGATCGAGGTCCACCTTGCCGGTTGCCAGGCGGTCGGCGATCGCCTCGCCCGACCCCACCAACGCCACCGCGTAGAGCTCGAAGTCCGTATCCGCGGGCGCGTACTTGGCGGCCTCGCGCAGCAGCACCGCGGTCATCTCGACGACCCGCTCGCGATTCACCTCCGTCAGCGCCGCGAACGCGGCCTGGCCCGTCGCCTCGCGATAGATCACCCGCCAGGCGTCGCGGTTCTCGTCCACGTACTTGAGGAAGCCCGTGATCACCGAGCGCAACCGCTGCAGGGGCGCGAGCGTCGGGCTGGCGTCGAACTCGATGCTCCGCATGAACCTGCCCGCCTCGCGGGTGACGCAGGCTGCGAACAGCTCGTCCTTGGACCCGTAGTACAGGTACAGCATCGGCTTGCTGATCTGCGCTTCGCGGGCCACGGCGTCCATCGACGTCTCGTAGAACCCGTTGCGCGAGAACACCGAGATGGCGGCGTCCAGCATCTGCTGCTCGCGTACCGCGCGCGGCAAACGCTTCGTCCCACCGGCCATCGGCGTCCTCCTTACTCTCGAGTCAGATACTAGCCCACGAGGTTACCCGCAAGTAAGTTACGGTGAAACCGCCTGCTCCGGCGCAGGTCAGCACTGCACGGCGTGCTTGGCCCGCGCGACCCGCAGCACCGAGGCGTCGAGCTGCTGGACGGTGATCCGCTTCGCCTTCACCGCGGCCTGCACCGCGTCGATCGCCGCGCCGAGATCGTCCGTCGAGATCCACAGCGCCACATCGGCGCCCGCCTCGATCGCCTTCGCCACCGCCTGCGGAACGCTGAACCGGTCGGTGATCGCCTTCATGCCCGAGAGGTCGTCGGTGAAGATCGGTCCGTCGAAGGGCTTCGCGCCGTACCCCGTCCCGCCGCGCAGCAGGCGCATCGTCGCCGGGCTGAGGCTGGTCGGCAGGCCCGGCTCGGTGAGCCCCGGCACCGTCAGGTGCCCGACCATGATCCCCCCGTCGCCGGCCGCGGCCGCGGCGCGGAACGGCACCAGATCACGCTGCTTGAGCTTGCCCAGGGCGGGCACGCTCACGCCGCCCTGGTGCGAATCGCCCGAGGAGCTGCCGTGGCCGGGGAAGTGCTTGAACACCGGGTACACGCCGCCGTCGCGCAGGCCGGCCGCGAACGCCTGCGAGTACTTCGTCACCACCGCCGGGTCGTCCGAGAAGGAGCGGTCGCCGATCACGGAGTCGTCCGGCTGGGCCGAGACGTCGGCGTCGGGCGCGAAATCCACCGTGATCCCCTTGGACCGCAACAGCTTCCCGATCCGCGCACCCTCGGCCCGGGCCTGCGGCACCGTCATCGTCCGCGCCAGCTCCCGCGCCGAGACCAGGTCCGCGCCCGGCACGCGGGAGACGCGGCCGCCCTCCTCGTCCACCGAGATCATGGCCGGCACCTTCCCCGCCTTCGCCACCGCCGCAAGCGTGCCGCCGGAGAACACGGCCTTATCGGTCCAACTGCCGATGAACACCCCGCCCACGCCCTGCCGCACGGCGCTGCGCGCGTCCGCGGCGTCCCGCACGCCCACCATCAGCAGCTGCCCGATCTTCTCCCGCACCGTCAGCCGGGCCAGGAGGTCCGTGCCGCACGCCCCCGGGCGCCCCGGGCCCGCCGGGGCCGCCGACGCCGTCGACGAGGCCGC
>JBEBXD010000097.1:0-16408 GCA_040391845.1 Tsukamurella paurometabola | reverse complement strand
CCTGATCCTCGCCGCCACCGCGGCGGCCGCCGGATCGGTGGTGATCTCGATGGCCGGGGCGGTGGTCGATTCGTCACGGCCGCAACGCGAGGCGGTCGGCCGCGCCGTCGGCGCCGTCAACGCACTCCTCGCGTCCGAGGGGCCGCGGTCGGCGCAGCAGCGACACGCCGCGGGGACCGCGCTGGTCTCCGCCTGGTCCACCCTCGACGACGCCCGCTCGTCCGCCCGCGCCGCCGACGCCGAACTGATCACGGCACTGCGGGACGCCAACCGCAGGTTCGCCGCGGACGCCATCGGCGAACCCGACGACGCCGACGCGATCGACCCGACGCGCGCGGTCACCACCGCCCGGCTCCGCCCCTCGATCGGGCACCGGCTGCTGCGTTCGCTGAGCCCGTCGTCCCACGCCACGATCACCGCCGTCCGCGTCGCCGTCGCCTGCACGGCGGCCGGGGCCGTGAGCATGGCGTTCGGTTTCGAGCGGCCGCACTGGGCCGCGCTCAGCGCCCTCGTGGTGCTGCAGACCGGCTTCGACCGGGTGCACGGCACCGTCCGCGCCCTGCACCGATTCCTGGGGACAGCGATCGGCCTGGTGCTGTTCGCGGGCCTGCACGCGCTGTCCCTGCAGGGATACGCCCTGGTCGCGGTGATCGCGGTACTGCAGCTGACCATCGAACTGCTCATCGCCCGCAACTACGCCGCGGCGGTCATCGTGATCACGCCGATCGCCCTCATGGCCAGCGGCGCCGGTTCCATCAGCGGCCCCGCGGAACCGGTGATGATGGAGCGCCTGCAGGAGACGGTGGTCGGGGTGTTCGTCGCGATCCTCGCCATGTACCTTGTGGCACCGAACGCGCACCGCAGGACCTTCGTGTGGACCGAGGAGCGCGTGCGGAACGCGGCTCGGGAGCTGGTGGACATCGCCTCCGCCGTCCCCGTCGGGAGCCCCGACGCCCGCGCCGCCGCCCGGAACCTGCACTTCGAACTGGAGGGCTGCGCACGGTCGGGCATCGATTCGATCAACAACGAACCCGAGTGGGCGGCCGAGCACTGGCCGCGCCGCGCCGAACTCGTCCACGCGGGATACGACCTCGCCGCGCAGTTCTGGAACACCCCACCCGACCTGCCGCTCACCGACGACGGCGCTCTCCTCGCTCGGTTCGCGTGATTCCTAGCGCGACCGTACTCGGGGTGCGGGCACGAACGTCGGCTCCAGCGGCGCCGGGTTTCGGTGACCTGCAGCTATTCGCGGAGAGCGCCGCTGGGGACGACATCTGTGCGGCGTTGCCGGCTATGCACGGGCACCGCGCCCCTATCGCTTGCGGGAGATCTCCAGGCCGCCGTTGCCGGGGATCGTCACGGAGGTGAACGGGCCGCCGGGATCGCGGACGAACTCGAGGTACTCGCGGTACTCCTTGGCGGCGCCGATCACGTTGTCGCACACCACGAGCGCACCGGAACGCAGGTGCGGGGTCACCAGCTTCAGCGCCGGCAGCGCCATGGGCACCCAGATGTCGACGAGCATGAAGTCGATCGGGCCGTCGAGATCCACGAGCGTCTCCCGCAGGTCGCCCTCCCGGATCTCGGCGTAGTCGGCGACTCCCGCCTCCTGCAGGTTGAGCAGGGCGCGCCGCACCTTCTCGGGCTCGTGCTCGGTGCCGATCACGATGCCCTCCTCCCCCTCGGCGAGGTTGTCGCGTACCGCGGCCGCGAGGTAGATGGTGGACACCCCGTAGGACGTGCCGGCCTCCACCACCCGCTTCGCGCCGATCGACCTGCACAGCATGTGGATCAGCGCGGCCTTCGCCGGAGCGATCGCGACCAGCTTGTCCGCCACGTACCGCTTCCCCGACTCGGTCTGCGTCAGATCGGAGGCGCCGTCGCGGATCCGTGCGAGGGCCATCCGCGCCACCAGGGACGGTACGGCGGCGATGATCTGCTTCTTACTCTGCGCGTGCAGTCGATCGGCGACGGATGCGGCGACGGGGTCCAGGGGCGACGGTGCGAGCTTGTCCATAACCCCGACACTATCGACATTAGGGTCACCTAACAAGAGCTGTTGATTCGTTATCAGCTCGGGGTGGGCGCCCAATCGATGGTGGCGAGATAGCGGCCCATCCACACGGTGCCGAGCCCGAGGATCACGACCGCTGCAGCGAGGAACCGGGCGCTTCCCGCCCGACGGAAGATCCCCCGTCCCGCAGCGAGAACGGCGACCGTGAGTATCAGGGCCTGCGCCCACGCGATCACCGCCACGACGTTCGCCGATGCCACTCGAGAGAACCACATGGCCGGAAGGAACAGCAGGAACCCGAGGAGGAACGCCACGAACGGCAGCGCCGCCAACGATGTGAGGATGCTCGCAGCCCAGCCCACCCCTTCGACCAGGGCCCGCCTGCCGCCGGCAACGGATGCGATGAGGTAGCCCACCCACGCGATCACCGCGCCGCACGCGGCGACCGGGATCGCCACCACCACAGCGTCGTACGCCGACTCCATCAGTTCTTCCCGTGCCGCTCGAACCTCGCGAACACCACCGGCGCCACCCGCCGGAACAACTCGACGAACACGATCGCGACGCCGCCGAACGCGAACCCGATGCCCACCTTCGTCGGATCGCCGATGTCCAGGAAGAACTTCTCCTGCGCCAGCGGGATCGAGAACAGGGCGATGTAGAACAGCACCGAGATGCCGACCAGCGCCACCTTCCACCACGTGTAGGGCCGCGCCACGATCCCCAGCACCCACAGCGAGCCGACCAGCAGCGTGATCAGGGCCGCCGTCGAGGCCCGGATCTGGTCCGTGCTGAGCTCGGCCGCACCGCCGCCGAGGGAGGCCCCGGTGCCGCCGGGGTTCACCACGAGATAGCACAGGAAGGTGGCCAGGCCGATCGCCACGCCCGACGGTGCCGCCAGCCGCAGGACGCGCCCGACGAACCCGGTCTGCGCCCGTTCGTTGTTCGGCGCCAGGGACATCACGAACGCGGGGACGCCGATGGTGAACCAGGCGGCGATGGTCACGTGGATCGGCTGGAACGGGTAGGAGATCGGCGTGCCGCCGACGATCTTGGCGCCGATGCCGGCCAGCCCCACCAGCCACGCCAGCAGCACCGCGTACACGGTCTTGGTGAGGAACAGGTTCGCGACGCGCTCGATGTTGCCGATCACGCGCCGCCCCTCTCCGACCACGTACGGCAGGGTCGCGAACCTGTTGTCCAGCAGCACGATCTGCGCGACCGACCGCGCCGCTGAGCTGCCGGATCCCATCGCCACGCCGATGTCGGAGTCCTTGAGGGCGAGCACGTCGTTCACCCCGTCGCCGGTCATGGCGACGGTGTCGCCGCGGGACTGCAGGGCCTTGACCATCGCCCGCTTCTGGTCGGGCCGCACGCGGCCGAAGGTCACGTTGTCGGTGACCACCTCCGCCAGGGCGTCGTTGTCCGACGGCAGCTTCCGCGCATCCACCGACGAGTCCGGGGAACCGAGGCCCAGCGAGTGCGCGACGGCGCCCACGGAGACGGCGTTGTCGCCGGAGATCACCTTCACGGCGACGCCCTGCGAGTCGAAGTAGTCGAGGGTGCCGCGGGCGTCGCCGCGGACCCGCTGCTCCAGCGCGATCAGGGCGCGCGGCACCAGGTTTCCGGGCGCCGCCGTCCCGTCACCGTCGGTGTCCACCGGCACGTCGGTGCTCGCCACCAGCAGGACCCGCAGCCCCGTCGCCCCGAGCTCGGTGGCGCGCCGCGCACCGTCGGACTCCGGATCCAGGAGGACGTCGGCGGCCCCGAGGATCCAGTTGCCGCGCGGCGCGTCCCCGTCGGCGAGCGAGATGCCCGACCACTTCTTCGCCGAGCTGAACGGCGCGACGGCCGTGGACCGCCACTGCGGGGCGTCGGGATAGGCCTCGGCGATCGCCTGCACGCTGGCGTTGGGGCGCGGGTCGAGCGCCGCGACGGCCGCGAGGACGCGTTCGAGCTCGGCGCGATCCCCCTCGAGCACATCCAGTTCCGAGAGCCGCATCCCGTTCTCGGTGAGCGTGCCGGTCTTGTCCGCGCACACCACGTTCACGCGGGCGAGGCCCTCGATCGCGGGCAGCTCCTGCACCAGGCACTTGCGCTGGCCGAGCCGCACCACGCCGACCGCGAAGGCGATCGAGGTCATCAGCACCAGCCCCTCGGGCACCATCGGGACCAGTGCGGCGACCATCCCCAGGATCGCCTGGTTCAGGTCCTGCTTCGAGATCACCAGCTGGTTGAACACCGTGAGGATGCCGGCCGGGACCAGCAGCCAGGTGATCACCTGCAGGATCTTGTCGATGCCCGACCGGAGTTCGGAGTTGACGAGGGTGAACTTGCTGGCCTCGTCGGCGAGCTGCGCGGCGTACGCGTCGGCGCCCACCTTCGTGGCCCGGTACGCGCCCGACCCGGACACCACGAAGCTGCCGGAGAAGATCTCGTCGCCGAGCTGCTTGTCGACGGGGTCCGCCTCCCCGGTCAACAGCGACTCGTCCACCTCGAGCGCCGAGAACTCGATGGTCTCGCCGTCGACCACGATCTGGTCGCCGGGGCCGATCTCGATCACGTCGTCGAGGACCACCTCGGACTGCGCGATCTCCTTCGCGACGCCGTCGCGCCGGACCACCGGGTGGGCCTGCCCCACGATGGCCAGCGAATCCAAAGTCCTCTTGGCGCGCAACTCCTGGATGATGCCGATGCCGGAGTTGAAGATGATCAGCAGGCCGAACAGGCCGTTGATGAGCGACCCGGTGAACAGCACCAGCAGGAACAGCACGCCCAGCATGGCGTTGATCCGGGTGAAGACGTTGGCGCGGACGATCTCCCAGGCGCTCCTGCCCGACCGCCCCGGCAGCGTGTTGACCCGCCCGTCGCGGACCCGCTCCGCGACCTGCGCCGCGGTGAGGCCCGACGCGGGCAGGTCGGATGTCGTCTCCGGTGCAGCAGTCATGCACGCGAGTGTAATGACGTGTGGCCGCCCGACCGACCTGAGAATCGCACGAATCGCCCACGGGTCGCCCCCGCGCCGGTCACGATGCATGCACATCGCCACGCGACCAAGGAGGCACCATGCCCGCTCGTCCCGCCGTCGACCTCGGATCGTGGATCGCGCGCCGCGCTGCCGTGAGCGCCGACCGGCCCGCCGTCACCTACGGCGATACGACGTGGAGCTACCGGGACTTCGCGGACCGGGTGGACCGGCTCGCCGCCGAGCTGGTGACGGGCGGCGTGCAGACCGGCGACCGCGTGGGCTACCTCGGGTTCAACCACCCCGACTTCCTCACCACCCTGTTCGCCGCGTCCCGCGCCGGCGCGGTGTTCGTGCCGCTCAACTTCCGCCTCACCCCGGCGGAGCTCGAGTACATCCTCGCCGACGCCGGCGTGCACACGCTGATCGCGGACGCCGACCGCGCCGCCGTGGTCGATCCCGTCCGCGGCGCCGCCGGGGTGTCGCGCGCCATCGCGCTGGAGCCCGTGGACGGCTGGGAGACGCTCGGCGATCTGCTCGCCGGCCGCGACCCGATCGCGGACCCGCGGTTCCCGGCGGAGGACGACCTCGCCCTCATCATGTACACGTCCGGCACCACGGGCCGCCCCAAGGGCGCGATGCTCACGCACGGGAACATGTTCTGGAACAACATGAACGCGCTGCTGAGCCTCGACACCATGTCCACCGACATCAGCCTCGTGGCGGCCCCCATGTTCCACATCGGCGGCCTCAACGTGACCACGCTGATCACCCTGCAGAAGGGCGGGCAGCTGGTGATCCTGCCGGCGTTCGACCCCACCGCGGCGCTCGAGCTCATCGAGAAGCACCGCGTGACAACCATGTTCGGCGTCCCGGCGATGTTCCTGTTCATGAGCCAGGTACCGGCGTTCGAGACCGCCGACCTGTCCAGCGTGCGCCAGTTCACCTGCGGCGGCGCACCCGTCCCGGAGCCGCTCATCGCGCTCTACAACGGCCGCGACATCCCGTTCTGCCAGGGCTACGGGCTCACCGAGACGGCGCCGCTCGCCCTGGTCATGGACGTCTACGACACTGCCCGCAAGATCGGCGCCGCCGGACATCACCTCCTGCCGCTCTCGGAGGTCGCGCTCCTCGGGCCCGACGGTGCGCCCGTCCCCGCCGGGGAGCGCGGCGAGGTCTGCGTGCGGGGCCCGCAGGTGACGACCGGCTACTGGCGCAACCCCGAGGCCACCGGAGCCGCCATCGACGCGGACGGCTGGTTCCACACCGGCGACGTCGGCGAGGAGGACTCCGACGGGTACGTCACGGTGGTGGACCGGGTGAAGGACATGGTGATCTCGGGCGGCGAGAACGTGTACCCCGCCGAGGTGGAGTCCGTGCTGTACCGGCACCCGGCGATCGCGGAGGTCGCGATCATCGGCACCCCGCACGAGAAGTGGGGCGAGGCGGTGACCGCGATCGTCGCGCTCAAGCCGGAGGCCACACTCACGCTGGAGGAGGTGCGCGAGTTCGCGAAGGACTCGCTGGCCCCGTACAAGCTGCCGCTGGCACTGCACGTGGTGGACGCCCTCCCCCGCAACCCCGCGGGCAAGGTGCTCAAGTTCAAGCTCCGCGAGCAGGTCTAGGACTCCACGCACCGCCGAACGTCCCATGGGCGAGCGGGCTCTAGCCGAGGGCGACCTCGGTGACACCGGCGCGGCCGCGGAGGGCGTCGAACCGGCCGGGCACGCAGCTGAACACGATCACCTGCGCGTCGCGGCCGGCCTCGACCAGCGCGTCGGCCATCGCGCCGAGGCGCGCGGGGTCGCTGTGGCCGAGGGCGTCGTCGAAGATGACGGGCGCACCGTCGGCACCGTCGACCAGGCGGGCGCACGCGAGCCGGCTGAGCACGCCCAACTGCTCCTGCGCGCCGCCGGAGAGCGAGTCGAACGGCACCGTGACCCCGTCGACGGTCCGCGAAACGATCCGCAGGTCGTCCCCGACGGTGATGGTCAGCGGATCGCCGAACACGGTGCGGCCCAGCGCCTCCAGGGTGCGCTGGTAGGGCGCCTGGACCCGGGCGCGGCGGGCGTCGCGGTGCGCGGTCAGCGTGTCGTGCAGCAGCGCCGCCGCGCGGGCGCGCTCCTCCACCGACGTCAGTGCCCGCTCGGCGTGCACGTGCTCCGCCTGCGCCGCGTCGAGCAGGTCGCGGCGGCCGTCCGCCTGGAACAGCCGCAGCTGCCCGCCCAGGCCCGCCAGTTCCTCCCGCGCCGACGCCTCCGCGGCGCCCGCCTGCCGGTCCTCGGCGCGGGCGGCGGCGAGGCGGGCGGCGAACCCTGCCACATCGGCGTCCTGGGCGGCGCGCTCGTGCTCGGCCAGCTGCGCGGCGGCGGCCTCCCGGGCGGTCACGGCGGCGTCCGCGGCGGCACTGAGGGATTCGTCGTCGGATTCGGCCCGGACGCGCTCGAGCTCCTCGGTCAGCTCCGCCGCCCGGTGGTCGAAGTCCTGCAGCCGGTCGGCCGCCGTGCGCGCCGCGACGTCCGCGGCGTGCAGCTCCGTGTGCTTGGCGCCCAGCTGCTCCCTGGTGCGCTTCTCCTCCTCGCGTGAGCGCACCTCCGCCTGGGTGGCCTCCAGGAGGTTCGCCTTGGCCCGCTCGGGATCCACCGCGAGGAATTCCGCATCGACCGCGGCCTCGAGCGCGACGATCCGCTCGGCGGCCTCCTCCGCGAGCGCGCGCAGCTCGGCCGGGGTGTTGTCGCCGAGGGCGTGGGCGAGGGCGATCCTCGCCTCCTGCAGCTCGATCTCCACGGCCTCCCGCTGCTCGTGCAGGTCCCGCGCGGCCTGCGCATCGGCGGCGCCGGCGTCGCGGCACGCGGCCAGCAGGGCGGCGTGCGCCGCCTTCACCTCGGCGGCGGCGTCGGCGCTCTCGCCGCGCTGGGTCACCTCGATCCGCACGGCCCCGGGCACCTCGACCACCGTGCCGTTGCCGGCGACCACCTCGACCGGCTCCTCACCGATGTTGTGGCCGTCCACGAGCACGTCGGAGAACCCCAGCCGCTCCAGCCGCAGCGTCGCGGCGAGCGCGGAGAACCGGGCCTGCGCCTTCTCGCACCTGCCCTCCGCGGCCGCGATCGTCTGCAGTGCGCGACGGTCAATGGTGTTGGCGGCCAGCCTGTTCCGGGCGTCCTCCACGTCCTTGCCGAGCAGCTGCGCCTGCTCGATCCGCTGTAGCAGCCGCCGGTGCGAGACGGACTCGCGGGCGTAGTCCACGGCGTACTGCGCCTGCGACTTCCGCTCCCGGCGGTCCGCGGAGACGGCCGCCAGCTCCGCGACCGTGGTCTCCAGCCAGGACGCCTCGGCGGCGAGCACCTCGCGGTCCGCCAGCGCCCGGTCGCGCTGGGCGCGCACCTGCGCTGTGCGGTCGACGGCGAGCGCCTGCTGCTCCACGAGGCGGCGCCGCCGATTGGCCGCGTCGCCCGCGTGCTGCTCCCGCAGCGCCGCGGATTCGAGCGCGGCCCGGGACTGCGCCAGCTGCGAGGCGAGCGCGGTGATCCGCTCCTGATCGGCGCCCAGGGCCTCGAGGGCCGAGGCGGCGGCGGACCGTCGGGCGGCGATGGTGGCCAGGCGCGCGGCGGCGACGGCGTGCTCGGACACCACCCGATCCACCTCGCGCAGGGCGGCTTCCGCCTCCTCCAGCGCCGCGCGAGCCGCGGCCTCCCGGGTGCGGGCCGCGGTCAGCTCGCCCGTGGGCCTGCCGGTGGGCGTGAAGTACCGGGCGCGTTCCGCGGCGACGGCCTCCGCCAGCCGTTCCGCCCCCGGCTCGTCCTCCCCCGCCCCGCCGGAGGCCGCGTCCAGGGCCTTGGCGAACGCGGCGCTGTCGCGCAGCGACGGCTGCTCGGGCCCCGGCCCCTGCAGCACGGTGAGCGCGGCGAGGAGATCCCCGTCCACGTGCGCACGCATCTGCTCCGCCACCCACGATTCGGCGCTGCCGCCCGTGAGCTGCAGCGGCGTGGGGGTGAGCACCGTGAGCACGGTGCCGGGCCGGCGGTGGTACTGCTTGGCGTACACGAAGCGGTACGGGCCCACCGTGAGCTCCGCCTCCACCCACGGGCCGGCGTCGCGGTGGGCGGGGCACACGGCCTCCACCCGCTGCGACTTCGAGGTGGCCTTGACCTCCAGCAGCAGTTGCAGGGCCTCGACCATCGACGACTTGCCGGCCTCGTTGGGGCCGTGCAGCAGCGTGACCCCGCTCTCGGCGAAGGCGATCTCCCGTTCCTCGACGCCGCGGAAGTCCTTGACCGCCAGGCGGTGCAGCCTCATGCGCCCACCTCCTGCCGGGTGAGGCGGTACAGCAGCGCCAGCGCCCCGGAGGCGTCCGCCGCCCGCTCGCCGCCGCTGCGCGCGACGCCCAGCAGCTCCTGCGCCGCCTCCGCGGCCGGGCCGGTGAGCTCCAGCGCATCGAGCTCCGCCTCCCCGGGCAGCACCGCGAGATCGGTCTTGCGCTCCCACGGCTCAAGGGCCGCGAACCGGGCCCGCAGGGCCTCGAGCTCGGCGTCCAGCCGGGCCTTCGCCGCGAGCCCGACGGTGCCGGTGAACCCCACCTTGACCACGGTGCGGTCCTTGTCCGGCAGGGCGGCGAGGGCGGCGATCGCCGCGTCCACGTCCCGCTCCGCCGTGAGCACGAACTCGCGGGAGGCGAACCGCCAGGTGCCGACCCGGGCGGGGCTCACCCGCGCGGCGCCCGCACCGGGACCGTCGGGAACGTCGACGAGCAGGACGGATCCGGACGCCGTCTCCTTGTGGTCGAAGTTGGTGACCTCGGGGGCGCCGGAGTACCAGATTCCCGGGGCGACCTCCGTGACCGAGTGCCGGTCCCCGAGGGCCACGTAGTGCAACTCGCCGGCGGCGATCCGAGCCGAGAGGGCGGCGACGTCGATGAGGCGCTGATCCTGCGCGCCGACGGGCAGGGTGCCGCCGTGCCCCACTGCGACGCGGATCACGCCGGCCGCGGGCGGCGCCGCGTTGCTGACGGCCTCGGTGAGCGGATCACCCGCGGGGTGCTTGGAGAACCAGGGGGCCGCCAGCAGCTCGACCCCCGGCCGCACCTCGTGCACCCCGGGCTCGTCCAGCACGGTCACGTTGCCCGGGCGGTGCCGCGCGAACACCTCGGAGCCGAAGATCGAGGCCGCGTCCAGCGGGTCGTGGTTGCCGGGCAGCAGGTACACGGGGCGGTCGATCGCGCCGATCCGGTCGAGGCTGCGGGCGATCACGGCGGGCGCGAGCCGGTTGTCCTCGAACACGTCCCCGCAGACCACGATGAACTCGGCGTCCCGCTCGGCCGCGACGGCCCCGAGCCGGGTGATCGCGTCCAGCCGGGCATCGGTGAACCGGGCCTGCGCATCCGCATCCAGGAAGTGCCGCGTCATCCCCAGCTGCCAGTCGGCCGTGTGCAGGAACCGCATCTCTCACCCCCTCGTAGGTCGCCCCTCAGGCTAGTGACCCCCACCGACAAGTTCCGTCACCGACGCGGCGCCTCCCCCGATCCTCAGTCCCCCGCCGGGCTCACGACACGCTGCGCTCGCACATCCGGCAGGTGCCGCTCCGCGAGCTCGAAGTCGGCGTCGTCGTGCAGGATGACCAGGCCGCGGGTCGCGGCGGTCACGCAGATCAGTAGGTCGACGGTCGACAGCGCTTTGATCGCTCCGACCCCGGCTGTGGCGCGCATGACCCCACCGAACCCGCAGACAGCGCCCCGAACCATTTCTCTGCGAGGGCATCGTCACGATTGATCCGCCATAGCGCGGACGTATCGACGAGGTACCGGATCACCCGCGGCCCGACTTCTCTTCCTCACGGAGAGCGCGCCAGCCCTCGTAGTCCCAGCCCTTCGCCTGCTCACGTAACCGCGCGAAGGCCTCGACCCGTCGGTGCTGCGCGAGGTACTCGCGCAGTGCCAGGTTGACGGCCTCCTTCTTCGTGCGCACGCCGGCGACGCGCATCACACCGTCCAAGGCCTCGTCGTCGAGATCGATCTGAGTGACCGACATGCGCCATCTCCTTGTGGGGTTTGTCCACAGACTACCAACATCACCAACATTTCGCAGGTCAGCGCGGGTTGCGGAGGCGGTCGTAGAGCTCCGCGAGCTCGTCGGAGGCCTCGGCCACATCGGCCGCCTTGGTGCCGGTGCGGCGCAGTGCCATCCGCAGCAGCGCGGGGTCCAGCAGCGTCATCGCGTCGATCGGCTCCGGCTCGGGCAGCGGCGGCGGGTCCAGGCCGTCGCCGAAGAAGGCCGCGGCTCCCGCGTCCCAGGCCTCGGGATCCCAGGCGTCCCGGGCGCCGGTCCCGCGCGCCGACGGTGCCGGCCCCTCCCGTTCCGCGCTGCTCACCCGCGCGAGCAGCCCGGCGAGCGGGACGCCGGCGAACTCGAGGATCAGCGACGGGTCGAGGTCCGCCGCCGCGCACAGCTCGTAGGTGACGGCGAGCGCGTGCACGCAGGCCCCCGACTCGTCGGGGCACGCGCAGTCGACCACCACATCGGACGCCGATTCGGGTAGCACCAGCTCCCCCAGCACCCGCCCGAGGTCCCCGCGGGTCACGGCGAGCAGCTCGCCGCCGGCGCCCTGCGACAGCAGCAGCGAGACCACTACCGCCGGCTCGGCCGGCACCCGCGAGAGGACCACCGGGAACGGGTCGAGCTGGCTGCCCTGCACCGTGGCGGTGACCGACGCGGGCGTCACCGCCACCGCGAACACCTGATGCTCCTGGTACAGCCGCCGCGCGTACTGCACCTTGCGCCGCTCCGTCACGTCCTCGCGCTGCAGGATCAGCCTGCGCGAGAACCACGTCCCGCCCATAGGCCGGGCCGTATCGCGCGCCTTCCGCGCCATCACATCACCGCCTCGTCGCGCAGGGCCACCAGCTCGTACAGCTCGTCGTTGTTCAACTCGGTGAGCCAGGCCTCCCCCACCTGCACCGTCATGTCCGAGAGCTCGCGCTTGGCAGCGATCACCGCGTCGATCCGCTCCTCCAGCGTGCCCGCGCACACGAACCGGCGCACCTGCACCGCCCGCGTCTGGCCGATGCGGAAGGCCCGGTCCGTGGCCTGGTTCTCGACCGCCGGATTCCACCAGCGGTCCACGTGCACCACGTGATTCGCGGCGGTCAGGTTCAGGCCGGTGCCGCCCGACTGCACCGTCGCGATCAGGGCGGGCGCGCCGTCGCCGGACTGGAAGCGCGCCACCATCGCATCGCGCTGGACGCGGGGCACGCCGCCGTCGAGCACCGGGACCTCCGCCCCGAGGAGGCCGGAGAGGTACGGCTGCAGCATGCGCGCGAAGTCCGCGTACTGGGTGAACACCAGCGCGCGCTCCCCCTCCGCCGCAACCGTTTCGAGCACGTCCACGAGCAGCTCCAGCTTGCCGGAGCGGTGCCGCCCGCGGCGCAGCAGCGGCGAGCCGTCGCCGAGGTAGTGCGCGGGATGGTTGCAGATCTGCTTGAGCCGGGTCAGGGAGGCGAGGACCAACCCCTTGCGGCCCATGCCCTTCGACTCCTTGATCTCCTGCACGAGCCGGTTCAGCACGGCCTGGTACAGGCCGGCCTGCTCCGCGGTGAGCGAGGCGCGCACCGTGAACTCGGCCTTCTCCGGCAGCTCGGGCGCGATCGCCGGATCGGTCTTCTCCCGGCGCAGGATGAACGGTGAGGTCAGCGTGTTCAGCCGGCGTACCGCCGCCCGGTCCTGCTCACGCTCGATCGGCAGCGCGAACCGGTTGCGGAAGGTGCGGGCCGAGCCGAGAAGGCCGGGGTTGACCAGGTCGATCACCGCCCGCAGGTCCTCGAGCCGGTTCTCCACCGGGGTGCCCGTCAGCGCCACCCGATGCGCGGCGGGGATCGACCGGACCGCCTTGGCGGCAGCGGTGTTCACGTTCTTGAGGTGCTGTGCCTCGTCGACCACCACGCGGCCCCAGTGGTGCCCGGCGAGCAGTTCCCTATCGCGCGCGGCGAGGGCGAACGTGGTGACCACGACGTCCGAGGCCGCGGCGATCCTCCCGAACTCGGCGCCGGTGGGCCGGTCGGTGCCGTGGTGCACGTGCACGGTGAGGCCCGGGGCGAAGCGCTGCGCCTCGGCGACCCAGTTGCCGACCACGGACATCGGGCACACCAGGAGGGTGGGGCGCACCGGCTCCGTAGCCCGCTCCCGCTCGTGGCACAGCAGCGCGAGCACCTGGATCGTCTTCCCCAGCCCCATGTCGTCGGCGAGGACCGCGCCGATCCCACTGCGCCACAGGGTGACCAGCCACTCGAGCCCCCGCAGCTGGTAATCGCGCAGGGTGGCGTTCAGCGCGGCCGGCGCCGCGACCTCCGCGGGCGCAATGGTGCCGCCGCGGTACACCGAGTCCAGCCAGCCCAGCCCGTCGACGGCGGCCAGCGGCGCGGGCAGCGCGGCCGGGTCCGCGATCACGGAGAGCAGGCCCGCGAGGTCGGTCCCGGACTCGGCGGCGGAGCGTTGCTCGGCGACGAACCGCGCAGCCCGGGCCAGGGTCCTGCGGTCCGCCCGCACCCACCGGCCACGCACCTCCACCAGGCCCGATGCCGAGTTCGCCAGGGCCGCGAGCTCGCTGGCGGTGAGCACCGCATCGCCCACGGCGAGCTGCCACGCGAAGTCCTTGATCTCGGCGAGGCCGGCCTGCACCGTGAGCTCGGTGCGCCCCGGTTGCTCCCGCCCCACCAGCCGCAGCGCGGGGCGCACCGTCGCGATCGACGCCGGCAGCAGCACCTCGTACCCCGCCTTGGTCAGGCCCGGCGCACCCTCGACGAACAGCGCCTCCGCCTCGGGGGTGGTCAGCAGGAAGTCCAGCGAGGTCTCGTCCTGGCGGGCCCGCTTGAGCGGCGGATACACGGCCAGCGCCCGCGCCAGCTCCCCCGCCAGATCGTCCAGGTCCACGGGGCTCATCCGCGCCGGGTCCGCGCGCACCGGTGCGGCGCCGGGCACGCGCCGGCACACCTCCAGCCGCCACGGGGTGTCGGACGCCGCGTGCTCCCCGGCGCCGGGAGCGGAGCGGGCGGGCCGAATCACATGGGGCGCGAGCGGATCCTCCCCCGGTGCGCGCCCGTCGGGTTCGATGAGCCGGAGCACCAGCAGCGTCTCGGCGGAGCGGACGGTGCCGGCCCACTCGGTCCACGCCGCGGCCGCGCCGGCGTCGGCGACCGCCTTGGGCGGCAACGGTTCACCGTCGACCAGGGCGCGCAGCACGGGCGCCGCCACCCAGGCCCACGGCCCGTCGCCGAGACGCAGCCGGGCGTACCGGTCGGCGAGCTCGCCGGCCATGTCGAGCACGGCGGCGAGGTCCCCGGTGCGGCGCAGCACCGGCGGCATCGCGGCGGCCGCGGCCTGCACCCAGGTGCGCCACTGCACGGACTCGACGGGCGCCCAGCGGACGGTCCAGTCACCGTCGTCGCTGCGCAGCGCCGGGCTCACCGCCCCCGCCGCGACGAACCGCTCGACCGATTTCGCGACCCAGCGCAGGTACCGCAGGTCGCCGGCACCGTCGGCCTCGGAGAGCGCGTCGAACAACCCGGCGGCGCGCTGCGGCCCCAGGGTGAGGGCGGGCGCGACCAGGCGGCCCCGCGGCCCCGCGAGGGTGACGGACCTGCGGGGCCGGCGGTCGCCGAGCACCTCGGCGACCGCGGCGGGCACGGCGGAGGGATCGGGTTCGGCGGTGGGCTCGCCGATCTCGTCGGTGAACCACAGGGCGAGGCCGAGGCCCGGCCGCCACAGCGCGTGCGTCGCGGCCCGTGGTGCTGGCATCGGTCGGCCCCTATTCGGGGAAGGCCCGGTAGGCCTCGTGCCGGTGGCGCAGACGGTGCCGCAGGTGCGCGTTCACGGTGGGCCACTCGTGCCGGAGGATGGAGAACAGTACGGCGTCCTGTAGGGCGCCGTTGCGGTACCGGCGGTAGCTGCGCAGAACCCCGTCCTGCTTCGCGCCCAGGCGGGCGATGGCCTCCCGCGACTGGATGTTCGCCCACTGCGTGCGCAGGCCTATGCACTCGCAGCCGAGGACGTCGAAGGCGTGCGCCAGGAGCAGCAGCTTCGATTCGGCGTTGGTGCCGGTGCCGTGCGCGGAGGCGCGGTTCCAGGTGTACCCGATCTCCATCCGCGGGACGGTGGGGTCGATGTCGTAGTACGTGGTCATCCCCAGCACCCGGCCGGCGGCGTCGACCGCGGTGAACGGGATCATCTCGCCCCGCTCCTGCAGCTCCAGCCGGCGGTCGATCTCCGCGCGCAGGCCCGAGGGGGCGGGCACCGAGGTGTACCAGCGGTCCCAGACCTGCCCGTCCTCGAGCGCCTCGCGCAGGCCGTCGTGCTGGTCGTGGCGCAGCGGTTCGAGGGTGACCAGGTGCCCCGTGAGCGTCACGGGCCGCAGTTCAGTCAGGAAGGCCATGCCCGGCAGGCTACGCGGGGTCACCGACGAGGAGCGCCTCGAGCGCGCGGCGCAGGCCCTCCGGGATGCCGGCGGGCCTGCGGGTCTCCCGGTCGACGAAGACGTGCACGAACCAGCCCTCCGCAGCGGGGGTTGCGGGCGTGCCGCCGGCACCGTCGGCGCCGAACAGGGTGACGGCGTACCGGACGCTGGAGCGGCCCAGCTTCGTGACGGCCAGCCCGGCGGTCACGGGCTCGGGGAACGCGAGCGGCGCGTCGTAGCGGCAGTGAGATTCCACACAGAGACCGATCGTGGGGCCGCCGTGGATGTCGAGGCCACCCTCGCGGATCAGGTACGTGTTGATCACCGTGTCGAAGAAGCTGTAGTAGACGACGTTGTTGACGTGCCCGTACACGTCGTTGTCCATCCAGCGGGTGGGGATGACCAGGGTGTACGGCTGCTCGTCGATGGTCGCCATGACCGCAGACGGTACGCGGGCCGGCCGTGCGCGCCGTCACCGACGGGGAATTTCCGTCGCCGATCGGTGGTAACAAGGGGTGGACGGTCCCGACGGGGACCGAAAACGAGGTGAGGACACCATGGCGAACAAGCCCGCTCGCATCCAGCCCGACCAGCCCGACCTCCCCGCCGTCAAGCACGACGGTGGCGGCGTGCTCGGCTCCGTCATCGACCGCGCCGCCCGCCTGCAGGGGCCGGCGGTGGCCAAGTACGTGGCCGGGCTGCGCTCCGACCACCCGGACGAGTCGCCCGCGCAGATCATCGAGCGGCTCGAGAAGCGCTACCTGCTCGCGGTCACCGGTAGCGGTGGCGCCGTCGGCGCGACCGCTGCGGTGCCGGGCGTGGGCACCGTGGCGGCGCTCGGCGCCGTCGGCGCGGAGACCGCGGTGTTCATGGAGGCGTCCGCGCTGTACGCGCTCGCGGTCGCCGAGGTCTACGGCATCCCGATCGACGACCGCGAGATGCGCAAGGCCCTGGTGCTCACCGCGGTGCTCGGCGACGCCGGGCTGGGC
>JBEBXD010000096.1:0-16583 GCA_040391845.1 Tsukamurella paurometabola | reverse complement strand
AACGCGAACACGCCCGCCGAGAACACCTCCGCCGGCGCAACATCGAAACCCTCGCAGCAGAACAGAAACGCACCACAGAACCCGCCAGCGAGTTCGAAACCCTGCTCGTCACAGCCCTCACCGGCGAACCACCACCCAGACGCGCACCGTCGTTCGACGGACCCCCGCCCTTCTGAAACCCCTGAACACCCCGACAACCTGGGCGAATCGGGTCCCGACGGGGATACTTCCGAGTAACTTCGTGGGCAAGCAATGGAGCGACGCGAGGAGCGGGTTTGCCGGCGGACGAGTACGACTACATCGTGGTGGGTGCCGGAAGCGCGGGTGCCGTCATGGCAGCGCGCCTGACCGAGGATCCGGGCGTCTCCGTCCTGCTCCTCGAAGCGGGCGGTGAGGCGGACGCGGACGAGATCAACATCCCCCTCGCCTTCTCCGCGCTGTTCAAGACCAAGTGGGACTGGAACTACACCACCACCCCGCAGAAGCACCTCGACGACCGCCCCACCTACTGGCCGCGCATGAAGGCGCTCGGCGGCTGCTCGTCGATGAACGCCATGATCTACATCCGCGGCAACCACGGCGATTTCGACACCTGGGAGTCCGAGTACGGCGCCACCGGCTGGAGCCACGACGACGTACTCCCCTACTTCATCAAGGCCGAGCACAACACTGCGATCAAAGATCGGTACCACGGCACTTCGGGCCCCCTGAACGTCGAGGACAGGGTGTACACGCATCCGCTCGTCGACGCCTGGGTCGACAGCGCCGCCGGCTTCGGGATGGCCCGCAACCCGGACTTCAACGGCGCCACCCAGGACGGCGCGGGCCTCTACCAAGTCACGTGCAAGGGCGGCCGCCGCTGGTCGACGGACAAGGCCTACATCGAGCCCGCCCGCTCCCGGCCGAACCTCACGGTCGCGCTGGGTGCCACAGCCCGGCGCATCGAGTTCGACGGTGACCGTGCCTCCGGGGTGACCTTCAAGCAGGACGCCACCGAGCACGTCGCGAGGGCCAGGCGGGAGGTGATCCTCTCCGGCGGCGCGGTGAACTCGCCGCAACTGCTCATGCTCTCGGGCATCGGACCCGCCGAACACCTCGTCGAGCACGGTATCGACGTGCGCGCCGCGCTGCCGGGCGTGGGCGCGAACCTCCACGACCATCCGATCGTCCCCGTCATCTTCGAAACCCACGGCAGCACCGACCTCATGGAGGCGCAGAACCTCACGAACCTCCTCCGCTGGAAGGTGCGCGGCACCGGGCCGCTGGCCTCCAACGCGGGTGAGGCGGGCGGCTTCTTCCGCTCCCGCGACGACCTGGAGCTGCCGGACCTGCAGTACCACGTCATGGCGTCCGGCTTCTACGACAACATGCTGCACGAGCCGACCAAGCGCGGCTTCGTCTGCGGGCCGACGCTCGTGAACGTGGCCAGCCGCGGCACCGTGCGGCTGCGGTCGGACAACCCCGACTGGCATCCGGCGATCGAGCCGAACTACTTCGAGGCACCCGAGGACTTGGACGCGATGCTCGCCGGCACCCGCGCCGCGTTCGAACTGTGCAGGCAGGGGCCGCTGGCGCGCTACCTGGGCGCGCCCTGGCACCTGCCCGAGGCACCGTCGGAGGACGACTACCTGGCGCACATCCGCCAGTACGCCCAGACCCTCTTCCACCCCGTGGGGACCTGCGCGATGGGTAGCGGCGAGGACTCCGTGGTCGACCCGCAGCTCCGCGTCCGCGGCGTCGAGGGCCTGCGCGTCATCGACGCCTCCGTGATGCCGATGATCCCCCGCGGAAACACGAACGCCCCCACCATCATGATCGCCGAGAAGGCGGCCGACGAGATCAGGAAGTCAGCATGACCGCAGCGAACACCACGACCTTCGACTCACTCGACCCGCGCACCGGCGACGTCGTCGAGACCTACCCGATCCACTCCACCGACCACGTGCACGCCGTCGTCGCGCGGGCCCGCGAGCAGGCCGACTGGTGGCAGGAGCTCGGCTTCGACGGCCGGAAGAAGGCGCTGAACACGTGGAAGGGCGTGATCACCCGCCGGATCAACCAGCTCGCGCAGATCGTGCACGACGAGACCGGCAAGCCCCACGGCGACGCGCTGCTCGAGGCGGCGCTCGCCATCGACCACCTCAACTACGCCGCCTCGCACGCGAAGAAGGTCCTCGGCCCCCGCCGGGTCGGTTCCGGCCTGGTCATGGCGAACCAGTCGGCGACGGTCCGCTACCACCCGCTGGGCGTGGTCGGCGTCATCGGACCGTGGAACTACCCGATCTTCACCCCGATGGGCTCGATCGCCTACGCGCTGGCCGCCGGCAACGCCGTCGTGTTCAAGCCCTCCGAGTTCACCCCCGGCGTGGGCGTGTGGCTGGCCCGCACGTTCGAGGAGGCCGTCGGCCGCCCGGTCCTGCAGACGGTGACGGGGCTCGGCGCGACCGGCAACGCCCTGTGCACGTCGGGCGTGAACAAGGTGGCCTTCACGGGCTCCACCAACACCGGCAAGAAGGTCATGGCCGCCTGCGCCGAGACGCTGACGCCCGTGGTGATCGAGGCCGGCGGCAAGGACGCCTTCCTCGTGGACCGCGACGCCGACCTGGACGCCGCCGCCGACGCCGCGGCGTGGGGCGCGTTCGCGAACGCGGGCCAGACCTGCGTCGGTGTGGAGCGCGTGTACGTGCACAAGGACGTGTACGACCCGTTCCTGGAGAAGCTGGTCGCCAAGGCCCGCGAGGTGACGGCGAACGACGCGGACGATTCCAAGATCGGGCCGATCACCATGCCCGGCCAGCTGTCGATCATCAAGGCGCACATCGACGACGCCCTGGCCCGCGGCGGCCGCGCCCTCATCGGCGGGGCCGGCGCGGTCGGCGAGCGGTTCGTCCAACCGACGGTGCTCGTCGACGTCCCGGAGGACTCGATCGCCGTCACCGAGGAGACCTTCGGGCCCACGGTGACCGTCGCCAAGGTGGACACCATGGACGAGGCCGTCGAGCTCGCCAACGCCACGCGGTACGGCCTGGCGGCGACGGTGTTCTCCAAGGCCCGCGGCATGGAGCTGGCGGACCGGATCCGCTCGGGCATGGCCGCCGTGAACGGCATCATCACCTTCGCGGGCGTGCCCAACCTGCCGTTCGGCGGCGTCGGGGAATCGGGCTTCGGCCGCATCCACGGGCCCGACGGGCTGCGCGAGTTCACCTACGCGAAAGGCATCGCCCGCAAGCGGTTCACCCCGCTGCTGAACCTCACCAGCTTCGCCCGCACGGCGGCGCAGGAGGGTCAGCTCACCCAGCTGATGACCGTGCTGCACGGCCGGGGCGGAACGATCAAGTAGCGCTCAGGCCCGGTAGCCGGCGGCGAGCTCGCGGGCGCGGTGCAGCGCCTGCACCGCGAGTTCGCCGTCCCGGGCCTGGATCGCCCAGATCGCGACGTACTCGTCCTGCGGCAGCTCGAGGTGCGCGAACTGCGCCCCCTCCGGGAACGTGAAGCCCTGCACCAGGTCCCACGGGTAGGTGGTCGCGTTCAGCAGGTTCCGCACCGTCACCCCGTCGGGGCCCAGGCGCAGGCGCGGGCGGGTGAACAGCAGCGCGCCGCCCGCCAGGATCAGCCCGATCACCACCATGCCGATCTGGTCGGACACCCGGAACGTGAGGCCGGAATCGCCGCCCGCCTTGAGCAGCCAGGCGACCACCGCATGGCCAACGACCAGCAGCACGGCGAGCGACCACGCGTAGATCTTGATCCTGCGCGGGGTCACTTCGAGCACGGGCTGCGTCGTGGCGTCGGTCATCACCGGGCCAGTCTACTGGCGGTAACGTCGGCGCCATGGAGCTGGTCATCGCGGTCAACCCGGACCCCGACTCCTCGCTGAAGTACCTGATGTGGGTGCCGCTCGGCGAGGGCCGGGTGTACCGCACCTCCGACACCTGGCCCCGGACGAAGGCCCTGTTCTGCTACCCCGTGGACAGGTCGGAGTGGCCCGCGGACCCGGAGGTCGTGGAGCGCATCCCGCTGCGTTCCTGCACCGGCCGCGGCGCGGCGATCGACGTGATCGCCGACCGTTCCCGCGAGAACCGGTCCCAGATCGTCTACACCCGGGCGCGGGGCCGGCAGATGGTGTTCTGGCAGGCGCCGCGCACCCGGAAGAAGGCGCGCCCCAACGTCGCGACGCCGACCGCCCGGGCGGCGGGCGTCGTGGACCTGCAGATCGCGGTCGACGCCCACGAGCGGTACGCCTACTCGTTCCCGAACCAGCAGGCCACCGCGACCAAACGGCCGCTCCCCGCCGGGGACTACGCGGTGTTCGACGGCGATTCCCAGCTCGCCGCGGTCGAGCGGAAGGGCCTCGAGGACCTGCTCGGTTCCCTCACCAGCGGCCGGCTCGCGTTCCAGATCGCCGACCTCGCGGCGCTGCCGCACGCCGCCGTGGTGGTCGAGGAGCGGTACTCGGAGCTGTTCAAGCAGCGCTGGGTCCGCCCCGCCGTCGCGGCCGACGGGATCGCCGAACTCCAGATCCGCTATCCGACGGTGCCGATCGTGTTCTGCGAGACCCGCAAGCTCGCCGAGGAGTGGACGTACCGGTTCCTCGCCTCGGCCCGGGCGCACGCCGGGACCGAAGCCCCCTCCCCGGGGGCGGGCGCACCGTCGGCGCCGGTGTCCGGTGGTACGGCTCCCCCCTCCGACGCGCCGAAGCCCTCAGCGGTGCGGGCGTGGGCGAGGGCCAACGGCATCGTCGTGAACGCGAAGGGACGGGTGCCCGCCTCGGTGACCGAGGCGTACACCGCCGCCCATCGCTAGCCGGCCGGCGCTAGCGGGCCAGGGTCGCGTGCAGCGACAGGGTGGCGTCGACGGCGCGGGCCGCCTCCTCGCCCTTGTGCACGAAGTGCCGCTCGAAGTACGCGGTGTGCTCCTCGTGCTCGTGGAAGTGGTGCGGGGTGAGCACCACGGAGAACACCGGCACATCGGTGTCCAGCTGCACCCGCATCAGGCCGTCGACCACGGCGCCGGCGACGAACTCGTGCCGGTAGATCCCGCCGTCCACGACCAGCGCGGCGCCCACCACGGCCGCGTACCGCCCCGACGCGGCGAGGCGCTTCGCGGCGAGCGGGATCTCGAACGCCCCGGGCACCTCGAACACGTCCACCTCGGCGCCGTCGTGGCCGAGGCGGGCCCACTCCGCGGTGAAGCCGTCGCGGGCCCGGTCGACGATGCCGCGGTGCCAGGTGGCCTGCACCAGCGCGACGCGGCTCACCGGTCCGCCCGCAGCCGGCGCAGCGTGAGCGCCGTGTCGAGCGCGGCCGAGGCGGCCTGCTCGCCCTTGTCCTCGGCGGAACCGGGCAGGCCCGCCCGGTCGAGGGCCTCCTGCTCGGTGTTCGTGGTGAGCACGCCGTTGCCCACGGGCACGCCCGCGTCGAGGGAGACGCGCAGCAGGCCCGCGGTGAGCGCATCGCAGACGTACTCGAAATGCGGTGTACCGCCGCGGATCACCACGCCGAGCGCGACGACCGCGTCGTGGGTCCTGGTGAGTTCCTGGGCGACGACGGGCAGCTCCACGGCGCCGGCGACGCGTTCGACGGTGATGTGCCGCACCCCCGCGGCCTCGGCCGTACGGCGCGCGCCGGCGAGCAGCGCCTCGCACACGGTGTCGTGCCAGCGCGAGGCGACGATCGCGAGCCGCAGGTCGGCGGCGCCGTCGAGGGTGATGTCGGGGATTCCGGCGCCGCTCACGCGGTTCCTCCCTGGTCGAAGTGGTCGAGGCCGCGCAGGTCGTGGCCCATGCGGTCGCGCTTGGTGCGCAGGTAGTGGATGTTCTCGGCGTTCGCGCGCAGCGGCATCGCGACCCGCTCGGTGATCTGCAGGCCGTATCCGTCCAGGCCCACGCGCTTGGCCGGGTTGTTGGTGAGCAGCCGCATCGACGTGATGCCGAGGTCGACGAGGATCTGCGCGCCGAGCCCGTAGTCGCGGGCGTCGGCCGGGAGGCCCAGCTGGAGGTTCGCGTCCACGGTGTCCGCCCCGCCGTCCTGCAGCTGGTAGGCCTGCAGCTTGTGCATCAGCCCGATGCCGCGGCCCTCGTGCCCGCGCATGTACAGCACCACGCCGCGGCCCTCGGCGGCCACCATCTCCATGGCGGCGTCCAGCTGCGGGCCGCAGTCGCAGCGCAGGGAGCCGAAGACGTCGCCGGTGAGGCACTCGCTGTGCACGCGGACCAGCACGTCCGCGCCGCCGTCGGCGGTGATGTCTCCCTTGACCAGCGCGACGTGCTCCACGTCGTCGTGGATGGAGGTGTAGCCGACCGCCTGGAAGTCGCCGTAGCGGGTGGGGATCCGCGCGGAGGCCACCTGGACCACGTGCTTCTCGTGCTTGCGGCGCCAGGCGATCATGTCGGCGATGGAGATCATGGCGAGGCCGTGATCGTCGGCGAACACGCGCAGCTCGTCCGACTTGGCCATGCCGCCGGGGTCCTTCTCCGAGACGATCTCGCAGATCACGCCCGCGGGCGCGAGGCCGGCCAGGGTGGCGAGGTCGACGGCGGCCTCGGTGTGGCCGGCGCGGCGCAGCACGCCGCCGTCCTTGGCGCGCAGCGGCACCACGTGGCCCGGCCGGGTGAAGTCGTCCACGGTGGAGCTCGGGTCGGCCAGTTTGAGCATGGTGGTGGCGCGGTCGGCGGCGGAGATGCCGGTCCCGACGCCCGCCTTGGCGTCCACGGTCACGGTGTACGCGGTGCCGTGCTTGTCCTGGTTGGTGGAGTACATCGGCGGCAGGCCCAATTTGTCGCAGGTGGCGCCGTCGAGCGGCACGCACAGGTACCCGGAGGTGTAGCGGACCATGAACGCCACCAGCTCGGGGGTCGCCTTCTCGGCGGCGAAGATGAGGTCGCCCTCGTTCTCCCGGTCCTCGTCGTCGACCACGACGACCGCCCTGCCGGCGGCGATGTCCTCGATCGCCCGCTCGATGGAATCGAACCTGGTCATGGCTACTTCTCCTCCTTGAGCGTCACGAGGCGCTCCACGTACTTCGCGACGATGTCCACTTCGAGGTTGACGACGGTGCCCGGCTCCGCCCCGCCGAGGTTGGTCAGGTCCAGGGTGGTCGGGATCAGGGAGACCTCGAACCAGTCCCCTGGGGGGGGGGGGGGGGGGGGGGGCCGGCGCCCCCCCGGGGGGCGGGCGGGCCGGGGGGGGGGGGCCCCGAGTCCCCCCCGTCGGCACTGTTGTGCTCGTCGTCGCCCGGCACTCCGCGCCCGAGGGCCGAGACCGTCAGGGAGACACCGTCGATGGTGATCGAGCCCTTCTCGACGACGTACCGGGCCAGCGCGGCCGGCAGCGCGAACCGCACGACGGTCCAGTGCTCGGACGGGCTGAGGCTGATGATGTGTCCGGTGCCGTCGACGTGGCCCTGCACGATGTGGCCGCCGAGGCGGGAGTTCACGGCGGCGGCGCGCTCGAGGTTCACGCGGTCGCCGGGGCCGAGCTTGCTGAGCGAGCTGCGGCGCAGCGATTCCTCCATGACGTCGGCGGTGAACGCCCCGTCCGAGACGGTGACCACGGTGAGGCAGACGCCGTTGACCGCGATCGAATCGCCGTGCTTGGCATCGGAGGTGACCAGATCGCCCTGGACGGTGAACCGGGCCGCATCCGGAAGGTCCTGGCGGTCCGTGATCACGCCCAGTTCCTCGACGATGCCGGTGAACATCTGCGCCGCTCCTGCAGGTTCGGCCCAGGGCGGCACGTCAGCGCGGGATGCGTCCGCGCGGTTCTCTTTCATCCGGACTATGACCGTCGGCTCCGGGATCGCACCGGAATCTGCTGACCCCCGCCTCGCGGTGGGGCGCTCGCGGGCTCGAACACCGGGATCGCCCGGAGTCCATCACCGCCGGTGGGGAATCGCACCCCGCCCTGAGAACTTCCGCTTTCGAAGGTAGCACTCGCGCGCCGGGTCCCCAAGTATTGGGTTCACGGCGACTGCAACAGGGTGAGCAGCACGTCGTCGCCGAGGCGCTCCACGGAGTCCAGCCGCAGGCGCAGCGCGTCCGCGAGCGTGCCCACGCCGGGAACCGTGAGCGAGGAGAGGCCGGCGCCCAGCAGCACCGGTGCGATGTACGCCTGCACCCTGTCCACGAGGCCCGCGGCGACGAACGCGCCGATCACGGTGGCGCCGCCCTCCACCTGGACGTGGACGGCATCGCCCGCCGCGGCGAGCGCGGCGCGGGGATCGCGCGAGCGGACCAGCGTCGCCCCGCGCGGACCGGTGAGGACCTTCGCGGCGGCCGGGATCTCCCTCTCCCCCAGCACGATCCGCGCCGGTTGATGCGGCAGGGGCGCACCGTCGGGCCCCCGGGCGGTGAGGGCCGGGTCGTCGGCGATCACGGTGCCCGTCCCCACGATGATCGCGTCGAGCTGCGCCCGCTCGACGTGGGCGCGTTCGCGGGCGGCGGTCCCGGTGATCCACTGGCTGGTGCCGTCGGGGGCGGCGATCCGCCCGTCGAGGGTGGCGGCCAGCTTGACGGTGACCATCGGCCGGCCGTGGCGCTGCCGGAACAGCCACTCGGCGAGCGGCCACGGCTCGCCGCCGAGGTGGATCACGTCCACGCCCGCCTCCCGCAGCGTGTGCGCGCCGCCTGCCGCGAGCGGGTTCGGGTCCGCGGCGGCGTAGGCGACGCGCGCGATCCCGGCGGCGATCAGGGCCCGGGTGCAGGGGCCGGTGCGGCCGGTGTGATTGCACGGCTCGAGGGTGACCACCGCGGTGCCGCCGCGGGCCGCGTCCCCGGCCTGCGCGAGGGCGACGACCTCGGCGTGGGGCCCGCCCGCGGGCGCGGTGCGACCTCGTCCGGCGACGGTGCCGTCGGCCGCCAGGATCACCGCCCCGACCGGCGGGTTGGGGGTGCTGACCCCGCGGGCGGCCGCGGATTCCGCGACGGCGAGGGCGAGCGCGGCCTGCAGGTCCACGGCGGCGGTCAGGACAGCGCGGTCGCGGCGGCCTGCGCGCGCAGCTTGCGCACCGCCTCGGCGGGGTCGGCGGCGTTGTAGACGGCGGATCCGGCCACGAAGCAGTCGACGCCGGCGGCGGCGGCCTGCTCGATGGTGTCGGCGTTGATGCCGCCGTCGATCTCCACGAGCAGGCGCAGCTCGCCGGAGTCCACGAGGCGGCGGGCGGCGCGGGCCTTGTCGAGCACGTCGGCGATGAACGACTGGCCGCCGAATCCCGGCTCGACGCTCATCACCAGCAGGGTGTCGAAGTCCTTGAGCACCTCGATGTAGGGCTCGAACGCGGTCCCCGGCTTGATGGCGAGGCCCGCCTTGCCGCCGGCGGCGCGGATGTCCTTGGCGACCGCGACCGGATCGTCCGTGGCCTCGGCGTGGAAGGTCACGTTGTGGGCGCCCGCCTCGGCGTAGGGCGGCGCCCAGCGCGCGGGATCGTCGATCATCAGGTGGCAGTCCAGCGGGATCTCCGTCGCCTTGAGCAGGCTCTCGACGACGGGGAGCCCGAGCGTGAGGTTCGGGACGAAGTGGTTGTCCATGACGTCCACGTGCACCCAGTCGGCCCCCTCCGGGCCGCCGACGGCGTCGATCTCGGCGCCGAGGCGGGCGAAATCGGCGGACAGGATGGACGGAGCGATCATCGGCGAAGACATGCGTCGGATTCTACGTCCGCGAATCCGCGTCTCCGCCATCGTTGTGTTTCAATAATCACTCTAGTAACATCAGCATCACTAATCACACGAGTAACTCTCGTGTCGTCGATTGTTGAGAGGTCGTCATGCGGATCGCACGCACCACCTTGACCACGTTCGTGGCGGTCGCCACGGCTGCGTTCGTCGCCGCGGGGCCCGCCATGGCCGACCCCGCCACGCCCGCCGTCCCCGCGGTCCCGGTCGCCCCCGCGACACCGGCAGCGGCTCCGGCAGCCGCCCCCGCCGCAGCCCCGGCAGCGGCGGCCGCGAACCCCGCCACGCCCGCCGTGCCGGCGGCGAACACGCCGGTGGTCTCGACCGCGAACGCCGTCCCCGCGTCCTCGCAGCCCGCGCTGGCGGAACTGGCGAAGATCCCCGGCGTGCAGCAGATCCTCGCGACAGGCCAGCTCCCCACCACCGACGTCGCGACCCTGGTCAAGATGTTCGGCAGCGACCCCAACGCGCAGAAGCTGCTGGGCCAGCTGCTCGCCGGGCAGGCCGCGGCCACCACGCCCGCCGCCGACACCAAGCCCGACGAGCCGCTCAAGTTCGCGGTCGTCGGCGCGATCAACGACACCTTCACCAAGGACGGCGGCCAGAAGAAGTACGGCCAGCCGCTCGGCGTCGAGAAGACCATCGCCGGCGGCGCGAAGGTGCAGGAGTTCACCAACGGCACCATCTACTGGAGCCCGAAGGTGAACGGCGGCAAGGCCGCCGGCGTCACGGGCGCCATCCGCGACTACTACCTCAAGCAGGGCGGCCCCACCGGAAAGCTGGGCTTCCCGCTGATGAGCGAGCTCGCCGTCGGCGGCCCCACCGCCGGATCGGTCGCCGGCGCGTACAACGACTTCCAGAACGGCTCGATCGTCTGGTCGCCCGAGTTCGGCGCGCACGCCGTCTCCGGCAAGATCAAGGACCAGTGGGTCAAGGGCGGCGGCGCGTTCGGCATGGGCTACCCCAAGAGCGATCCCAAGCCGGGCGCCGGCGGCGTCTCCACCCAGGAGTTCACCAAGGGCGGCGTCCTCAAGGGCTGAGCCCGCTCAGCGCCTGCGCAGCGCCTGGAAGAACATCCCGTCGGTGCCGTGCAGGTGCGGCCACAGCTGAACGTGCGGCCCGTCGCCCAGCGGTAGCCCGGTCGACGGGACCAGCGGGCGGGTGTCGATCCGCTCCAGCCCCGCGGCGGTGAGCAGCTCCTCGTCCCCCACCACGTCCAGGGTCTCCGCGACGTGCGGCGAGCAGGTGGCGTAGAGCACCACCCCGCCGGGCCGGGTGAGCGCGGCGGCCGCCGCCAGGAGTTCCCGCTGCAGCACAGCGAGTTCCGCGACGTCGGAGGGCTGCTTGCGCCAGCGCGCCTCCGGGCGGCGGCGCAGCGCGCCGATGCCCGAGCACGGCGCGTCCACCAGCACCCGGTCGTATCCCGGTTCCAGGCCCGATCGCCGGCCGTCCGCCACATGCACGTCGACCGGGAGCCCCCTCACCGCGGTGCGGACCAGGTCGGCGCGGTGCGCCGCGGGCTCCACCGCGTCGACCCGCGCACTGTCGATCGCGGCGAGCGCGCCCAGCAGCGCGGCCTTCCCGCCCGGGCCCGCGCAGAGGTCGACCCAGCGGCCACCGTCGGGGCCCTCGAGCGGCGCGACCGCGGCGGCCCTGGCCACCAGCTGACTGCCCTCGTCCTGCACGCCCGCCAGGCCGTCCCGCACCGGTTCGAGCGCGCCGGGATCGCCGCCGGGCAGGTAGACCGCGTACGGCGAGAGCCGGCCCACCTCGCCGCCCACGATCAGCGCGAGCTCGTCGGCGGAGATCTCACCGGGCCGCGCCACCAGGTGCACCGGGGGCCGCGCGTCGTCGGCGGCGAGCAGCGCCTGCAGCTGCCCCATCGACCTGATGCCGTTCGCCCGCAACGACTCCCAGAACGCGTCCGCGATCCATCGCGGGTGGGCGTACTGCATCGCCAGGTGGCCCAGCAGGTCGTCCGCGGCCGCCGGGGCGACCCGGGCGACCCAGGTGTCCTCGTCGTCGCGGGACACGCGGCGCAGCACCGCGTTCGCGAACCCGGACGCGCCGCGGCCCGCGCCGGCCTTCACCGCGTCCACCGTCTCCGAGACGGCGGCGTGCGCGCCCACCCGGGTGCGCAGCAGCTGGTACACGCCCAGGCGCAGGGCGTCCAGGACGGCGCCGTCGATGTCGGCGACCGAACGGCCCGAGGCGTTCTCGATCACCGCGTCGAGCAGCCCCTGCGCGCGGCTGGTGCCGTAGGTGAGCTCGGTGGCGAAGGCCGCGTCCCGCCCCGTGATCCGCCGCTCCCGCAACAGGCCCGGCAGCACGAGGTTGGCGTAGGCGCCCCGCTCCCGGACGGCGGCGAGGGTCTCGAGCGCTGCTCCGCGCGCGGGGTCGGTCACTGCTGCACTCCGATGATCGTTCCTGATTCCAGCCGCGCTCCCCGCGCCCAGTCCGCGGCGGGCATCGGCTTCTTGCCGGGCGGTTGCACGGTGCCCAGCCGCACGGGCGCCGTCGCGGTGCCCACGTGCACCGCGCGCTTGGACACCCGCAGCTCGCCGGGGCGCAGCGGCGCGGCCTCGGGCCCGGACTCGGCCTCGGGTTCGGCGTCGACGGCGACGGCGACGGGGCCCAGCTTGAGCCGCGCGTCCGCGAGCGGCACCCACGCGCCGGGCGCGTCGGTCATGGCCCGGATGTGCCGGTCGACGGCGCCGGCCGGCAGGTCGAACCGGACCCGCGCACCGTCGACGGTGACCTTCGGCGCGTGCGAGACGCCGTCCGCCGACTGCGGCTGGGCCTGCAGCGCGCCGGCCTCCACCCCGTCGACGGTGCGCCGCAACAGCTCGGCCCCGTGCTCGGCGAGGCGCGCGAGCAGCGCGGTCGCCGTGTCGTCCGGGCGGATGCGCTCGGTGAGCACCCCGAACACGGGCCCGGTGTCGAGGCCCTCCTCGATGCGGAACGTGGACGCGCCGGTGACCTCGTCGCCGGCCTCAAGCGCGGCCTGCACGGGGGCGGCGCCGCGCCACGCGGGAAGGAGCGAGAAGTGCAGGTTGATCCAGCCGTGGGCGGGCACGTCCAGCAGGTCCGGCGGGATCATGCCGCCGTACGCCACCACCGGGCAGCAGTCCGGGGCGAGCTCGACGATCGCCGCGCGGGCCTGCTCGTCGCGCAGCGTGGCCGGGGTGAGTACGGGGATCCCGGCCTCGTCCGCGACCGCGCCGACGGGCGAGCGCCGTACCGCGCGGCCCCGCCCGGAGCGGGCGTCCGGCCGGGTGAGCACGCCGACCACCTCGTGCTCCGAGTCGAGCAGGGCGCGCAGCGCCGGCACGGCGGGCTCCGGGGTGCCCGCGAACAGTAGCCGCATCAGGCGCGCCCGCCCGCGCCCGCGCTCAGCGTGGCGGCCGGGTCGGTGAACCACGGCGAGCTGCGGATCACCCGCATGACCGCCTTGCGCTCCGCCGGTTCGAGCCTGCTCAGGAACAGCACCCCGTCGAGGTGGTCGGTCTCGTGCTGGATGCATCGGGCCAGGATCTCCGTGCCCTCCACGGTGATCGGCGCTCCGGTCACGTCGACGCCCTCGGCGATCACGTTCATGTGGCGGGTGCACATCCCGCGCACCTCGGGGATGGAGAGGCAGCCCTCCGGATCGGTCTGCTGCTCCTCGCCGACGGCGCGCCACACCGGGTTGATCAGGTGGCCCTCGCGGCCGCCGCAGCCGTACACGAAGACACGCTTGCTCACGCCCACCTGCGGCGCGGCCAGGCCGGCGCCGTTGTGGTGGTGCATCGTGTCGATCATGTCGTCGACGAGCCGGGCGAGGTCGGCGTCGAAGACGGTCACCTCGTCGGCGGGGGTCCGCAGCACGGGGTCCGGGTAGATGCGAATGGGGAGCACGCTCATTCCTCCATTATCCAGTCCGGACGCCCGCGCGGTCACCGCACCGGTCACAGCGGCACGCCCGCGCTAGGAGTTCGAGCGAGGGTGCGCTTAGAATCCGGCTCGACGAATGCCACAAAACGCCCCGTCGGGCGAGAGAGGGTCGACGTGCAGTTCGCGCACGCCCGGCGGCGACTCATCGGCGCCCTGGTCTGCCTGTCCGTGCTGGCAGGCACGGCATGCACCACCACCGGAAGCGGTGGCACGGGTGCTCCGTCGTCGGCTCCTGCGACGCCGAGCGCCTCGTACCCGCCGATGAGCCCGGCCGTGCTGGTCGGCAAGTTCCCGGTGACCCAGCCGCAGCGCGTGGTCTACCCGGTGCCCGGTGGGGCGTCCGACCCCGACCAGAACTACGGCGAGCTGTACCTGCCCGCGAACCCGCCGATCCAGCAGAACCCGTCGGGCGGGCCGCTCAGCGCCCGCACGACGATCACGTTGCCCGCGCAGATCCCGGTGGTCGTGCTGCTGCACGGCGGCGGCTGGCGGACCCCGTCGGCCGCGGGGTCGATGGCGGAGATGGCGCGCTCGCTCGTCTCGCACGGCGTGGCCGTGTGGAACGTGGAGTACCGCCGCATCGGGGCCGGCGGCGGTTATCCCGTGACGCTCACCGACACGGCCGCGGCGATCGACTTCCTGCAGACGCTCAAGGCGCAGTTCGCTCCGAACCTGGACCTGAACGACGTGGTCGTCGCCGGCCACTCCGCGGGCGGGCAGCTGGCCGTGTGGGCCGCGGCGCGGTCGATGCTGACGCCCGGCGCGATGGGCAGCGTTCCCGCGGTGACCCCGGCCGCCGTCGTCTCCATGGGCGGCGTGCTCGACATGCGGCGGGCGGTGGCCGACGGCAACGTGAACACCCGCCTGTTCCTGGGGCTCCCGGACGAGTTCCCGCAGCAGTTCGCGGTGGCCGACCCGATTCAGAACATCAACCCGAAGGTCCCCGTGACGTGCTTCAACGGCACGGCGGACCGGATCGTCCGGCCCACCGGGTGCGAGGCCTTCATCGCGGCCCTGCGGGCGAAGGGCGGCCACGGCGAGACCGTGCTGCTCCCCGGGGCCGGACACAACATCTACCTCCCCTCGCAGTCCCAGAACCGCTACTGGCCAGTGGTCCAGAAGGCGATCCTGGGCTACCTCGACGAGTTCCGGCCGCGCGAGGGGCGGTGATCGCGTTCCCGAGCGGGGACGGATCGAACGGCCGGATGGAAGGGATCGTGTGATGGCGCACGCAGAAGCCACCTTGGACCAGCTGTACAGCGAAGTGCTGCATCGGAATCCGGGTGAGACCGAGTTCCACCAGGCGGCGAAGGAGGTGCTCGACAGCCTCGCGCCCGTGGTGGCCAAGCACCCCGAGTACGTGGACGCCGCGGTGATCCGCCGCCTGTGCGAACCCGAACGCCAGATCATCTTCCGCGTGCCGTGGCAGGACGACAACGGCAACGTCCAGCTCAACCGCGGCTTCCGCGTCGAGTTCAACTCGGCCCTCGGCCCGTTCAAGGGCGGCCTGCGCTTCCACCCGTCGGTGTACCTCGGCATCGTGAAGTTCCTCGGCTTCGAGCAGATCTTCAAGAACTCGCTGACCGGCCTGCCCATCGGCGGCGGCAAGGGCGGCTCCGACTTCGATCCCAAGGGCCGCAGCGACGGCGAGATCATGCGCTACTGCCAGTCGTTCATGACCGAGCTCTACCGCCACATCGGGGAGTACACCGACGTCCCCGCCGGCGACATCGGCGTGGGCGGGCGCGAGATCGGCTACCTGTTCGGCCAGTACAAGCGGATCACCAACCGGTACGAGTCCGGCGTGCTCACCGGCAAGGGCCTCACCTGGGGCGGTTCGCAGGTGCGGACCGAGGCCACGGGCTACGGCGCCGTGTTCTTCCTGAACGAGATGCTCAAGACGCACGGGCAGTCGTTCGACGGTAAGCGCGTGGTCGTCTCCGGGTCGGGGAACGTGGCCGTGTACGCCACCGAGAAGGTGGAGCAACTGGGCGGCACCGTGGTGGCGTGCTCCGATTCGTCCGGATACGTGGTGGACGAGAAGGGAATCGACCTCTCCCTGCTCAAGGACGTCAAGGAGCGCCGCCGCGCCCGCATCGACGTGTACGCGGCCGAGCGCGGCGCGATCTTCGTTCCCGGCGGTTCCGTGTGGGACGTCCCGTGCGACATCGCACTCCCCTGCGCCACCCAGAACGAGCTGGATGCGGATGCCGCCGACCGGCTGATCAAGAACGGCACGACCTACGTGGCGGAGGGCGCGAACATGCCCTGCACCCCGGACGCCGTGCGCCTGTTCGCGGACGCGGGCGTCGCCTTCGCGCCGGGCAAGGCCGCCAACGCCGGCGGCGTCGCCACCAGCGCCCTGGAGATGCAGCAGAACGCCTCGCGCGACTCCTGGTCCTTCGACTACACCGAGGACCGGCTCGCGGACATCATGCGCGGCATTCACGACCGCTGCCTGGAGACCGCCGACGAGTACGGCAGCCCCGGCGACTACGTGACCGGCGCGAACATCGCCGGCTTCATCCGGGTCGCGAACGCGATGCTCGCGCTGGGCGTCGTGTAGCCGCCGGCGCGGTGCTGACCGCCCACGTGTACCGGCCCGGCTCCGCCCCGGCGTACCCGACACGGTAGCGCCCGGGCCGCCCGCCGAGGTCGACGGTGACCGTCGCCGCGAACCCGGTTCCGCTTCGCCGCCACACGATCTCGGTCTCCGGCGCGTCGTCGTCGGCGATCGGCTCCCAGCGGTCACCGTCCCGCCGTTCGACCCGCACGTAGCTCTCGGGGATCACGCGGTTGGGGTGCGGGCAGTCGAATCCGACCGTGAGCCTGCCGTCCGGGCCGGTCGTCCGCACGCCGGTGACCCGCACCGCGCGGGGCGACGACCCCGCCGTCGACCCCGCCGGCGAGCCGATGCGGCCGGGCCGCCGGCGGGGCGGCCGGACGCCGGGGTCGGTCGGGCGGCCGGCGGCGAGATCGC
>JBEBXD010000095.1:0-16592 GCA_040391845.1 Tsukamurella paurometabola | reverse complement strand
GCGGTCGAGGCCGGCGACGACCCCGGCCCGCTCCCCGGCGTGCCGATCGCCCTCCAAGACGTCTTCACCCCCCCCGACGCCCCCACCACCCAACCGTCGGCACCGTCGGTCACCTCGATACCCGCGGCCTGCAGGCGGTCTCGCGACGCGTCGGCCTCCGCCCAGTTCTTCTCCGCGCGGGCGGCGGCGCGCCGCTCGAGCTCCGCCTGCACGAGCACGCCGAGGGCGTCCAGTGCGGCGCCGTCGCCGGCGTCCTCCGTCAGCCAGTGCGGGTCCAGCGGGTCCACGCCGAGGATCGCCGTCATCGCGCGGACCGCGCCCGCGAGCCGCCGCGCCTCATCGAGATCCCCCGACTCGAGCGCCGCGTTCCCGGCCCGCACCGCACCGTGGACCTCCGCCAGCGCCGAGGGTACGCCGAGGTCGTCGTCGAGCGCCGCCGCGAAGCCCTCGGTCCACTCGCCCACGGGCACCTCGCCGGCCCGTTCGACGGTGCGCCGCACGAACGCCTCGATCCGGCCGTACGCCGTGGCCGCCTCGGCCAGCGCGCCCGCCGAGTACTCCTGCATCGACCGGTAGTGCGCGGAACCGAGGTAGTAGCGCAACTCCACGGCCCGGACCTGCTGCAGCAGAACGGGAATGGAGACCACGTTGCCGAGCGACTTGCTCATCTTCTCGCCGGACATGGTGACCCAGCCGTTGTGCAGCCAGTAGTTCGCGAACGGATCGCCGGCGCCGTGCGCCTGCGCGATCTCGTTCTCGTGGTGCGGGAACACCAGATCCATGCCGCCGCAATGGATGTCGAACCTCGGGCCGAGGTAGCTGGTGGCCATCGCCGAGCACTCGAGGTGCCAGCCCGGGCGGCCCGCGCCCCAGGGCGACGGCCACGACGGCTCGCCGGGCTTCGCCGCCTTCCACAGGGTGAAGTCCAGCGGGTCGCGCTTGCCCTCCGCGAGCGTCTCGCCCTGCTGCACGTCGTCGACCTTCTGCCGGCTCAGCGCGCCGTAATCGGGCAGCGACCGCACCGAGAAGTACACGTCGGTGCCGTCCCCGGAGGGTGCGGCGTAGGCGTGGCCGCGCTCGATCATCCGCTCCATGTACGTGACCATCTGGGTGATGAAGCCCGTGGCCCGCGGCTCCGCCGACGGAGGCAGCACCCCGAGCGCGTCGTACGCGCGGGTGAACGCGCGCTCGTGCGTGGCGGCCCACTCCCACCAGGGGCGGCCCGCCTCGGCCGCCTTGCGCAGGATCTTGTCATCGATATCGGTCACGTTGCGCACGAAGGCCACGTCCAGGCCCTTCGCCAGCAGCCAGCGGCGCAGCACGTCGAACGCGACGCCGCTGCGGATGTGGCCGATGTGGGGAACTCCCTGCACCGTGGCGCCGCACAGGTAGATGCCCGCCTTGCCCTCGGTGAGGGGCACGAAGTCACGGACCTCGCGGGTCAGGGAGTCGTAGAGGCGCAGCGTCACGCCGACTGATTCTACGGGTCGGAGCCCGCGCGCCCCGCAGGTCAGGGGCTTCGACGGTGCCCGGCCGAAAAAGTAGGATCATTCGGTGCCCGTACGTGACGTCTCCGAAGTGAGCCGCGGCACCGCCATGGGCATCGCCGCGTACCTGCTCTGGGGCCTGTTCCCCCTCTACTTCGACGCCCTCGAACCCACCGGCGCGTGGGAGATCCTGGCCCACCGCATCCTGTGGACGCTCGTCCTGTGCGGCGCCGCCCTGGCGGTCCTGCGCGACCTCGACTGGATCCGGTCGGTGCTGCGCCGGCCGCGGCTGCTCGCGGGCGTCACGGTCGCGGCGCTGCTCATCTCGACCAACTGGATCGTCTACATCGCGGCGGTCACCTCGGGCCACACGTCCGACGCGGCGCTCGGCTACTTCCTCAACCCGCTGGTCACCGTCGCGCTCGGCGTCGTCGTGCTGCGCGAGCGGCTGCGCCCGCTGCAGTGGGTCGCCGTCGGCGTGGGCGTGCTCGCCTTCGCCTACCTCGCCCTCGTCGCCGGCCGGTTCCCGCTGACGGCCCTCGCGCTGGCCTTCTCCTTCGGCCTCTACGGGCTGGTGAAGAACAGGGTCGGCGCCCACCTGAACGCGCTGCAGGGCCTCACGCTCGAGACCGCAGTGCTGGCCCCGATCGCGGTGGCCGTGCTGGTGGGCATCGGCGTATGGGGCGGCGGGGTGGACTTCGCGCGGCACGGCCCCGGGCACGCGGCGCTGCTGGCGTTCTCCGGCGTCGCGACCGCGGTACCGCTACTGCTGTTCGCCGCCGCCGCCCGGCGGATCCCGCTGGTGACCGTCGGGCTGATCCAGTTCGTGACGCCCGTGATGCAGCTGCTGTGCGCGGTCCTCGTCCTGGGCGAGCACGTCTCCCTCGCCCGCTGGTTCGGGTTCGGCATCGTCTGGGTCGCCCTGATCCTGCTGACCACCGACAGCATCCGGGAACTGCGCGCCCGCCGCCTGCATACACCCTGAACCGCCCAGGCGCCTCGTTCCACGGTGAAAGATCTCCGGACGAAACCTGGTTTCGGCGCCTGTTCGCCCGCGAGAACGCTCAGCGGCGGTGATCTTTCACGCCGAGTACACCAGTGCCGTGGCGACGGCGGCGACGCCCTCGCCGCGGCCGGTGAGGCCGAGGCCGTCGGTGGTGGTGGCGGAGACGGAGACCGGGGCGCCGAGCAGTTCGCCCAGCACGCGCTGCGCCTCGTCGCGCCGCGGCCCGATCTTCGGCCGGTTCCCGATCACCTGCACCGCGGCGTTGCCCACCGCGAGGCCCTCCCCGGCGAGCAGCGAACGCACGTGGGTCAGCATCTGCGCGCCCGTGATCCCGGCGTTGTCGCTTCGGCCCACCCCGAACACCGTGCCGAGATCGCCGAGGCCCCCGGCGGAGAGCAGCGCATCGCACAGGGCGTGCACCGCGACGTCGCCGTCGGAATGGCCGGAGCAGCCGTCACCGTCCCACAGCAGCCCGAGCATCCAGCACGGCCGGCCCGGCTCGTACGGGTGGACGTCGGTCCCGATGCCGACGCGGGGAATCATCATCTCTGCTCCTGCGCAAGGACTTCCGCGACCCGCAGGTCGAAGGCGGTGGTGATCTTCATGGCCAGCGGATCGCCCGCGACGGTGACGACGGTGCCGCCCGCCCGCTCCACGAGGCCGGCGTCGTCGGTGGCCAGGGCCCCGGGCGCGGCGTCGTAGGCCGCGCGCAGCGCGGCGGCGGTGAACCCCTGCGGAGTCTGCACGGCGCGCAGGTCCGCACGGTCGACGGTGGCGGTCACGGCACCGTCGACCCCGACCCGCTTGACGGTATCGGCGACCGGGAGCACCGGGACGACGGAGGAGGCGCCGGCGCGCAGCGCCTCGACGACCCGCGCGATCACGGCGCCCGGGGTCAGCGGGCGGGCGGCGTCGTGGACCAGCACCAGGCCACGGCCCGTGCCGGCTCCGAGGGCGTCCAGGCCGGCGCGCACCGAGTCCGTGCGCTCCGCCCCGCCCACGACGACCCGGGCGCGCGGAACGAGAGCACGGGCCTCGTCCACCATCTCCTGCGGGACCAGCACGACCACCTCGTCAACCACCCCGGACGCGAACAGGCCGTCCACCGCCCATTCGAGCAGTGAACGGCCCTGCAGAGTCACGAACGCCTTGGGCCGCTGCAGACCCAGGCGCGTTCCCCGCCCGGCGGCGGGGACCAGCGCGACGACGGTCAGGAGGCCGCCGCCAGCACCTCGTCGAGCAACGACTCGGCCTTCTGGTCGTTCGTCGACTCGGCCAGCGCCAGCTCGCCCACGAGGATCTGGCGGGCCTTGGTCAGCATGCGCTTCTCGCCCGCCGACAGGCCCCGGTCCTGCTCGCGGCGCCACAGGTCGCGCACGACCTCCGCCACCTTGTTCACATCGCCCGAAGCGAGCTTCTCGAGATTCGCCTTGTAGCGGCGGGACCAGTTCGTGGGCTCCTCGGTGTGCGGCGCGCGCAGCACCTGGAACACCTTGTCCAGCCCCTCCTGACCGACCACGTCACGAACGCCCACGACCTCGGCGTTCTCCGCCGGAACCTTGACCGTCAGATCACCCTGTGCGACCTTGAGCACGAGATACTCGCGCTCACGCCCACCGATGTTCTTGATCTCGATAGCTTCGATCAGTGCGGCACCGTGATGGGGGTAGACAACGGTGTCTCCGACCTTGAAAATCATCTGATCCTTGCCCCTTTCGATATGACCAGGATAACACGGGCCGAAATCGGGCTCTCGGCAACGTCGCAGGTCAGGCATCCTGCCGGGGTTGACAAACGAAGCCGCGGCTGTTCTCCGCAGGTTCCGGCAACCGGCGACGTCAACGATCGTGCGTAGTAGTCGCGCGGCACTTGGCCGCCCGGCGGCACGGGCCGGGCCGCCTTCTACTACGCTGCGTGGTGACATACTCAGCACCGTCCGCACGCGGGTGTCGCCGCGCACGGGGAGGAAACTGGAGGAACCGTGTCCGCACGCACCGTCTCGACCCGCCGCACCGCCACCACCGTCGCGGGCGCCCTGCTCGCCGCCGGCGCCCTGCTCTCGGTGTCCGCCTGCGGCGCGGGCCAGATCTCGCAGACCGCCAACCAGGTCGCCGCGGTCAACGGCGCCAACCAGACCTTCGTCGACAAGAAGATCACGCTCAGCGACGTGCACGTGCTGTACCCGGTCTCCGGCAGCCAGGGCAAGCTCGCGTTCGTGCTGACCAACCTGAACAGCAAGGACGGCGACAAGCTCAAGGGCATCTCGGACGAGAAGGGCCGCTTCGCCACCATCAGCGGCGACACCACCCTCGCGCCCGGCGGCTCGCTGTACGGCGCCGCCCCCGTCGGCAGCGACACCAAGGCGACCGGCATCACGCGACTCACCGCCACCGTCACCGTCGACCCCTCGTGGCGGCCGGGCCTGACCAACAAGCTGTGGTTCCACCTCGAGAAGGCCGGCTCGCTGCCCATCGACGTGCCGATCGACGCGGGCGCCGCCCCGGCCTCCGCGGCCGGCATCACCGTGACCGGCGGCGAGGACCACGGCGACGAGCACGGCGCCGAGCACGGCTCCGGCGGCCACTAGGACTCCATGGCGAAAGCCAAGGTGCAGTACACCTGCACCGAATGCGGCCACACGGTGGCCAAGTGGGTCGGCCGCTGCCCCTCGTGCGGCGCCTGGTCCACGATGGAGGAGGCCGTTCCGGCGCGGGCGGGCGGATCGGGGCCCGCCGCGGGAGTCGGACTCACGCTGCCCTCGAGCCCCGCGGTCCCGATCACGCGGATCGACCCCAACTCCACGCGCGCGCTGCCCGTCGGCATCGGCGAGCTCGACCGGGTCCTGGGCGGCGGCATCGTGCCCGGCTCCGTGATCCTGCTCGCGGGCGAACCGGGCGTCGGCAAGTCCACGCTGCTGCTCGAGGTGGTGCACCGCTGGGCCGCCACGGGTCGCGGGAAGTCGCTGTACGTCACCGGTGAGGAATCCGCCGGCCAGGTGCGGCTGCGCGCCGAACGCACCGGCGCCCTCAACGAGAAGCTGTACCTCGCAGCGGAATCCGACCTCGGGACGGTGCTCGGCCACGTCGAGCAGATCTCCCCCACCCTGATGGTGGTCGACTCCGTGCAGACCCTCTCGGCCTCGGGGGTCGACGGGGTGCACGGCGGCGTCACGCAGGTCCGCGCGATCACCGCCACCCTCACCTCGCTGGCGAAGGCGTCCGGCATCGCCGTGATCCTCGTCGGCCACGTCACCAAGGACGGCGCCGTCGCCGGCCCCCGGTCGCTGGAGCACCTGGTGGACGTGGTGCTCAGCTTCGAGGGCGATAAGCACTCCACCCTGCGCATGGGGCGCGGCGTCAAGAACCGCTTCGGCGCCTCCGACGAGGTGGGCTGCTTCGAGCAGAGCGAGTCCGGGATCCTCGAGGTCACCGACCCCTCGGGCCTGTTCCTGCACCACCGCGACCAGGCCGCGGCCGGCACCGCCGTCACCGTCGGCCTCGACGGCAAGCGCCCCATGCTGGGCGAGCTGCAGGCCCTCGTGACCCCTACGCCACTGCCCGCGCCGCGGCGCGCGGTCTCCGGGCTCGACGGTGCGCGGGTCGCGATGATCCTGGCCGTGCTCACCAAGCACGGCGGGCTCGGGCAGCTGCCGCAGAAGGACGTGTACGCCGCGACGGTGGGCGGGATGCGGATCACCGAGCCGGCCGCCGACCTCGCGCTCGCGTTGGCCGTGGCGTCCGCCGAGGCCGAGAAGCCCCTGCGCCCCAAGACCGTCGTGCTCGGGGAGGTGGGCCTCGCGGGCGAGGTGCGCCGGGTCACCGGGCTGGAGCGCAGGCTGGCGGAGGCCGCGCGGCTCGGCTTCACCCACGCCATCGTCCCGCCCTCGCCGGACGGGCGGAGGGTCACCGTCGAGGGCATCGAGATCGGCGAGGCGGCGACCGTTCCGGACGCCCTGCGCCTGGGCTCTCTGACGCCCTCGCGCCGCCGCGCGGGCTAACCTACGGCTATGGACCTCGATGCCGCGTCCGCGACGAACACGTCCCTGCGCGACACCCTGATCCGGGTGGCCCCCGGCACCGGCCTGCGCGACGGGATCGAGCGGATCCTGCGCGGCCGCACGGGCGCGCTGATCGTGCTCGGCTACGACGACGCCGTGGAGGGGATCTGCGACGGCGGCTTCCACCTGGACGTGGAGTTCGCGCCGACCCGGCTGCGGGAGCTCGCCAAGATGGACGGCGCCGTGGTGCTCTCCACGGACGGCACGCGGATCGTGCGGGCGAACGTGCAGCTGATGCCCGATCCCGCCATCCCCACCCAGGAGTCGGGCACCCGGCACCGGTCGGCGGAGCGCGCAGCGATCCAGACCGGGCACCCGGTGATCTCGGTGAGCGCGTCCATGTCGATCGTGCACGCCTACGTGGGCGGGGTGCGGCACCTCGTGGACGACGCCGCGCCGATCCTCTCCCGCGCGAACCTCGCGATCGCCACGCTGGAGCGCTACGCGCACCGCCTCGACGAGGTGCTCGCGCAGCTCTCCCGCGCCGAGATCGAGGACGTGGTCACCGTCCGGGACGTCGCTCTCGTCGTGCAGCGGCTCGAACTGGTGCGGCGCCTGGCCGTGGAGATCGGGCAGCACGTACTGGAGCTCGGCACGTCGGGCCGGCAGATCGCCCTGCAGCTCGAGGACCTGCTGGGCGATTCCGTCGCGCTGCGCGAGCCGGTGCTGCGCGACTACCTCGGTGACGGGGCCGGCGACGCCGAGGAGGACGGCGCCGGCGATCCGGTGGCCGCGGCCGCCGCACGCATCGACGCGCTCACCGACGCCGACCTGCTGGCGCCGACCACCATCGCGGACGCCCTGGGCTTCTCGGACGCCGCCCCCGCGCTGGAGAAGCCGGTCTCCCCGCGCGGGCACCGGCTGCTGCGTTCCGTTCCGCGGCTCCGGCCCACACAGGTGGAGGCGCTGGTCGGGACGTTCGGTTCACTGCAGGCGATCCTCGCCGCCTCGGCCGCGGATCTGCAGTCCGTTCCGGGCATCGGGCCCGACGGTGCGCGGCAGGCCCGCGAGGGCCTCTCCCGGCTCGCCGAGGCCTCGGTCGAGCGGTTCTGAGCGCGGTCGGACGGTCAGAGCGGAACGTCCACCGGATACCCGATTCCGGCGGCCTCGGCCTGTACGAGGTGCAGGAGGAACGGATCGCGGAGCGGCCACTGCGCCTCCGGCGTCGCCGGGAACGAGTCCAGCGCGGGACGGAACAGAACCACGTTCGCGCCGAACATCGTCGACGGAACGTACAGCCCGTCCAGCCGGGGAAGGTTCGTGTGTATCCCGGCGGCCCAGCGCCTGCACACGGCGACCGGGCCGTGCGGGAGCGCGGCGGCGCCGCCGTGCCGGAGCAGCCAGGCGGAATCCGCGGAGAGGTCCAGCAGCTCGAGCGGCCTCGTCGGCGTCCAGGCCATGACTACCGGGCCGTCCGAGACCACGTCGATCCTGCGGGTCGCTCGGAAGACCTCCGCGAGAGCCGCCTGCAGCGACGTCGCCGTGTACAGGACGCCGACGCCCGGATGCGCGGCTGCCGGGGCGGGATGCGGGTCCCAGCGTTGCGCCGGAAGCGGTCCGTACTCGCGGAGAGCAGCCCACGGCAGAGCGTGGGGCGACGCGGTGAAGACGATGCGGAACAGCCGCGAGGAGAAGCCCCGGACGTCACCGTGGGCGAGCGACATCCTCTCCGGCGGATGGCCGCGATACTTGCTCACCGGTGCAGCGCGTCGATCAGGGACACGACAGGCTCCGGTGCGCCGCCGTCGATGAGCCACTGCAACGGGGTACCGCCGAGGACGTCGACTTCAGCGCGCATGAACCCGTCCACCGAGAGCGGGTGCAGGTGAACGCGATCCGCTGCCGCACATACTGATTCGACGCGCGGCACCACGGCCCCACCCTCGACCTGCCACAGCGGATAGCGCCGGCGCGAGCCCACCTGCACGGGTCGGAGCTCGCCGCGCTTCGACATCCGCGAGACCGTCGACTCGGACTTCCCGAGACGCGCTGCGACACCCGCGGCGTCGGTGCTGATCCGCCCGAGATCGCGCAGCGTACGCACGTGTGCGGCTGCGACGTCCGCCCGCTGGCCCTCGAGGTCACCGGGCGCCTCGCGGGCGCGGCGGCGGAGGCCGTCCGGCGACGCGGCGGACAGCCACACCTCCTGCTCCGCCACGGGCATCGGAGCGGCCCCCGCGACCGGAGTCACGGTCAGCGCGGCCGCGAGCCGGTCCAGATCCGTGTACTCACCGATCCGGTTCAGCAGCTCCGACAACTCCGTCATACGCAAATGGCAACAACTCGATTGCATTCATTTGCATGATCGCGCAGTCGGAGCCTCAGTTGCCGGTGGCCGGCGCGGGCGCCTCGCGGACGATGTTGAACGTGACCGGGGCGCTGCGCTTCGCGCCGAGCTGCGCCACCACCTGGTAGGCGCCGGGCGCGACGGGCACCCGCTGCGCGCGGCAGCCGGGCGCCGAGGTGGTGCCCGCCCACTGCAGCTTGAACCGCAGCTGCTGGCCGGGCTGCAGCACCTCGTTCTTGATCTCCGGTTGGAAGGTGCAGTCGAAGTTCGACCACAGCTGCTTGCTGCCGTCCAGGGTGAGAACCGCCAGCTGCTGCTGGCCGGTGCCGATGTCCCGCGAGCAGGCCACGGGGCCCGCGTTGGTCACGGTCGCCTCGAAGGTCGGCTGCTCGCCGAGCGTGTAGGTCGCCTTGTCCGCGCCTACGACCACGGAGATGTTGGCATCCGGGCAGGGCCCGCCCGCGACCACGGCTCCCGGGGTGGGCACTCCGGCGCCGGACGGATTCGCCGATGCCGAGGCGGATCCCGATCCCGCGGAGCCGGACTGGGAGGCGCCGGACTGCGGCGCGCCGCCACCGCCCCCGCCCTGCGCGGCGGAGGGGTCGGCACCGTCGGCCGCCTGCGACGGGGGCAGGGAGCCGGTGGTGACCGGCGACGACGAGACCGAGGAGGCCGACGCGGCGTTCTCCGAATCGCCGCCGCCGCGGCCGACGAACACGATGAGCAGCACCACCACGATCACGGCGAACAGCGCCAAGCCGGCGGCCAGCACGCGGCGGCGCCAGTAGATCTCGGGCGGCAGGGGTCCGTGGGGTTCAAGCACGGCTCAACGGTAACGTTCCCCCGGCCTCACGCCGCTGACCTGCGGCGGCGTGTCACGAATCGGCGGAGATCACTCCGGCCGCACGGCCCGGAACGGCGAGGTCGCGTCCTCGCCGATCTCGCCGACGGAGCCGCGCAGGTGCACCTTGCCCTCGGCCAGCTCGTAGGTGAGGCCGACGATCGCGACCCGCCCCTCCTCGACGCCCTTGGCGATGATCCGCGAGCGCTCCATGAGCAGCCAGCTGGTCTCCATCACGTGCTGGGCGGTGATGTCGTTGACGTCCGTGAGGCCCTCGCGGCGCCCGGCGAGGACCGACGGGGTGAGCCGCTCGACGATGTCGCGAATGAACCCGGGCGGCATCGTGCCGGTGTCCAGAGTCTGGACGGTGGCCGCGACGGCGCCGCAGCTGTCGTGGCCGAGGATCGCGATGAGCGGCACGCCCAGGATCTCGATCGCGTACTCGATCGACCCGATCACCGCGGCGTCCAGGATGTGACCGGCGGTGCGCACCACGAACATGTCGCCGAGGCCCTGGTCGAAGATCACCTCGGCGGCCACGCGGGAGTCGCCGCAGCCGAACAGCACCGCGGTGGGCTGCTGGCCGCCGGCGAGCTCCGCGACGCGGCTGGCGCCCTGGTTCGGGTGCTGGGGCGTGCCGGCAACGAACCTGCGGTTGCCTTCACGGAGTGCGCGCCAGGCGCCGGGCGGAGTCGAAGTGGGCATGTCCCCCATACTGCTCCACGTGCATGTGTCCTACGGCGGCGACCGTCGAACAGCGACGGATTTCACACCGGTGCTCGCCTGGTTCGACCGGGCCGAGCGCGACCTGCCGTGGCGCGCACCCGGTGTCGGCGCGTGGGCGATCCTGGTCAGCGAGGTGATGCTGCAGCAGACCCCGGTGGCGCGGGTGGAGCCGGTGTGGCGGGAGTGGATGCGCCGCTGGCCCTCCCCCGCGGGCCTGGCGGCGGCCGTGCCCGCCGACGCCGTCCGCGCCTGGGGCAGGCTCGGCTACCCGCGGCGGGCGATGCGGTTGCACGCCTGCGCGCAGGCGATCGTCGCGCGGTTCGACGGTGCCGTCCCCGCCGCGGTGGACGATCTCCTCTCGCTGCCCGGCGTGGGCGACTACACGGCGCGGGCCGTGGCGTGCTTCGCGTTCGGGCAGGACGTTCCGGTCGTCGACATCAACGTGCGCCGGGTTCTCGCCCGGGCGGCCGCGGGCGAATCCGCTGCGGCGGCACCGTCGGCGAAGCGCGACCTGGCAGCGGCGACGGCGGCGCTGCACTCCGTGCCCGCGGCGCGGCGGCCCAGGCTCTCCGCCGGCCTCATGGAGCTCGGCGCCCTGGTGTGCACGGCCCGGTCGCCGCGCTGCGGCGAGTGCCCGGTCCACGCGGACTGCGCGTGGCTGGCGGCCGGGGCGCCGCAGGGCACCGTCGCCCCGCGGAGGGTGCAGAAGTACGAGGGCACCGACCGGCAGGCCCGCGGGCGACTGCTCGACGTGCTGCGCGCGTCCGACGGTGCCGTGGCCCGCGCCCAGCTCGACCTCGCGTGGGAGCGGGACCACGCCCAGCGCGACCGGGCGCTGGACTCGCTGCTGGTGGACGGCCTGATCGAGCAGACGGCGGACGGCCGTTTCGCGCTCGCCGGGGAGGGGTAATGTGATCGCAAAACGTCGTACGGAGGAGGGGTCATGCCCGCGCTGCACCGCGCCGCGCCGCTGCGCACCCGGGCGTCGGTCACCGTCGTGGTCCCCAACTTCGACTACGGCCGCTACCTCGACGCGGCGATAACCAGCGCGCTCGACCATCCCGGGCTCGACATCGATGTGGTGGTGGCCGACAACGGATCCACCGACGACAGCGCGGCGATCGCCGAGCGCCGGGCGTCGCGCGATCACCGGGTCCGCGTTCTCCGGCAGCCACGGAACATCCCGTACATCGAGAACTTCAACGCCGGGCTCGCGGAGGTCACCGGCGACTACTGCGTGGTGCTCAGCGCCGACGACCTGCTGCCCCGCGGCGCCGTCACCCGGGCCGTCGCGCTACTCGAGGCCAGGCCCGAGACCGCCTTCGTGTACGGACACTGCCCCGTCTTCGACACGGCGCCACCGCCGCCGCGCGAGCGCGCCCTCAGCTGGACCACGTGGAGCGGCCCGGAATGGATCGGCTGGCTCTACCGCTCCGGCCGCAACTTCATCCGGCACCCCGAGGTGGTGATGCGCAGCTCCGTACTGCGGGCGGTGGGCGGCTACGACCCCGCCGACCCCGATGCCTCGGACATGAGCCTGTGGATCACAGCGGCCGCGCACGGCGGCGTCGGCCGGATCAACGGCGCGCACCAGGGCTACTTCCGCGTCCACGGCGCCAATCTGCACCTGCAGCTGCCCGGCGGGGTGCTCGGAGATCTCCGGAACCGGCGCACGGTGTTCGACGGTGCGCCGATCGACGGGATCGCCGGGATCGACGCGGGCGCGGCCCGGGCGCAGGCGCACCGCGCGCTCGCCGGCCACGCGGTGCGCTTCGCCCAGGCGGCACTCGACGAGGACGCCGGCGCCCGTCCCGAGGCGCAGGCGCTGGCGGAGTTCGCGGCGCAGACGTGGACCGGCGCACCGTCGACGCGCGACTACCGGCTGCTGCGCGCCCGGATAGACGGCACCGCCCGGCGGCTGCCGATCGGCGCCGCTCGCGCGCGGCGCGAGGCCCGCACCGTGATCGCCACCCGGCTCAAGCGCCACCTGGGCGTGTGATGCGGAGGCTGCTGCGGATCGCCCTGACCATCACCCTGCTCGCGACCGCGGGCTGCGGCGGGACCGGCCGTACGCACACGCCCGGCCCGGGCGCGGCGGCGTCGGCGGTGTGCGGCTACTGGTACGCGATCGGGCGCACCCCGACTGACAAGGAGATCGACGCGCTCGCGCCGCGGATGTCGGTGGTGGTGCTCAACGCGTGGGACCTGGACGCCGCCAAACGGATCCGCGCGGTCAACCGCACCGCGAAGGTGCTGGTGTACAAGGACCTGTCCAGCACCCGCGACTACGCCGGCGCGGTGGTGGACGGCGACGACGCCGCGCTGCTGCCCTCCGGGGTGGGGTACGCGGCCGCGAACCGCATGCACCCCGACTGGTTCGCCACCGATCAGGACGGGCGGCGCATCGAATGGGGGCAGTTCGGCCGGCACTGGCAGATGGCGGTGTGGAACGCGGCGTACCAGCGGGCGTGGACCGAGGCGGTGGCCCGCGAGGTGAAGGCCAACGGCTGGGACGGTGTGCTCGCCGACAACGATCTCACCCGCCTCGGCGTGTACCACCCGGGCCGGTTCGCGGGCACCTCGAACAACGCGGATTCGGACCGGCTGCTGCGCGACGGGCTCGCCGACCTGATCACGCTGGCGGGCGAACGCCTCGCTGCCGAGGGGGCGATCCTGGTGCCGAACGTGGCCGATTCGATTCCCGGCGACGCCCGCTGGGGCACGCACAGTCGGTTCGGCGGGGGAATGGACGAGTTCTTCGGCAGGGTGATCAGCGGGCAGGCGTTCACCGAGCTGCGGGCGAACCAGGTGGATCCCGGCGCCGGCCTGACCCTGCTCGTCACGCAGGCCCGCACGTCGCAGGAGCGGCTGACCGGGTTCGCCGCCGCCGCCCTGTTCTCCAACTCCCGCACCTGCTGGACGGTGACCACGGACGGCGACTACCACTCCCCGCTCAGCAGCTTCTACCTCGATCTTCCGCTGGGTGAGCCGGCGGCCGACCCCGCCCCGCTCGACACCGGCGTGTGGCAGCGCCGCTACACCGGCGGGTGGGTCGCCGTGAACACTTCCGGCGAGCCGCAGACGGTGGTGCCGCCGTCGGGGCTCACGCAGATCGACGGCAGCCCCGTCGACGGTGCGCTACCGCTGGCCCCGTACACCGGCGCGGTGCTGCGCAAGCGCTGACCCGTACAGGCGCAGGTGCGCCTGCGCGCACCCGGACGCGGTGTACCGGGTCAGGGCCCGCTCCCGCAGCGCGGCGCCGTAGCCCGACGCGTCCGTGGTTCCGAACAGCCGGGTGAGCGCGCCCGCGAGGGCGACCGGATCGCCCGGAGGAACGAGGAATCCGGCCGCGCCGGGAACATCGAGCATCTCCCGGACGCCGCCGGTGTCGGTGGCCACCACCGGCCGCCCGGCGGCCATCGCCTCGGCGATCGCCACCGGCTGCTGCTCCATCTCCGAGGGCAGCACCAGCGCGTCGCTCGCACGCACCAGGTGCGGCACGTCGGCGCGGAAGCCGAGGAACCGGACGCGGCCGCGCACCGCCGCGCCGGGTCCGTCCAGGTAGGCGCGCGCCCCCGCCAGGGCGGGCCCGTCGCCCGCCACGTCCAGAACCGCGTCCGCTGGCATGACGCCGGGGCGTGCGATCGCCTCGAGCAGAGTCGGGAATCCCTTGCGCGGCACCAGTAGTCCCACGAACAGCAGGCGCCGCACGCGCCGCACGGGCGGGCCCGCGGGGCCGGGGAGCACACCGTTGTCGATGTGCTCGATCCGCGCCGGCGGCACCCGGAGGCGGGAGCGCAGGAACCGGGCCATCGCCTCCGCCGGTACGACGGTCCGCGTCAGCGAGCGAGCCAGGACGGCGTCGCCGGCGAGCACGGCGCGCGTGTACCGCGACGGCGGCGCGGCGCCGCGCACGCCGGCGAACCAGGCCAGCGAGACATCCTCGGGCACACCGTGATACGTGTGAACGACGGGCGTGCGCCGGGCGCCGGCGAGCACGAGCCCGGCCCGCCGGTCCTGGGCGTGCACCAGGTCGGGGGCGAAGTCGCGCAGCGCGGCGCGCACGCCGCGGGCGGCCCGCAGATCGCCCTTGCGCCCCACCGTGACCGGTACGTGCGCGCCCCGCACGAGAACGGCGCCGCGGGCCGGTTCGGGGCCGAACAGCACGGCGTCGTGGCCCCGCTCGCGCAGCGTGGCCACGAGACGGGTCGTCACGTCGACGGGGCCGCCGCGGTCCTGGGTGAGGAGGTAGGCGATCCTCACCGGTCGCTCTCGGTATCGGGGTCCGGCTCGGGCGCGGCGTCGGGATCGGTCTCGGGATCGGTCTCGGGGGCCGGGGCGGGCGGCGGACCGTCGAGCGCCACCACCGCGACCACCGCGGCCGGCTCGGCGACCACCGACGCGGTGGCGGTGATCCCCCTGCCGTCGGCGTCCGCGTGCGTGACCACGACGACGGCCGCGGCATCGGCGCCGTCCGCGGCCATCGGCACACCCCGCCGCCGCAGCGACGCCTCGAGCAGCCCTGCGGCCGGCCCCAGCGCCGGGCCGTCGGGCACCACCCGCACGGGCCGGCCCGAGACGTATTGCAGCACGTCGATCTGGTCCAGGGAGTCGCGGCCGTCGCCGTGCAGGAGCGGCACCGGCTTGCGGATGCCCGCCCGCACCAGGCCGCGGCGCAGGCGGCGGTCGCGGTCCACCGCCAGCAGCCACAGGGCGGCGAAGGCGATCACCCCGGAGGCGAGGCCCGCCGCCAGCCCGTACCCCACGCCCAGCGGCAGGTCCGGGGAGGTGCGGCGCACCGTCGGATCGCCGAGCGGGCGCAGCTCTCCGACGTGACCGAACAGCTTCGCCCCCACGACGGCCCGCTGATACGCGCGCACCGCGGCGACGGCGGTCGCCTCGCTGCGGGCGCGCACCGCGATCCGCACCAGCCCGGAGCCTGGCACCACGCCCACGGTGGTCGCGTCGTCGAGATCGGAGGGGGCACCGGGTACGTCGCGGCGCACGCGCTCCTGCGTCGTGGGGCTGCGCACCAGGTCCACGACCCCGGGCACGGTCAGCGCGACGACGGGGCCGAACGCCTGCGCCGACTGGTCGCTCGCCGACGTCGGCACGGAGACGATGCCCACCCTCGCCTCGTACTGCGTGGGCCGGGTCGCGAACACCGCGAAGACGCCCGCGACGACCAGCGCCGCGACCGCCACCGCGGCCAGCGCCGCGCGGGTGGTGTTCAGGTTGGCTTTCATCGACTCCCTCTGTCCAGGACCCGCTTCAGCAGGTCGTCGTACGCTGCAGTCATGGCCTCGCGCCGGTAGTGCAGCTCGATCTCCGCGGCCGCCGCGCGGCCTGCCGCCGCGCGGGCCGCCGGATCGCCCAACAACGCCGCCAGCGCCGCCGCCACGGCAGCCGGGTCGCCGGGTGGCACCAGCACTCCCCCGCCCCGCCCGAGCGCCTCGCGCAGGCCGTCCACGTCGGTGGCCACCACCGGCGTGCCGGTGGCCATCGACTCCAGGACCGCCATCGGCAGCCCCTCCCAGTCGCTGGTCAGCACCGTCACGTCGGCGGCCGCGAGGAGCCGGGGGACATCGGTGCGGGCGCCGAGGATCCGCACCCGCGAGCCCAGGGACGCCGCGGCGCGCTCGATGTCCGGGCGCAGTGCGCCGTCGCCGGCCAGCAGCAGCACCCCGGCGTCCAGGCGGGCGAACGCGTCCAGCAGCACGTCGTGCCGCTTCTGCCTCTCCAACCGCGCGAGGCACAGCACCACCGGTGCCTCACCGCCCAGGCCCAGTTCGGCGCGAGCGACCGCCGGGTCCACCGGCGCGGGCGGGCGGACGGCGTTGCGGATCACCTCGACGGGGACGCCCCGCAGCCCGGCGGCCCGCAGCCGGTCCGCGACGGCCAGGGAGACCGCGACCACGTGATCGGAGGTCAGCCGCAGCACCCGCGCCGCGGAGCGGTGGTCGTCCGCCCCGACGCCGTGGAACACGGTGACCACCGGCACTCCCGGGCGCGCGGCCCGGGCGACGGCGGTCGCGGAGACGTTGTGCGCCACGATCACGTCCGGCGCCGCGGCCAGCACCGCTCGGCGGGCGGCGGACCGCGCGCGGAGCAGGCCGCCCACCGAGCGGCGGGCCGGCGGCACCGGGTAGGTGGCGAATCCCTCGGCCCGCAGCTCGTCCGCGCGGACG